>NZ_QZWE01000007.1:0-152502 GCF_003602035.1 Halococcus sp. IIIV-5B | reverse complement strand
TCCCACCCTCCCCATCCTCACGAAACGGACCACCGCGTCTCACGACGAGACCGTCCCCGAAAGGTGCGTGTTGCGATGGACTTTTGTCGTGTGGCTGCAAGACCAAGACGCAATGAGCACTCAGCGGCGGTGGAGGAGATGAATCAAGAACCGACGGAGATCACGGTCGTCGGGAACGACAGCACCGGACTCATCGCCAGGATCACCTCGTTGCTGTTCGACCGGGGAGTCAACATCGAGGACCTGGACCAAGCAGTCAGGGACGAGGTCTTCCGGATGACCCTCCGGGTCGATACCTCGGGGATGGACGGCTCCGAGGGAGAACTCCAACGTTCGCTCACCGACTTGTGTGACGAACTGGGATTAGATGTGAAAGTCCGGTTCCCGACCCGTTCGGAGCCGGACTCGATCGCCGTCCTCGTCACGAAGGAGCGCCACTGTCTCGAAGCGATGCTGGAGGCGTTCGCCACCAACGGCTCCGGGGCCGAGGTCGACGTCGTCATCGGGAACCACTCGGAACTCGAACCGCTCGCTCAACGGTACGACGTCCCGTTCCACGACGTCGGTGACGGCAAGGGCAGCCCGGACGAGGACGAACTGCTCGGGCTGCTCGCCGAGTACGACACCGACCTCATCGCCCTGGCACGCTACATCCGGATCCTCGGTCCGGAGGTCGTCTTCCGGTACGAGAACCGCATCATCAACGTTCATCCCAGCCTGTTGCCCGCCTTCCCCGGTGCCTCGGCGTACATGCAGGCTATCGAGAAGGGCGTCCGGATCGCGGGCGTGACCGCCCACTACGTCACCCCCGACCTCGATCAGGGGCCGATCATCACTCAGCGAGCCTTCAACGTCCCCGACAACGCCTCCGAGGCGGATTTAGAGCAGAGAGGCCAGCCGCTCGAAGCCGAGGCGCTCGTCGAGGCCGTCCACCTGCATCTCGACGGGAACGTCTCGGTCGGGCGCGGCCGAACGCACGTCCAGAACCCGGAAGAACGAGTGCTCGGGCTGCCGGACGAGGTCGACCGGTTGAACCCCTCCGAACCCGTCGACGCCGAAGCATCGCTTGACGAAAACGAGAGCCCTCCGAATCAGTGACCTGACGGTGGGATAGTCGACCGCCGAATCACCCGCTCCGCTACTTCGGAGGACATTAGCACCGACGTGCTTCGCTCTCTATCGATTTCGAGTAGGTCTCGGCGAAGAAGCGTGCAAACGAACCGGACAGCGACGACCGGACGGAAAGTCTACCGCTGGTCTTCGCGGTAGGGCGAGGGGGCGACCGTCGCCCTGATCTCCGTCTGGGTGTGCCGTTCGACCATCGGGTTCGACGAGCCCTCGGGTTCGCCCCAGGTGAACGCGACCTCCGTTCCCGGTTCGCTGTACTCGGTGTCGACCAGCGCCAGCGAGAGCATCTCGCGCTCGTTGTAGATGTAGCTCTTGTCGGTCGACACGCCGACGGTCTCCCCGTCCACGTGGATCTCGTCGTAGACACACGCCGAAGCCCGCGGGTGGGGGAACTCCATGAACTTGTGCGTCTCGCCCTCCTCGAAGAGCGACGCGAAGACGTCGAGCACGTCGTCGCTGTTCCACACCAGTGTCACCCGCTCGCGGTCGGGGTCGTCGATCTCCGCTTCGAGGGACTCCTTCCCGACGAAGTCGTGGTCGAAGTTGATGATGTGACCGTAGCCGAGTTCGACCGGCGAGACGTAGTAATCGGTGATGTCGTCGGAGTCGAAGCTCCCGCCAAGCGAGAGCAGTCCGCTCCGGACGTCCAGCCACTCCCGATACTCCTCCATCCCCTCGTCGAAGATCGCCGGAACCACGAGCGGGATCCAGCCGAGGATCACGTTCGGGGTCTGGTAGCTCTTGCCGCCGAGCCGGCGGATCCCGTACTCCTCGCCGGCGTCGAGAACCGCGTTCTTGATCTCGTCGCCCTCGTCGTAGGGCCCCCAGAACTCGAAGCCGGGCTGGCCGGCCATGCCGTGACGGAGGAGGTTGACGTCCTTCCCGTCGATCGAGACGGTCTCGAAGTTGAAGAACGAGAGGTCGGGTAGCGGCTCGTCGGTCGCGTCCGCCATGATCTCGATGGCCTCCGGCCCCTGCACCTGGAATCGGTAGTTGTTCGGATCGTCGCCGGTCGCGGCGGGTCGGGGCTGGAGGTCGCCGGTGACGTCGTAGTCGCCGGTCTCGATCTGGTAGAGGAGCCAGTTGTGCGCGGCTGCGGCACCCACACTCAGGAACTCCTCCTCACCGAGACAGAACAGAATCGCGTCGCCGATGAAGTAGCCGTTGGGGTTCGCCACCACCATCTGCTTGGCCTTTCCGGGCTCGAATCCCTCGAAATTGTTCACGGCGAACTCCGAGTAGAACTCGATCGCGTCGGCCCCCTCGACGTGGAGGTCGGTCATGTGGTAAGACTGGTCGGCGAGCGCACAGGTCTCCTGCCACGAGCGCTGTTCTTCGATCCAGTGGGTGTACTCGTCACGGGCCCTCGTGAACCGCCCCACGCCCAAGTCTCGAATGAGTTCCGTGGGACTACCGGCGGCTGCGATCGCCTCTTCCATACTATCGTCGACCGACCACGATCGTTGACTACTCATTGGTGCTCCGTACCATCACGACACCGTATACTCACTTATGCATTACGCATCCCGTATGTTCTTTCGGGATAATTTCGACGCGTTCGTGGTTCCGATCTACTGGGATCGTTCGAGACCCTTGGTGCTCCGGCGGTCGAGCTTGCCGGTCGAGGTCCGGGGGAGGGGCTCGTCCACGAAGTGATAGGTGCGTGGCCGCTCCAGTCTGGCGAGTTTGTCGCTTTCGAGACACCACTCGTCGAGGTCGTCGGCGGTCACCGCCGGGTCGGAGCGGTGGACGTAGGCGGTAACCCGCTGGCCGTACTCGTCGTCCTCGACACCGACGACGGCGGATTCGCTCACTCCTGGGTGGGCGTTGAGGCGTTCCTCGACCGGTGCGGGGTAGACCTTGATCCCTTTCGAGAGGATCATGAAGTCGGTGCGACCCTCGATGTAGAGATAGCCGTCCTCGTCGCGGTGGCCGAGGTCGCCCGAGTACCACCAGCCGTCCTCGAAGAGGTCCTCGGTGCGGTCGGTCCGTCCCCACGCCCAGACTGGACAGTCCGGGGCCTTGACCGCGAGTTCGCCGACTTCGCCCGTCGGCTTGGTGTCGCGGTAGGACCCGTTCCGGTCTATCACCCGGATCCGAGCGCCCGGCACCGGCTTGCCGACGCTCTTGGCACGCTCCTCGTTGAGCTCGTCGTTCGCCATCACCGTCGCGTAGACCTCGGTCGCCGCGTAGGAGTTCTTCACGACCTCACAGAGGTTCTCTCGGAGGCGGTTCAGCGTCGTCGGGTCAAGGACTTCGCCCGCGGAGACCACGGTCTTGAGCGAACTCGTGTCGTACGCTTCGAACCCGTCGACGTCGAGGATCTCCCGGTACATCGTCGGCACCATGTTGGTCACGGTGATCCCGTGTCGCTCCACCATCCGCAGGTAGTCCTCGGGGTCCCAGCGACTGAGGAAGAACGTGCTCGCCCCCGACGCCAGCGCCGGGAGCATCACCGAGTACCACGCCGCGAACGCGGGGCTGAACGTGTTCGGCTGGCGTGCGGACCGGTCCAAACCGAGAACGTCGACGTTGTTGATGCCGCGCAGGTAGAGGCTCCGATTCGTGTGACACCAGCCCTTCGGCGTGCCCGTCGTCCCCGAGGTCCAGAGAACCGCCGCGAGGTCGTTCTCTCGCACCCGCACGTCGGGGGCGGTGGTCGACCGTTCGGCGATGAACGAGTCGAACCCCCACTCGTGGTCCGTCCGTGGCTCGCCGGTCGTGACGAGCACGTCGACGTTCGTATCGAGTCCGTCCCGGACCCGTTCGTCGAAGAACTCGGCGGTCGTCTCGTCGACGACGAGCGCGCGCGGGCTGAACGAGTCGATGCAGTACTGGACCGACTCGACCGACTCCCGGCTGTGGAGGTTCGAGACCACACAGCCGGCCTTGAGCGCGCCGTTCCAGAGAACGGTGTGCTCGATGGAGTTCTGGCAGAAGAACGCGACCTTGTCGCCCTGCCCGAGGCGGGCGGCGAACGCGTTGGCCGCTCGAACGCTCTCGTCGTCGAACGTTCGCCACGTGACCGTTCGTCCGTCGAGTTCGTTGCCGAAGGCGACCTTCTCGGGGTTGTTCGCCGCTGCGGTACTCGAGAGGTCCTTGAGGACGGGTAAGTCGACCGTCGAGGTGTGGTGCATCGTTACTCGCTGCCCCGCTTCGAAGGGCGGTTCGCGTCCTGCGTGTCCGGCCAGTGCGGCCCGTCGTCGTCCGACCGCCGTGTCGACAGCGGGCGGTGGCCAACGACGTCCCCGGTCGAGTTTCGGGTCATCTCCCTCATGGTCTGTCGGGGTCGTTAATAAAAATTGTGCGGCGCGAGGTGGCCTGTCTTCACCGCTACCGATCACGGAGTACCCCGTCCGAACCGGACGGAGGGACACCGTACATTCAATACGTTCCGGAACGACGACTCCGTACGGAGACAATGGCAGCAAAAACGACATCCGATACAGTGGACGGTGTATCGGGCCTCCTCGCCGACCCCCGGTTCGAGCTGATGCCGTTCGATAGCTTCGACGACCAGCTGACCTACTTGCCCGACGGTGCCGAAGTGGCCATCACGACCTCGCCCTCGTTGGGTGTCGACGCGACCGTCGAGGCGGCGGAGAACGCCGCCACCCAGGGCTACGAACCCGTCCCACACATCGCCGCGCGGTACGTGCGTGACCGGGACCAGTTCGAAGGGATCGTCCGGCGACTCGCGGACGCCGGTGTCACCGATATCTTCGTTCCAGGCGGCGACCTCGAAGAGCCGGCGGGCGAGTTCGAGTCGGCGCACGACCTGCTCGTCGTTCTCGACGACCTCGACTACGAGTTCGAGGAGGTCGGGATCACCGGCTACCCCGAGGGCCACGACTTCATCTCCGACGAGACGCTCGCCGAATCGATAGCCGCGAAGGAACCGTACGCGACGTACATCGTGACGCAGCTCTGCTACGACTCGGACGCGGTCGTCGAGTGGGTCGAGACGATCAGGGACCGGGGTGTCGACCTCCCCGTCGAGGTCGGCATCCCTGGCGTGATGAAGTATCAGCGGCTCCTCGAGATCTCGCAAAAGGTCGGCGTCGGCGACTCGATCCACTTCCTCCGCAAGACGACGGGGATCGTCGAGTTCGTCCGCCAGCTCGTCGGCTCACGTGGGCAGTACGCGCCCGACGACCTCATCGACGGTCTGGCTCGCTACGCCGGGGATCCCGAACACCGAATCCGGGGAGTCCACGTCTACACCTTCAACCAGACACCCGACACCGAATCCTGGCGACGAGGCCGACTCGCCGAGTGACCCCTCGCTCGCTTCGCTGGCCTGCCGACGACCATCACGACGCCCCGCCACAACACGGCGAAGACGGTCGGGCTTTCGGAACCGGTTCCCGCGGAACTCCCCTGAGGCGATCGAAGCATCCAATCCGATAACGTCGGATGCAGACGTGCTCGGTCGAACGAGCACACGAGACGAGGGATCGACAGCGTCCACCCCATCTTCGGAAAGCTATTTAAGGACCGATCATCCATTCTCACGTGATGTTCCATTATCGATGGAAGTGTGCGTGGGGACACGCGGACCCGCAGGGGATCGCGTACTACCCTCGGCTGGTGAACGCGATGCACCGGGCTGGGGAGGAGTTCATGGATGAAGCCGGTGTCGCTTACTGGGATATCCCGGACGACTACGACGTTCACCTCCCGCTCGTCGCCGTGGACTTCGAGTTCGAGCGGCCCGTGACGGTCGGGGACACCGTCGAAATAACGGTCGAACCCGACCTCGGGACCAAGAGCCTCGGGTTCGATTTCACCGCCACCCACGAGGACGGGTCCGTCGCGTACACCGGCCACGAACAGCACGTCTGCGTCTCGGCGGCGGACAACCAGAGCAGGGAGCTGCCCGACGACCTCCGAGATATCGTCGACGAAGAGAGCAGTTGACCGGTAGATGCCGTAATCCGAATTGACCGGAAGCCACATTATCGATGATGCGCAAAGGGAAACATGACACGAGAACGGACCTCCCTCGGTTCGGTGCAGCGGGCCTTCGAGGTCATGGACCTGATCGGGGAGTTGGACGGGGTCGGTCCCACCGAACTCGCCGAACGGATGGAGCTCCCGAACAGCACCGTCTACGACTACCTCAAATCGCTGAGCAACACGAAGTACGTGACCAAAAGGGGCGGTGAGTACTACCTCAGCTCCTACATCCTCACGACCGCCGGCAAGATGCGGTACCGCAACCAGCTCTTTCAGGTGGCCAAGCCCGAGATGCGGCGGGTCGCGGCCGAGACGGACGAACTGGTTGGCCTCACGATCGAGGACCAGGGGATGGCGGTCATTCTCCACCAAGAAGAGGGCAATCACGCGCTCAGCCTCGGGACGTATCCGGGCACGAGGACTCCCCTCCACACCGTCGCGACGGGCAAGGCGATCCTCGCACATCTCCCTGAAGACACCCTCGACGACATCATCGGGACGGAGAATCTGACGAAACAGACCAAACACAGCATCTCCGACCCGGAGCAGTTGCGGTCCGAGCTCGCGGAGATCCGACGGGACGGCTACGCGATCGACTGGGACGAACAGGTGGTCGGGATGGGGATGGCGGCAGTGCCGGTCCACGTCCGGAACGAGGTACTCGGCTCGCTGGGCATCATCGTCCCGACGGGGAGGATCAAAAACCAGTCCCGTCGAAACGAGCTCCTGACCTACCTCGACGAGATGGAGGACACCGTTTCGGTCAACTACCAGTACGGCACGTGAGTGGACCGTGCGGACCCGCCGCTTTTATCCGACATGATCGGATTTCGAGTGCGATGCGGAAGCGCGACCGTCCGAGCGCGCTCCCGTGACACACATACCTCCGTTACTTCGCGTCAATTTTTCGCCGGATGTCACGCGGTACCCACGCGCTGCGAACCGTTTCGTCGGGTGGACGGCCATCGACCGTCCCTCAGGGTTGTCACAGCTGATCGCGGGTCCGTCCGCCGACTAGTTATCTTCAGTCCAGCCGACAACGCCCGGAAACCGACGGTTTCCTGTTCGGTTCGTGGTGAGTGTTCTCACGAATCCCGAATCGCGTACTGAAGCGAACGACATCCCCACCGAACCGCGAGCGTCGAACTACGTTTTGCCATCGAAAATACAGTCGTGGTGAGTGGACAGTCATTGAGGGAACCTCCGCACCGTCTTCGTGTCCGACTGGCTCCACGCGCTTACAGAAGCCTTTGTAGCGGATAGGATGCCTACCGCCGAATGATCTTTCAACGAGGTATCGTTCGTTTGTGCGAACGATCGACGTTTTCAAGACGAAAATATTTGAGCTCGATCCCGGACGCTCCATGGGGGCAACACTATTATACTCTCGTACGGCACCGTTGTGTATTGGTGGTACTATCATGAACTTCATCGACGTATTTCAGCGAACGGTGCGCTGTCACGGCGACGAAACGGCCGTCATCGCCGACGAGGGGACGGTCACGTACGACGAGCTGAACGACCGGGCGGAGAGGCTCGCGAACGCGCTCGAAGAACGCATCCCCGGTGAGCGGTGTGCCGTCTTGGCTCACAACGGTCTCGCGGCGATCGATTCGATGATCGCTGGTGGCAAACGTGGACGGGGAACCGTCCAGCTTCCCTACCGGGCTGCCCCGGCGGAGATCGAAGCCATGCTCGATACGGCGGACGCGTCGGGGCTCGTCTTCGACGATGCGAACGCCGACCTCGCACGGGCCGTCCTCGACCGGACCGACCTCGACTGTGCGCTCCGGACGGGCGACGGCTTTATCGAGCGCCCGCTGGTCGAGGACTACGGAGCCGCTCTCGATACGGCACCCGCCGGTGAACCGGACCGAACGGGGAACGAGTACGGTGTGTTCTTCACCAGCGGAACCACCAGCGACCCGAAGGCGCTGTTGTTCGACCAAGAGCAGCTGTGGCACGGCAGCACTCAGGTCATCATGGAGATGGGCATCGAGGAGACCGACCGTGCGCTGGTCACGACGCCGTGGTTCCACATGGTGACGACCGACGCGTGGATACTTCCCCACCTCCAGGCGGGCGCGACGCTCGTGCTCCAGCCCACGTTCGACCCCGACACCGCGCTCGAACACATCGCCGACCACGACCTCACGGGGCTGCTCGCGGTGCCAACGCAGCTGACCGCGATGATCGACGCCCAGGTCGAAGCGGAATACGACGTCGACACACTGTCGTATATCCGTACTGGCGGTTCGGTCGTAACGCCACGGCTGATCCGGCGCGCGTCGGAACACCTCACCGAGGGCGTCTACAACACCTACGGCCTCACTGAAGGCGGGCCGAACCTCGCGTTCGCCCATCCATCGCGACAGACCGACCACACCGGTACCATCGGGACGGAATCGTTCATGTGGGAGCTCAGGGTCGTGGAGGCGGCCTCGCCCGACGAACTTCCCGACGCCGAATCGGTGGTCAATCCCGGTGAAACCGGCGAACTCCTCGCACACGGCCCCGCGATGACCGATGGCTATCTCGGGGATCCACCGGCCGCGGAGACGCTGTTCGTCGATGGGTGGCTCCGCACCAACGACGTCGTTCGCGTCGACGAGGGGGGCTATCTCCACGTCGTCGACCGGGTGGACAACATGGTGATCACCGGCGGCGAGAACGTCTACCCACAGGAGATCGAGCGGATCTTTGAGGGCCACGACGCCGTGCGCGAGTCCGTCGTCTTCGGCCGACCGGACGAGGAGTGGGGCGAGGCCCTGTGCGCGGTGATTTCGACGACCGAAGCGGTCACCGAAGCCGAACTCGATGGGTTCTGTCTCGACCACGACGACCTCGCGGATTTCAAGCGACCTCGACGGTACGCGCTCACTACGGAGCCCCTCCCACGGACCGATACCGGAACGCTCCAGCGCACAGTGGCGATCGAGCGCTTCTTCGAATGAGGAGTGGTCCCTCCACACCGTCGCGGGGCTTATCGGGTCCGACGGCACGAATCAGCTCTCGCTCCACGACGGTCGCTTTCCCCGGCGCGGTTTGAGTGTCCCCTCGGCGGTCGAGTCGTCGCGTTTTCCGCTCGGGTCGCCCTCGGGATGGGTAGGGAACGAGACGCCATCGATCTCGTCCTCGGGGGCCATCAGTCCATCAAAAGGATTCCGAGGTGATTGGATTTTCTTGAACGAAAACGATCGAATCTCTTGGGGTTCGTCCCTCGATGAGTCGGATAGTCACTCCTGAGCGAGAAGGGCAACGTGAGCGCTCACGCGACCGTTTTCGAGCGAAACCATAACAGGTCTATGCTTGTTACAGAACATTCCGATATCCGTGAGCCAGTCCGAGCCCTGAAGATCCTCTGACCGCCTTCCGTGCATCGATTCAGGACACTCAAAAATGTCGTTCTGTCCGATGATCGGGGCAGTGAAGCAGTATTTCGAACGCCATCGTCAGATCGTCCGTGTTTTTTGGAATGTTGTGCGAAGTGTTGCCGAAATTTCGGATTTCAGTACGGTGTCGATGTGTATCTCGGTCATTCCAGATGACAATGCTTTAGTAACGGGGTTGCGTTGGGTGCTATAACATGAGCCAGACAAGCGTTGCAGAACACCCCGCCGAGATAGAGGCAAGCAACATCGGGGGGATCTCCGAGACGGAGATCTCGTTCTCCCCAGGTGTGACTATCCTCACGGGGCGGAACGCGACCAATCGAACCTCGTTCCTCCAGGCGATCATGGCTGCTCTCGGGAGCGAACACGCTTCGCTGAAGGGGGACTCGGACGAAGGATACGTCGAACTCACGCTCGGGGAGAACGTGTATCGACGGGCGCTCGAACGCGAACGGGGGACGGTCGTGATGGGTGGGGAGCCGTACCTCGACGACCCCGAAGGGGCCGACCTCTTCGCCTTCCTCCTCGAGAACAACGAGGCGCGCCAGGCGGTCGCACGTGGCGACGACCTCCGTGAAGTGATCATGCGTCCGGTCGACACCGACGCCATCCAGGCCGAGATCACGCGGCTCGAAACCCGCAAACGCGACCTCGACGACCGGCTCGACAGGCTGGATTCGCTCGACGACCGACTGCCGGAGCTCGAACAACGGCGCACACGGCTCGAAGACCGGATCGAGGACAAACGTGCCGACCTCGAAGCGAAGAACACCGAGATCGAGAACGCCGACAGCACCGTCGACGACACGCGCGAGCAGAAGTCCGCCTTCGAGAACGCGCTCGACGACCTCCAGTCGACCCGGTCGGAACTCGACAACGTCCGCTATCGAATCGACACACAGCGCGAGAGCATCCAGGCGCTCGAAGACGAGCGCGACGACCTCGAAACCGAGATAGCGGACCTCTCGGAGACGCCAGCCGGGGACATCTCCGAACTCGATTCGGAGATCGAGCGACTCCGGAACCACAAGCAGTCGCTCGAATCCACGATCTCCCAGCTCCAGCGGGTGCTCCAGTTCAACGAGCAGATGCTCGACGGCGACAACCCCGAGCTCCAGACCGCGCTGCAGGAGACCGCCCCGCGAACCGCTGCGAACGGGGGCGGGGACGAGGACGGTGCGCTCACCGACCAGCTGCTCGCCGACGAGGACGAGACGACCGTCTGTTGGACCTGTGGGAGCGAGGTCGACCGGGAGGCGATCGACGAGACCCTCGAAAGCCTCCGTTCGCTCCGCGAGGAGAAGGCCCACGAGCGCAACGAACTCAACACCGAACTCAGCGAGCTGACGTCACAGCGCGATGCGCTCCGCAACGAGCGCGACCAGCACGAGCGCCTCCAGCGCAAACTCGACGACATCGACCGCGAGGTCGACGAGCGCGAGGACACGATCGACGACCTGACAAGCGAACGCGACCGGCTCGAAGACGAGATCGGTGAGCTCGAAGCCGACGTCGACGAGCTCGAAGACCAGGACCACAGCGAACTGCTCGACCTCCACAAGGAGGCGAACCAGCTCGAGTTCGAACTCGGTCGGCTCGAAAACGATCTAGAGGACGTCGACGAGGAGGTCGAATCGGTCGAGGAGCAGCTCGACGAACGCGAGGAGCTCAAACGGGAGCGTGCCGACCTCCAGGACGAGCTCGCCGACCTCCGAACCCGGATCGAGCAGCTCGAATCCGAGGCCGTCGAGGAGTTCAACGACCACATGGAGACGATCCTCGGGATCCTCGAGTACGCGAACATCGACCGGATCTGGATCGAACGAACCGAGCGGACCGTGCGAGAGGGCCGGCGCAAGGTCCAGCGAAGCGTCTTCGACCTCCACGTGGTCCGGAGCACCGACGACGGCCGGACCTACGAGGACACGATCGACCACCTCTCCGAAAGCGAACGCGAGGTCACAGGGCTCGTGTTCGCGCTCGCGGGCTATCTGGTTCACGAACTCCACGAAAACCTCCCGTTTATCGTACTCGATTCGCTCGAAGCGCTGGATTCGGACCGGATCGCCGCACTCGTCGAGTACTTCAGCGACTACGCCGAGTACCTCGTCGTCGCCCTCCTCCCCGAGGACGCCGCCGGCCTCGACGAGCGCCACGAGCGCATCACGACCATCTGACGGGCGCACGCTTTTCGATCCCGGAAATCACCGGGACTCGGTTCGTCGTTCGCTCCGTTTCGAACGACGACGATTCGCCGAGAACGAACGAGTACATCCATCCGAGGTATCCGGAACCATCGACGATAGCCGTCCAGGTTTTATTTTTGAAAACGAAATTCGTGATGAGCACCCTGTCCGAAACCATCACGCCGTTCGGCAACGGAGCGGACGTCCCGCAAAGAAAACCGTGTAGAATACGAACGTATTTCATCGAGGGACCGATACAGAGAGTCGATGACACTTGACAGGGAGACGGTGGACGAACTCGCGGAGGCGCTGTATATCGCCCACCGGGACGGGGAACCGATCGACCCCTTCACGGCGAACCACGACCTGACAGCCGAGGACGCGTACGCGATCCAATCGCGGCTCGTCGAACGCCGGGTCGACGACGGTGCAACGACCGTCGGCCACAAGGTTGGGCTGACGAGCGAGGGGATCCAGAACCAGCTCGGTGTCGACACCCCCGACTTCGGTCGGTTGCTCGATACGATGTTCGTCGAGGGGCGACGGATCCCGGCGACCCAACTCATCGAGCCACGGGTCGAACCGGAGATCGGTTTCCTGATGGGCGAGTCGCTCACCCCGCCGGTGACGTATCTCGACGTACTGGAGGCGACCAGCGCGGTCCTCCCGGTGCTCGAGATCATCGACAGTCGAGTTCGGGACTGGGAGATCGGGATCGAGGACACCATCGCCGACAACGCGTCCTCGGCGCTGTACCTCACGGGGGAGACCACGAGTTCGCCCGAGGGCACCGACCTCTCGCTCGAAAGCGTGAAGCTCTATCGGAACGGGGTCCTTGAGGACAGCGGCGTCGGGGCCGCGGTCCTCGACCATCCCGCACGGTCGGTGGCGTGGCTTGCGAACCGCCTCGGCGAGATGCACGACCGACTCGATGCGGGCCACCTCGTTCTCAGTGGCTCGTTCACACCCGCCGTCGACCTCGCGCCCGGCGACGTGGTCACCGCCGAGTTCGCGTCGATCGGCTCGGTCACCGCCCGCGTCGACGGGTCGTGATTTTCAAACGGAAAACAAAGCATATACCGGCCGCGATCGTACGGGGGCCATGCCGAAAAAGGCGAATCACCCGGTGCGGACGACCGAGAAATCCCTCGCGCTCGTCAAGCGCCTTCGGGAGCTGAACGGCGCGCGCATCCTCGACCTCGAGGGCTATCGCGGGATGACGAAGGGAACGGTTCACAACCACCTGAGCACGCTCCGCGAGCAGGGGTTCGTCGTCAAGGAGGGCAACGAGTACCGGCTGAGCCTGTGGTTTCTCACGCTCGGCGGGCACGTCCGCAACCAGAACGCGCTCTATCAGGCCGGTCGAGTGCGGGCGAATCAACTGGCGACCGACACCGGGATGCTCGTCAACGTGATCACCGAGGAGGACGGGATGGGGGTCTACCTCTATCAAGCCCAAGGGGAGTACGCGGTCGACCTCGACACCTACGTCGGCTACCGGACTCACCTCCACTACACCGCCGTCGGGAAGGCCATCCTCGCGTATCTCCCCCACGGGCGAGTCGAGGGGATCGTCGACCGATGGGGGCTTCCGAAGGCGACCGAACGGACCATCACGAACGAATCGGAGCTGTTCGACGAGCTCGAACGAACCCGCGACCGGGGCTACGCGATCGACCACGAGGAACGAACCGAGGGGCTGGCGTGCATCGCGGCACCGATCCGACTCGACGACGAGGTGCTCGGGGCGATCAGCATCTCGGCACCGACACAGCGACTCGGCGACGAGGTGTTCGACGAGGAGATAACCCGGGAGGTCGAGAGCACCGCGAACGAACTCTCGCTCGCGCTCAAGTATCAGTGAGCGCCTGCATCCGCACCATTCGTTTTCGATAGCAAAACGACGTTCGACGCGCTCGTCCCGACGGCCGACCTACGCCGCGCGAACCTCGATCGAGCCGATCGAGCCGAATTCGATGTGATAGACGTCGCCCGGTTCGACGTCGATCGCCGCGGTGATACCGCCGGTCATCACGAGGTCGCCGGCCGACAGCCCGTCGTCCCGGTCTTCGAGCCGATTGCCGAGCCACGAGACGGCGCGTGCGGGGTGGCCCATGATGTCCGCGCCGACGCCGGTCTCCTCGATCTCACCGTTCACCGAAACCACGACGCTCTCCATCGGGAGGTCGACGTCGGTGACGTTTGCCAGTGACTCGCCGACGATGACGTAGCTCGCCGAGGTGAGGTCCGCGATGACGTCCTGAGCCGAGGGGATCGTCCAGCCCTGATACCGGCTTTCGAGGACCTCCGCGACGGGCACGACGGCGCGCGTCGCCGAGAGCACGTCGGCGGTCGTCACGGGTTCGGGGACGTCCTCGTCGATGATGAGCCCGATCTCGGCCTCGATCCGGGGGGCGATCAGCTCCTCGGTCGGGATGACGTTCTCGTCGAGCACCATCTCCTCGATGACCGGGGCGAAGATGGGTTCGAGGATCCCGAGCTGTTCCTGTTTGGCCTCGCTGACGAGCCCGAGTTTGTGACCGATCCGTCGGTTGTCCTCGTCGTGGATCCGGTCGAAGACCCGGGACTGCACCGTGTAGGCCTCCTCCGTCGTGAACTCGGTGTCGTCGCTCACCGGCTTGATCGCGGTCTTCGTCTCGTAGGCTTCGTAGAGGTCGTCCACGAGGTCGTCGATCTCGGACTGACTGAGAGCCATATCATGGCTGGCGAGAGGCGCTACTTAACCGTATCGCTCGCGTGAACCGCGTCGATCGGATTGACCGACATTTCTATACGCGGCGGGCGAGAACTGGCGGACGAAGCCAATGAGCCAACCGATATCGACGGACGCCGAAGCCGGTCTCTCGGTCGACGACGACTGGAACGCCATCTTCGTCGACGGGGAGTGGCGCTCGGTCGCGGACCGGGACCGTATCGCCGTGAAGAACCCAGCGACGGGGGAGCAACTCACCGAGGTGCCCGCGGGGACGGCCGAGGACGTCGACGACGCCTACGAAGCCGCGATGGAGGCCCAAGCCGATTGGGCGGCCGAGACACCGGGGACGAGAGGCGGGGTCGTCCGTCGCGTCGCGGGGCTCCTCGAAGACCACGAAGCGGAGATCCGCGAGATCATGGCCGTCGAGGGTGGGAGCCCGAAGTCTAAACAGGACATCGAGTTCGGCGGCACGGTGGGGCTCCTCCACGACGTCTCGTCGTATCCGCTCCGGGCCGGCGGCGAACACAACGAGTCGAACATCCCCGGCAAGGAGAACATGGTGCTGCGCCAACCTGCAGGGGTCGTCGGCGTCATCACGCCGTGGAACGTCCCGATGAAGCTCTCCTTCCGCGTGGTCGCGCCCGCCATCGCGCTGGGGAACAGCGTCGTCCTGAAGCCGGCTGAGGACACACCCATCGCGGGCGGGCTGCTCCTCGCCAAACTCTTCGAGATGGCGGGGCTCCCCGACGGCGTGCTCAACGTCGTCACCGGTGACGGGGAGACGGCCGGCGACCGCACCGCCGCCCATCCCGGCAGCGACGTGGTGGCGTTCACCGGGTCGACCAACGCCGGCCGCAAGGTCGCGAAGAACGCCGTCGAACACTTCGCGCTACCGGCGCTCGAACTCGGTGGCAACAATCCCCACGTCGTGCTCGACGACGCCGACCTCGACCAGGCCGTCGACGCGGGGGTCTTCGGGAGCTTCTGGAATCAGGGACAGGTCTGTATCTCGATCAACCGCCACCTGGTCCACGAGTCGATCGCCGACGAGTACGCCGAGCGGCTAGCCGAGCGCGCCTCGGAGCTGGAGATCGGGGACCCGACCGACGACGACGTGGTCATCGGGCCGATCATCAACGAGTCCCAGGTCGAGCGGATGATGGGCTACGTCGAGAGATCGGTCGAGCAAGGGGCCGACGTCCTCACCGGCGGGGAGCGCGACGGGCTGTTCGTCGAACCCACCGTTCTCACGAACATGACCAACGACATGGCCGCCGCCTGCAACGAACACTTCGGCCCCATCGTGCCCGTGATCCCCTTCTCGGACGACGACGAGGCGGTCGAACTCGCCAACGGGACCGACTACGGTCTCGCCGGCTCCGTCCACTCGGCCGACCGGGGACACGCCCGCGACGTCGCCGACCGAATCGACGTCGGGATGATGCACGTCAACGACCAGCCGATCCACGTCGAGCCCCACATGCCGTTCGGCGGGATGAAGGGATCCGGGACGGGCCGGTACAACGGCCAGTGGATCATCGACGAACTCACCGAAGTGAAGTGGACCTCCGTCCAGCGCGAGCCCCGCACCTACCCGTTCTGATCGGGATCGTTTCCCGGCTCCTCTCGGTCCCGAACGTCGGTTTTCGAACCACCAGCAGAACTATACGTGTCAGCCGGGTACTGCGTCCCACATGGCAGTAGACGCAGCTATCGTCGGTCCCGGGAACATCGGGACCGACCTCATGTACAAGATCCTCGACCGGGGCGAGGCGATCGACCTCCAGCGGATGGTCGGGGTCTTCCCCGTCGAGGAGTCCGACGGGCTCCAGGCCGCCGTCGACGAGGGTATCGACGTCGGCACCGACGGTATCGAGAGCATCGAGGACCACGCCGACGAGTTCGACATCGTCTTCGAGGCGACGAGTTCGCACGTCCACGAGGCGAACGCGCCGGTCTACGACGACCTCGGGCTGTTCGCCATCGACCTCACGCCCGCGGCGGTCGGGCCCTACACCGTCCCGGTCGTGAACCTCGACGACGTGGTCGGCGAGACGCGGAACGTCAACATGGTGACCTGCGGTGGCCAGGCCACGATCCCGATCGTCGACGCCGTGAATCGGGTCGCGAACGTCGAGTACGCCGAGATGATCTCCCACATCGCCTCGAAGAGCGCCGGACCGGGAACCAGAAAGAACATCGACTCGTTCACCCAGACCACCTCGGCCGGGCTCGAAGCAGTCGGCGGGGCCGACGTGGGCAAGGCGATCATCACGCTCAACCCGGCCGAACCCCCGATCATGATGCGCAACACCGTCTACACGAAGGTCCACGAATCGGTCGACGTAGAGGAAGTTCGCGACTCGGTTCGGGATATCGAATCCGCGATCCAGTCCTACGTGCCCGGTTACGAGGTGACCCTCGAACCCGAACGCAAGTCCCAATCCGACGTCGCGTTCGACCTCGGGAACTCGGCCATCCTCACCACGATGCTCGAAGTCGAGGGCGAGGGACAGTATCTCCCGCCCTACGCGGGGAACCTCGACATCATGACCAGCGCGGCGCTGGGGGCCGGCGAACGCATCGCGACACAGCACATGGAGCCGGAGGCCGTCGGGGGTGGGCTCGATGACTGAGAGCCCGAGGGTGGTCGACATGACGCTGCGCGACGGGATGCACGCCGTCGATCACCAGTTCACACCCGAGCAGATGGCCGACGTCGCGAGGGCGCTCAACGACGCGAAGATGGACGTCGTCGAGGTCTCACACGGCGACGGCATGGGCGGTTCGTCGATCAACTACGGCTTCTCGGCGGCGAGCACCGGCGAGTACCTCGACGCGGTCGCGCCCGAACTCACCGACACACAGCTCTCGGTGTTGCTCCTCCCCGGGATCGGCACTGTTGAGGACCTCGACCTCGCCGCCGAGAAGGGGGCCGACATCTGCCGGCTCGCGACGCACGTCACCGAGGCGGACGTCTCGGAGGAGCACTTCGAGTACGTCACCGACCGCGGGCTCGAAGCCGACGGGGTGTTGATGCTCGGTCACATGGCTCCGCCCGAGACGGTGCTGGAGCAGGCAGAACTCATGGAGGGGTACGGTGCCGACGCGGTCTACATCATGGACTCCGCGGGGGCGATGCTCCCCTCCGACGTCCGCGACCGCGTGGGCCTGCTGAGCGACGAACTCTCGATCGACGTTGGCTTTCATGCCCACAACAACCTCGGGCTCGGCATCGGCAACACGCTCGCGGCGCTCGACGCCGGCGCGAGCACCGTCGACGGCTGTCTCCGCGGGCTCGGTGCGGGGTCGGGCAACGCCCAGATCGAGGTGCTGGTGGGCGTGCTCGAGAAGGCCGGCTACGACGTCGGTCCGGAGTTCTTTGGCGTGATGGACGCCGCCGAGGAGGTCCTGACGCCGATGCTGACCGAGGACACGATGCCGACACTCGACAACGACTCATTGATGCTGGGTTACGCCGGCGTCTACTCGTCGTTCCTCCGGCACACCCGGCGTGCCGGCGAGCGATACGGCGTCGACCCGCGGGCCATTCTGACCCGACTCGGCGAGATGGAGGTCGTCGGCGGCCAGGAGGACCTCATCACCGACGTGGCCTCACAACTGGCGGACGGGCAGAGCACGACGGCCGACGACGACTGAAGTCGATTTCGGCGAAAAGCGCGATTCGTCCCGCGGAAACGGCCGGTCAGTCGAACTCCTCGACCAGTTCGATACCGTACCCGTCCGGGTCCTCGATGAACGCGACGCGCGCGTTCGCGCCCTCGGAGTCCAGCGGGCCCCGGTTCAGCGTACAGTCGGTCTCCGCGACGAGCCGTTCGACCGTCGCGTCGGTGTCCTCGACCGCGATGGCGACGTGGTCGTAACCCGCCGGTTCCGGTGCGTCTCGGTCGGGGAGGTACTTGAACTGGATCTCGGTGTCGCCCTCGCCGGCGACGAAGACGTTCCGCGCCCCCTCGCCGCTCTCGAACTCACGGGTCTTCTCGAGGTCGAGGGCGTCGGTGTAGAACGCGAGCGTTTCGTCGATGTCCGAAACCCAGACCGCGCTGTGGATCACGTCCATACCCCGAGCGAGGGCGGAGATCCGTATAGTTCCCCCGGAATCGTCGGGAGAGGACAAGTGGTGACCGGTGGGAACCGAAGACCTATTTCGCCGATGGTAGTACTCGAAGGTATGCCCGAGATCATCGACGGCTACACCCACATCCTCACCCAGGAGTTCCACGAGGCGCTTGTCGAGGAGTTCGGCTTTCAGGGGCTGTCTGGAACCCCGGCCTTCCTCTGGGAGATCGACCGACGGATCGAGGACATGACGGATTACGGCGTCGACAAGCAGGTCATCACGCTCGCGCTGCCGACGCTGTTCCAGGGGATGGACCCGGAGCTCGCGCTCGAACTGACCCGGTTCGCGAACGACGAGATCCGCCGGCTCGCCGACGAGCACCCCGACCTGTTCATCCCGGTGGCCACCATCCCGCGGCCCGGCGAGGCGTTCGTCGAGGAGTTCGAACGCTGTGTCGAGGACCTCGACATGGCGGGCGCACAGATCTTCTCGAACGTCGACGGTCGGCCGATCGACGACGATGCGTTCTGGCCGCTCTACGAACGCGCCGAGGCCACGGACACGCCGCTCTGGATGCATCCCCAGCTCTGGGAGTGGTACGACTGGGCCGACGAGTACATGGAACACCGGCTGTTCGGCTGGCCGTTCGACACTACGCTCGCGCTCTCGCGGCTGGTGTTCGGCGGCGTGCTGGAGGCGTATCCCGACCTGAAACTCGTCTCGCACCACGGCGGCGGGATGGTGCCGTTCTACGGCGACCGGATCGCGATGTTCCACGAGCAACGAAAGGCCTACCCCGAGAACTACCCGGGCTTCCACGAGCACGCTGCCGAGCTCGAACGACCTGCCGAGGAGTACTTCGAGCAGTTCTACGCCGACACCGCCGTCTCCGGGTCGGTGTCGGCGCTCGACTGTGCGAACTCGTTCTTCGGTTCGGCAAACGTCGTCTTCGGTACCGACTACCCCTTCAGTCCCGAGCGGGGTCGACGGACGATCGAGGTCTCGATCGACGCCGTCGAGTCGATGGACGTCGACGAGGCGACCCGCGACGCCATCTTCGCCGGCAACCTCCACGACCTCGTCGACTGAGCCTCCGCTCGCCGGGTGGAAACACGCGATCGAGAATGAACGATAGTCTTTAATAACGGTGCAGAGTATCGACCCGCATGGTTCCGAAAGCGGACGCTTCAGGGAGCGATACTTTCGACCGGTACGCCCGTCGGTCGAGCGAACGGGTTCGGCGCGCGAGGGGTGCCCACCGATGACGTCCTCCGACTCGAAGATCGCGAAGCTCGGTCACATCGCGGTCCACACCCCCGACCTCGACGACTCCCTGTGGTTCTTCGAGGAAGTCATGGGGTTCAAAGTCACCGAACGGGTCGACGGCACGGCGTACCTCCGCGGGATGCGCGACTGGGAACATCACACCCTGAGTGTCACCGAATCCGGGCGGACGGGCATCGACCACATCGGGTTCAGAACCACCACACCCGAGGCGGTCGGCGAACTCGCCGAGCAGTTCGAGGCCAATGGGACCGACGTCCGACGGGTGGCGGCGGGCGATGAGCGGGGACAGGGATCGGCGATCCGTATCGAGCGTTTCGGCCACGAGTACGAGTTCTACTACGACGTCGAGAAACCGAAGGCCCCGAAAGAACAGCGCTCGAAGCTTCTGAATCGGAACTACAGCGAGGCGACCGCCAACCGGATCGCGCCGCGACGTATCGATCACTGTCACGTTCAGGACGGGGTTTCAGCCGAACACGCCGCGTGGCTCACCGGGGAGCTCGGATTCAACGTCAACGAGCAGTACCGCGAGAGCGACGGGGAGCTGTGGGGCTGGTGGCTCTCGGTGACCCCGCTTCCCCACGACATCGCCATCCATCGGCTCCCGACCGGAGCCGACCCGAACCTCCATCACGTTTCCTACCACGTCGACTCGCGCGAGGACCTCTGGGAGTGTGCCGACATCCTCGCCGAATACGGGATGGAACCCGAAGCCGGACCGGGAAAACACGCGATCACACGCGCGGACTTCCTCTACGTCAGCGACCCGGCGAGCGAACTCTGTGTCGAGCTGTTCGCGGGACCGGGCTACCTCAACTTCGAACCCGACTGGGAGACGATCGAGTGGCAGGAGGACGAACTCGGGCCGGCGACCAGCCACCAGTGGGTCGGCGAGGGACCGGACTGGTACGGCGTCGGTATCCCGTACGTCGACTGATAGCTGGGCCGAGATCGACCGCCGAAGACGTCGATAACACGACCCAACCACGGACACAAATAATTAATCAGAGCTCTCGAACCCCCGTCTCACAGCCACCGAATCGGCGCTGGACTTCACACACCGACGATGGACGACAGCGGAAGGCAGGTCGTGAACCCGATCGACAGCAACCGGTCGTTTCGAGCGGTGTAGAAAACGTAACACAGTGATCTCCTGCTACTCATCGCTTTCCGGTATCCGCAATCGTCGTCTTCGACGTCTCGTCCGGTGTGTGCCTCGGTCGAGATCCCCGCGGGAGTTTGGGGGGAGTGCCGAAATAAAATAAAGTAAACTTCTTCCGTTCATCGGAAACGTTCTCGAAGGGAGATCCCTCGTCTCGAATCCTTATTGAGGAAAGGAATCCGACAATCGTACTCTCGAATATTCCATCCGGTGAACTGTGCTACGATCAATATATTGTGTCCACAGCCAGCGTTCGAGTAGTTCGGTTCGTCCACTCGTCTCCGAACTGCTCCGCGACCGCCGCAAGCGACCGCGCCTCGGAACCGTCGGTTCCCGTGGCGGGTTCGATACCGAACCATTCAATATATCGAGGAGAGTAAGGTTTTAGTTATCTACTTTCGGACGTGTAGATATGGGTGTTCAGATCGGACGCGCACTCAGTACCGGTCTCGGGAAGACGCTCACGAAGGCCGGGCTCGTGTTCGCCGTCGTGCTCAGTATCGTCCAGATAGCGCTTCTCGCAACGACGTACCGGCTCACCGAGGTGTTCCTCGCGAGTCTCGACCTGCCACCGGGACCAGCGGGGACCTCGACGTCGATCCCGATGTCGGTGCCGGTATCGGCGACGACCGCCGGGGTCCTCTTCGTCGTCGTCCTTCTCGTCATCCAGGTGATATCCATCGTCCTCATCCGTGTGATGGCCGCCGACCGACAAGCCATCACCCGTGAGAGCTACACGCGCCGGATGGGCTGGGTGACGCTCAACTCGATCGCCGCCAGTCTCGTCGTGAGCCTTCTGACGCTGATCGGGTTCGTTCTGTTGGTGATCCCGGGATTGTTTCTGGCGATGAGTCTGCTGTTCGCGGTCATCTACGTCGCCGACGAGGACGAGAGCTTCGTCGGCGGTATCCGACGTAGTTGGAGCCTCGCGTCCGGAAACCGCTGGCGGCTCTTCGGGTTGTACCTCGTCGTGATGGTGCTCTTCATGGTCGTCTCGTTCGCCACCGGATTCGTCCTCCCATCCGCTTCGACCGCCTCGTCGGTCGTAACGGCCGTCTTGACGGCGGTCCTAACCGTCTACCTGATGGCCGTACTGACCGATGCGTACCGCCAGTTGCGCGACGATACCCGCGCCGACCAAGGGACGGACCCCGACCGGAGTGTCGCGGGGACGTAGGTCGCACCGGTTCGAAGTCGGAATCGAGTGGGGTCCGTCGCGGGCGTGCCGTCGATTCCGCTGGCGAAACGATCTCGACGACACGGGGACGACGGTTCCGAAAGTCACCGAACGACGGTCACCGTCGTCGGCGACCGACGGACGACGTTCTCGGCGACGCTGCCCAACAGGACCCGAGAGACGCTTTCCCGTCCGTGACTACCGACGACGATCGTCTCGATGTCGTGCTCCTCGGCGAACGAGACGATCTCCCGCGACGGCTTCCCGAAAGCGGTCTCGAAACGGAACTCGACGTCCTCGGCCCTGAGGAACTCCTTGAGTTCGTCGGAGACGGCTCCCGTCGTCTCGCCGCGTTCCTCCTTGAGCTGTTCTTGAACGAAGTCGATGCCCGCGTCTATCAGCCCGGTGGGGACTTCGACGACGTGCAGGAGAACGATCTCCTCGGTGCTGCCGTTTCGAACCGCGTACTCGACAGCCTGCTGTGCCGGACTCGACCCGTCGTAGGCGACGAGGATCGTCATACCCCAATTGAGTCCCGATCCACTATAACGTTTGGTCAGGCTCTGGGACCCCTCCAATTCGAGGACGACTGGTCTGCACCGAGCGACGGTCGCGCATACCCGTCCCCGGCCCGCCACACAGCACGATTCTCTCCGGCGAACGCGCTAAGTGTCTCCCGTCCTTCGGTTTGACCGGAGTCTCCCTCCTCATGGAAACGTATCGGACGCTCGCGGGCGTGATGGGCTACGTCGACATGCGGGAATCGATCCCGCCGTGGGCTCGGGGCTACGCGGTCGGTGACCGGATCGCCTTCGAGGCCCCGGAAGGGTTCGTGCCCTACCTCCGCGGTGGCGAGGTCACCGACGCGGCCATCGTGGGCTTCTCGTCGTCGGTGGGGTTCGAGGGGTTGCCGGTGGTCGTTTCGCCGTCGAGCGGTCGCACGATACCGATCCCCGAACACCGGCACGTCGACCCGCGCTGAGGGGTCACCGGTTCGAGAAGCCGGAGTGATCGATGCAGCAAAACACAATTTTAGTTGTTCTAAGACAAATTGAACAGTGTTTTGTACCCCTTCCGACAACGCGGCTCATGCCGGAATCTCATGCGGCGGACGCGACGACCTTGCAGGAGTCCTATACGGAAATGAGCGAGATACTGATGCCGAACGACACCAACAACCTCGGTCGAGCGCTCGGCGGCTCGATACTCCACTGGATGGATATCTGCGGGGCGATCGCGGCGCGGCGGTTCTCCCATCGCCAGGTGGTCACGGCCTCGATGGACCACGTCGACTTCCTCGCCCCGATAGAGCTGGGTGACGTGGTGACGGTCGAGGGCTACGTCTACGACACCGGGAGGACGAGCATGGACGTCAAGATCGACGTCCGGGCGGAACGACCCAGCAAGGACGAGCGCAACGAGACAGCGAGCTCGTTCTTCACCTTCATCGCGCTCGACGCGGACGAGAGCCCCGACCCGGTTCCCGAACTCCGCTGTCCGACGACCGCCCAGGAACGGCTCCGTGACGCCGCGTTGACCGAACGCCGGAACCGACGGCGAGCGCTCGCCAGTACGGTCGAACAGTAGTCCAGACGAGCGGAATCCACCCACCAGCGACGGCCGTCCCGTCGTCAGGGAACCCCGTCCGGAAGCCGACGAAGACAAGTGAGATTGGTTTTCTTCAAGCTAGTTGGGGAAGTTTTATGTGCGTGTGGTGGACACCAGATGTTGGGGTCGAGCGGGCCCACACCCGGTATGTGGGGCGACGACCTGCGGAGTGAGTGACAACAATGCAATGCCCGGACTGCGGCGACGACCGAACGCGCGTCATCGACACCGAGACGAGCGCCGACCGGATGGCCGTGCGCCGTCGGCGGGAGTGCCAGCGCTGTTCGTTTCGCTTCACGACCTACGAACGGCCCGAGTGGGATTCCCTCCAGGTCAAAAAGCGCGACGGGGCCATCGAGCCGTTCGACCGCTCCAAACTCCGTTCGGGCATCGAGCGGGCGGTGGAGAAGCGCCGCGTCACCGACGAAGCCGTGACGGACCTCGTCGACACGGTCGAGACAGGCCTCCAGAACCGCGAGACGCGGATCGTCTCGTCGGGGCTGGTCGGCGAACTCGTCTCGGAGCACCTCCGCGACGTCGACAAGGTCGCCTACATCCGATTCGTCTCGGTCTACAAGGCCTTCTCCGAACCCGAGGAGTTCCTCCAGGAACTCGACGCCGTTCTCGATGCGGAAGTCGATGATTTCGAACCAGCCGACCGACCAAACACATGAGCCAGCAAACCACGAACGCCGTCGACGTTGCATCGATCCTCGAGAGAGCACGAAGCGAGTACGAGGGAGCTCTCCCCGAAGCGGCACGCGACGACCTCATCACGGAGGTCGAACACAGCATCTACGAGGGGGCGAGCCCCGACGAATTCTACCAGGCGACGCTCCAGGCCCTTTCCGGACGCGTCGAGCGCGAACCGGCGTTCAAACGTATCGCCGGCGAGGTGTTCCGCCAGCGATACTACCGGGAGGTCCTGGGCGAGGACCTCACCGGCTTCGACCTCGACCGCGCCTACCGCGACACGTTCGCGGCGAACCTCGAACGCGCCGTCGACCTCGACCTCCTCGACGAGCGGCTCGTCGAGCGCTTCGACCTCGAGGACCTCGCCGACTACCTCGAGATCGATAGAGATGGCAAATTCGAGTACATGGCGATGTCGACGCTCTACCAGCGCTACTTCCTCAAGACCGAACAGAACGGCGAGCATCTCGAACTCCCACAGGCCTTCTGGATGCGGATCGCGATGGGACTGGCGATGGAAGAGGACGACCCACAGGCACGGGCGAAGGAGTTCTACGACGTGCTCTCGAAGCTGGAGTTCACGCCCTCTACTCCAACCCTATTCCACAGCGGGTCGACCCACCCGCAGCTCTCGTCGTGTTATCTGACGACCGTCGAGGACGATTTGGAGGGTATCTTCGACGCCTACAAACACCACGCACAGCTCTCGAAGTGGTCGGGCGGCCTCGGCAACGACTGGACCAACCTCCGGGCGGGCGGCGCGCTCATCGAGTCCACCGGTGTCGAGAGCACGGGCGTGATCCCGTTCCTCCGGATCAGCAACGACGTGACCTCCGCGATCAACCGTTCGGGCAAGCGACGCGGCGCGGCGTGTGCGTATCTCGCCTGCTGGCACCTCGACTACCCCGCGTTCACCGACCTCCGACGGAACACCGGCGACGAGCGCCGCCGGACGCCGGACATGAACACCGCGACCTGGATCCCCGACCTGTTCATGAAACGCGTCGAGAACGGCGAACAGTGGACCCTGTTCTCGCCGGACGAGGTCGACGACCTCCACGACCTCACCGGGTCCGCGTTCGAGCAGCGCTACGAGGAGTACGAGCGAATGGCTGAGGACGGCGAGCTTCGCCAGTACGAACAGTTTGATGCCGAGGAGCTCTGGCGGCAGATGCTCACCCGGCTGTTCGAGACCGGTCACCCGTGGCTCACCTTCAAGGACCCCTGTAACATCCGTTCGCCACAGGACCACGTTGGAACCGTGCACTCCTCGAACCTCTGTACGGAGATCACGCTCAACACGAGCCAGGACGAGACCGCCGTCTGCAACCTCGGGAGCATCAACTACGCCACTCACATCGAAGACGGCGAACTCGACCGCGAGTACCTCGCCGAGACGATCGAGACCGCGATGCGGATGCTCGACAACGTCGTGGATCTCTGTTTCTACCCAACTGACCGGGCCGAGAACTCCAACATGAAACACCGGCCGGTCGGTCTCGGGACGATGGGCTTTCACGACGCGCTGATGGAACTCGAAGTCCCGATGGACTCGGAGGCGGCCATCGAGAAGGCCAACCGCTGGCAGGAGTTCGTCTCCTATCACGCGATCTACAACTCCTCGAAGCTCGCCGAGGAGCGCGGGGCTTACGAGTCCTACGAGGGTTCGAAGTGGGACCGCGGACTGCTCCCCCAGGACACCGTCGACCTCCTCGAGGACGAACGCGGCCGGACGATACCGACCGAACGCGAGGAGACGCTGGACTGGTACGTCGTGCGCGAGCAGATCGAGGAACACGGGATGCGGAACTCGAACACGATGGCGATCGCGCCCACCGCGACCGTCTCGACCATCAACGGCACGACGCCCTCGATCGAGCCCCTCTACTCGAACCTCTACGTCAAGTCGAACATGTCGGGGGACTTCACCATCGTCAACGACCAACTGGTCTCGGACCTGAAAGAGCGCGACCTCTGGGACCAGGAGATGGTCGACCGGATCAAGTACCACGACGGCTCCATCCAGGAGATCGACGCCGTTCCCGACGAGCTGAAAGAGCTCTACCGTGGGGCGTTCGAGATCGACCCGCGCCACCAGCTCAACCTGACGGCCCACCGCCAGACGTGGATCGACCAGTCGGTTTCGCACAACGTCTTCTTCCCCTCGACCGACGGCTCGCTCCTCACGGACGTCTACGAGACGGCGTGGCGGCTGGGGCTGAAGACCACCTACTACCTCCGCACGCTCGGGGCCTCACAGATCGAGAAGTCCACGCTGGACATGTCCGAGTACGGCAAGACCCAGCACAGGGGTGGCTCCGAGGGGGTGGCCTCCGACGGTGGCCGGCCCGAAGACGAGGGTGACGACCTCTGTCGCGTCGAGGACCCGACCTGCGAAGCCTGTCAGTAACGACTATCACTTCCTACTTCCACCAATGCCGATCCTCAACACCGACGCCGAACACGACCCGAACAAGATCCTCCCGATCGACTACGACTGGGCGCGCGAGTACTACGAGGCCGGGGTCAACAACAACTGGGTGCCCGAGGAGATC
Organism: Halococcus sp. IIIV-5B; assembly: GCF_003602035.1. NCBI lineage: Archaea > Methanobacteriati > Methanobacteriota > Halobacteria > Halobacteriales > Halococcaceae > Halococcus > Halococcus sp. IIIV-5B. Next base: position 125,558 of record NZ_QZWE01000007.1, on the reverse strand, counting down.
CCGATGCAGGACGACGTCACCCAGTGGAACGGCGGCGAGCTCTCGGACGCGGAGCGCCAGCTCATCGAGTGGAACCTCGGGTTCTTCTCGACCGCCGAGTCGCTCACCGCCAACAACATCGTGCTCGCGGTCTACGACTACGTCACCGCCCCGGAGTGCCGGCAGTACCTGCTCCGACAGGCCTACGAGGAGGCCATCCACACGGACACCTTCATCTACTGCTGTGACTCGCTTGGCTTCGACCCCGAGTACCTCTACGGGATGTACGACCGCGTCCCGTCAATCAAGGAGAAGGACGAGTTCGTCGTCGACCTCACGCAAGTGATAGATCAGGACGACTTCACCATCGAGACCGACGAGGACCTCCGAAACTTCCTCCGGGATCTAGTCGGATTCTACGTCATCATGGAGGGCGTGTTCTTCTACGCCGGCTTCGCCATGATGCTGGGGCTGAAACGCCAGAACAAGATGGTCGGCATCGGCCAGCAGTTCGAGTACATCATGCGCGACGAGTCGCTCCACGTCGGGTTCGGCGTCGACCTCATCAACCAGATCCGGACGGAGCACCCCGGCGTCTGGACCGACGCGTTCGGCGAGGAAGTTGTAGACCTCATCGCCGACGCCGTCGAGCTCGAAAAGATCTACGCCTACGAGGCCTGTCCCGACGAGATACTGGGCATGAGCCCCGACCAGTTCGCCGAGTACGTCGAGCACATCGCCGACCGGCGGCTCGAACAGCTGAACCTCCCCGAACGGTACGGCACCGAGAACCCGTTCCCCTGGATGTCCGAGCAGGTCGACCTCAACAAGGAGAAGAACTTCTTCGAGACCCAGGTCACGGAGTACCAGAGCGGCGGCAGCCTGGACTGGTAAGCGGCCGTCCGCCGACGGTCGTGCGGTCGTGGAGACCGAACCGTTCTTCAGACGCCGTTTCCGCTCCCGGTGATCTCCAGACCGATTACCCCGACGACGATCAGCGCGATGAAGCCAAGCCGGGCGATGCTCGACGACTCGCCGAAGAAGACGATCCCGAGGAGGGCCGTCGCGCTCGCGCCGATGCCGGTCCAGACCGCGTACGCCGTCCCGATCGGGAGCGACTGAACCGCCTTCGCGAGGAGGACGACGCTGATCGCCATCGAGACGACGGTGGCGACGCTCGGCAGCGGTTCGGTGAACCCGTCGGAGAGCTCGAGGCCGATCGCCCAGCCGGTCTCGAACACCCCGGCGACGACGAGGTACAGCCATGCGGTGTTCATCGGTCGCGAGACGGACGCCGGGGTGGAGTGACTACCGCTTCGAACTCGATGGTCACCTCGTCTCCGCCGCTTCGCTGAAATCCGTCGTTCGTGGGTCGTTCGACATCGACGGCAGTCATCCCGAAAACCGTCTTTCCCGCGGTCAGCGAAGCGTGAAATCGGCCGACCGCTGTTCCGCACCGTAGAACGCCGCGACCAACTCGTTCTCGTCCACCGAGTCTCCGTCCAACTCGGGAACGGTTCGCGTCGGCACGGACACCGTGAACGGGGCGGTATCGAACGGCGATGGCTCCACCCCAACGGTCGATGGCCCGAGCGGTTCGATCGTGAGCGAAGCCGTCTCGGAGTCGCCCGTCGGCGCGGGGCCGACCGCCGTCCGTTCGAGCGAGGCCGAGCCACAGAGGTAGAGCGAGAGCACGTCGACGGTCTGCAACAGGAGGTAGTTCCGCCAGAGTCGGCTCCCCGCCGCGGACGCATCCAGTTCCTCGATGGTACCGGTCTCGTGGAGCTTCGAGAGCAGCTCCCGTTCGTCCGCCCCGGCGTACTGGCCGTAGCGGCCGTCCTGTAGCCCCGCGAGGCACTCGCGCTGAAAGCGCTCCTGCTCCGCGATGAACGACTCGTAGGGGGGCCGGTTCGATTGGTCGGGGATCGACGGGCGGACGCCGTAGCCACCTCGATGGAGTCCGGTCGCGTGCATCGACGTCAGGAGACACGCGTACGTGTCGACCGCCCCGACGGCTTCGATCCCCCGTGTGTAGAACGACACCCACTCCTCGTCAGGAACGTTCGTGAAGCCCCGGAGCGTCCCGTCGTCGGCGCGGTGCGGCCGCAGGTCGTAGTCGTGCCAGCCGTGGTCGTGGTGGGTCGCCGCGAGACACACCGCCGAGCACGGGGCGGGCTCGTCGAATCGCTCGTTACCCCAGTGGCTCGCCAACCGCCCGGAGAGCGCTGCGTGGTCCGGTTGGGTCACGAACCGATAGCCATCGCCCACCTCGGTGATGATCATCGTCTCCCGTTGGGCGAGCGCCCCGATTTCCCTTTCGGTGATACTCGTTCACTTGTTTCGGTCGCCGAACTCGATACAGGGCTCGTGAACATGGACAGGGTTACAAACGACTCGTGACGAGCGATCGGTGTGACCACCGACCACGACTTCGAGACCACGATCCCGGTTCGGTTCCGCGATATCGACGCGATGGGCCACGTGAACAACGCCGTCTTCGCGACCTACCTCGAACAGGCGCGCGCCGACTACTTCCGCGAGGTCGTCGGTGTGGGACTCACGGCGGTCGAGACCGTTCTCGCGTCGCTGACCGTCGACTTCCAACAGCCCATTTCCCCGGACCAGACGGTCACGGTCGGTCTCTCGGTTCCCGACCTCGGGGAGTCCTCGGTCCCGATGGAGTACGAGATCCGCCTCGAAGACGGGACGGTGGCCGCCACCGCGGAGACGGTCCAGGTGGTCTACGACGCCGAGGCGGAACGCTCGCGGCCGATCCCGACGGCGTGGCGGACTGCGATCGAATCGACGTGAGGGCACCGCTGGAACGATCGGTACGGAAGTTCGGTCGAGTGGCTGGCACCGTGACCCTCGGTGCTCGGCAGCGTTGACCACCATCGTTGGTGATGTAGCAAGGGTAAAAAACGCGCGACGAGAAGGGGACACAGGAGAATCAACTCGCTCGTGAACCTGCTCTCGATACCGAGACGGACGGTTGCCGACCTCTGGGGTGGCAGCCGCGAGAAGATGCTCTTCTCGGTCGCCTTCGGCTGGTTCCTCTCGATCAGTCTTCGGATGGTCTACCCGGCGCTGTTGCCCTACCTCCGTACCGACTACGGGCTCTCGCTCTCCACGGCCGGTCTCCTGCTGTCGGTGCTCTGGGTCTCGTACGCGTGCGGCCAGCTGCCCGGCGGGGTCCTCGCCGACCGGGTCGGCGAACGGCTGTTGTTGGTCGTCAGCTCCGTTCTCGCGGCGACGATGCTCACGCTCGTCGTCACCTCGGGTTCGCCCAGCGTTCTGTTCGTCGCCACGGCCCTATTCGGCGTCGGGACGGCGCTGTACGGCGTTTCGCGGTTCACGATCCTGGAGAAGATCTACCCGGAGCGCCTCGGGACGGCGACCGGGGTCACGATGGCCGCCGGCGACCTCGGGAACTCGGTGATGCCACCCCTCGCGGGTTCGATCGCGGTCGTCGCGGCCTGGCAGCTCGGCTTCGGGTTCGCCATCCCGCTGTTCCTGGTCGCCGCCGTCGGGCTCTGGGTGACGCTTCCGGAGCGCTCCTCGACGGGGTCGCCGACCGGGTCCTTCGGCCTCGAGGGGGTCGTCTCGACCCTCACGCGACCGAGCGTGCTGCTCGGAACGCTCCTGCTCGTCCTCTGGAGCGTGGTGATGCAGGCGGTGATCGGGTTCTACCCGACGTACCTCACCGACGAGAAGGGGCTCTCGGTGCAGGCCGCGACCGTTCTCTTCGGGTTCTTCTTCGCACTGGGGATCGTGTTGAAACCGGTCGCCGGGCGGGCGTTCGACCGGGTCGGCGTTCGCGCCCCGCTCCTCGTGTTCATGGGCGGGGCCGGGATAGCCCTCTGCCTGCTCCCGTTCGTCGGGGACCTCTGGGTGCTCGTCCTCGTCACCGTGCTCGCCAGCGGGCTCCTCGGCTTCGAGACGATCGTCATCTCAGACCTCACCCAGCGCCTCCCGGACGGTGCACAGGGCACCAACTTGGGGACGCTTCGAACGGTCTACGTCGGGTTCGGGGGATTGAGCCCGATCCTCTTCGGGGCGATCGCCGACCGGGGCTACTTCGACGAGGCCTTCCTGGGTGCCGGCGCGCTCGCGCTGGTCGTCGTGCTGGTCGTGTTCGCCACGATCGACTACTGAGTTCGCGAGCGGCTCACGACGTGCGCCGGTCCAGCGCGGCTTCCCGCTCGGTTCTCACGCGTTCGTCGTCGACCGAATCGTCCGCGACGAACCGGTCGAGCTCGCGTTCGAAGGTCGTCTCGTCTATCTCCCCCGTAACGTATCGTCGTTTCAGGGCTTCGAGTTTCTCCTCGGTCGTCGGCTCCGGTGGCGTGAGGGCGTCCGTGATCCCGAGTTCGTCGAGGACCGGATAGCGCTTTTCGGCGCGTCCGGCCGCGCTGCCGAGACGGTCGCTCTTCGGGAGCGAGAGCCGACGCAGTATCCCCCAACTGACGCCGACGGTGGAGACGGTCAGGAGGACGACGAGCACCGCGACGATCGGGAGATATGGAACCGCGAGGTCGGTGACCACTCCGACGAGCGACACCCCTGCCGTGAGCGCGGCGTAGACGACCAGACTCACGTAGCCGAGAACGACGACCAGCAATCCCCCGGAGACGAGCAGCGTCCCGATGGCGATGGCGAACGCGTTCTCCCGAAACCAGCCCATACGGTGTCCGTTCGGGAGCCACCTACCTATACTTCGTGTCCCGTTCGAGCCCGAGAGCAGGACGACCCCCTCTGAACACGACGTGGTCGTGGCGACGTCAACCTTAGCCGTCGGTCGGATCGAGTCGCCGGTCGTCTAGAACCGGAAACTCGTTTCGGGTCCGCTCGACGGCGTCGAGGTCGATCCTCGCGAGCGTGACGCCCTCGTCGGTGCCTGCGTTCGCCCGCGGAACGCCCCACGGGTCGACCACGAGGCTGTTGCCGGCGAGGTCGACCTCGCGATTCCGTCCGGTGAGGTTTGCCGCCGCGAGGAAGACCTGCTCCTCGACGGCCCTCGTTCGCGCGAAGAGGGTCCAGTGGTCGAGCCGCCCGTGTGGCCACGCCGAGGTGACGAGGAAGAGCTCCGCGCCCGCGTCACACAGCGCCCGATACAGCTCCGGGAACCGGAGGTCGTAGCACGTCGTGAGCCCGACGGTCCCTATCGAGGTGTCGACCACTTCGATCCGTTCGCCCGGCGTGAGGAGCCGACTCTCCTCCGATTCGTACCCGAAGAGGTGGATCTTGCGGTAGCTCCCGACCCGCTCGCCGCTCGGGTCGAAGAGGAGACTGGTGTTGTAGAGATCTTCGTCACTGGCCTCGACGATGCTGCCGGCGTGGAGGTGGATCCCCAGCTCCTCGGCGAGGTCGGCGAGCCGTGTGGCCGTCGGCCCGTCGATCGGTTCCGCGTGTTCCCGATAGCCGTCGAACGCGAAGTAGCCGACGTTCCAGATCTCGGGCAGCAGCACCAGGTCCGCACCGCGGTTCGCCGCCCGTTCGATGTACCGCGTCGCCGTAGCCAGGTTCTCCTCGGGATTCGGGTTGGGTTCGAACTGGACGAGCGCTATGTCTATCGCCATCGCGTGGAGAAGGACTATCACCCGAACCGTGAAAGGGGCTTCCATGCCCGAGTTCGTCGTTCCGCCGCCGGTCGAACCCGGCGACAGCGTGGCCGTCCTCTCGCCGGCATCCAACGCGCCCGAGAGCGCCCGGTTCGTCTACGAGTTGGGCCTCGAACGCATGCGCGAGGTGTTCGGCCTCGAACCGGTCGAGTACCCGACCGCCACCGCCGACCCGGAGTGGCTCGCGGGGAACCCCGCAGCCCGCGCCGCGGACGTGATGGATGCCTTCCGCGACCCCGAGATATCGGCCGTCGTCGCGAACATCGGCGGTCACGACCAGATCACGGTCCTCCCACACCTCGACGGCGACGTGCTCCGGGCGAACCCGACGCGGTTCTACGGCTGGTCGGACAACACGAGTCTGGCGCTCTTCCTCTGGAACGAGGGAATCGTCTCGTTCTACGGGGGCTCGACGCTGACCGAGTACGCGATGGACGGCGAGCTGTTCGCCTACACGGAGGAGTACCTCGGTCGCGCGCTCTTCGAGGACTCGCTCGGCGAGTGGCGCGAGGCGGACGTGTTCACCGACCAGGCCGGCGACTGGGACGACCCGCGCTCGGTCGAGACGAAACGTGAGATCGAGCGGTCGGACGGTCGGGTCTGGTGCGGCGGCGAGGCGGCCGTCTCGGGGCGGATCTGGGGCGGCAACTACTCGGTTCTCGTCGAACAGTTCCTCGCCGACCGATACCTGCCCGACGAGGACCTGCTGGATGGGTGTATCCTCGCGATCGAGACCAGCGAACTCATCCCGGATCCGGCGGTCGTGGGTGCCAACCTCCGCGCGCTCGGCGAGCGTGGGCTGCTCGACCGGTTCGACGGGGTGCTCGTCGGTCGGGCGGCCGCCCGCTCCCACGCAGTGGACAACCCGCCGGCGTGGCGGGCGGACTACCGGGAGCGCCAGCGGAACGCCATCGAGGACGTGTTCCGGAACTACAACCCGGACGCGCCGGTCGTCTTCGACTGCGAGTTCGGCCACACGTACCCGACGTGTCCGCTCCCGATTGGAGCCGAGGTCGAGCTCGTCCCTGAAACACGATCGCTCCGATTCGTGTAGAACGGTGCACCCTACAGCGGTGACGGATGGGGAGGAGGGAGGGTCGGTGGGAGCCGTATGGCCCGAGCCGGCACTCGATTTCGGATAGTCACGCACATGTACGCCCCTCGTCTCCCGTGGGTATGAGCGACGACACGCAGACCACGCTCGGCGGCGGGGAGGCGGCCATCGACGAGGGAGACGACGAGGACGAACCGCGGACGAACGATTTCGGCGACGAACTCGGTGAGCACGAGACCCGCGGCGGGTACAGCCGATACACCGTCTCCAGCCTGCTCCAGAAGGCGGTTCGGCGCTCGGACGAGGAGTGTGCGGCGTGGGCCGCGTGGGAGCTCACGCGCTCGGGCTACGCCTGGAACCTCTGGGACCGGCTCGCGCTCTACGTCGTCGAGGACCTCCGTGCCGGTGACGAGGTCGTGCTCCTCGTCCATCGATACGAACGGCTCGCCAACGACCACTGGAGCCCCGAGGAGTGGGAGGGCCGTCTCTGTGCGATCCACGCCGCGCTCGCCGCCGCCCGCGCCACCTCGACCCGGGAGGCGACCTACGCGAACGACTACTTCGAGAGGGTCGCCCAGGAACGCGCCGAGGCACGGCGTGCCGGTCGCGAACCCGCTGACGACTTCCCGGTCGGCGACCTCGAACCCGGCGGCGAGTTCGACGTGATCTTCGACCAGCACACCTACGAGGGGGCGAAGATGGACCGCAACGGCCGCTACTTCACCGTCCACGGTGCCCGGGTCGGCCCCGAAGGCGAATCGGATCTCGGCGAACGCTGGCGACGGCGGAGCCTCGACCTCGACGACCGCGAGTACACCGACGCGGAGCGCGACCACGCGCTCGCGCCGGTCGACCCGAAGAACCGATGGACCGAACCGGATCCCTCCGGAGACGACGAAGAGAGGGAGTAGCGACCAGATCGTCGCCGACCAGTCCCGGTGGTTCTTCGGTCTCGGGACTGCTCGACGAACGTAGACCTGACGGATAGCCGCGCAACCGATACGCAAAGTACATACTCCCGTTGCGTAGTTGGTACGTATATGGTCGAGAGTGGGCGGCTTCGGACCACGGTGCTCGGGTTCCTCGGAGCCGTGGTCGCGTTCGCCGTCGCGATCTGGGTCATCGGCCCGACCGAGATCTACGGGGCGCTCGTCATGAGCCAGCCGGCGATCCTCGTTGCGATCGTCGGCGTCGCGGCGTGCTGGCTCACGGCGTGGGGACTCTCGCTGCGAACCGTGTTGGACGCGCTCGACGCCCCCGTTCCCGCCTCGACGGCCGTGCTGGTCTTCGCCAGCGCCACGTTCGCCAACAACGTCACCCCGTTCGGCCAGGCCGGCGGCGAACCCGTGAGCGCGCTGCTCATCTCGCGCGCCTCCGACCGGGAGTACGAGACCGGTCTCGCCGCCATCGCGAGCGTCGACGCCCTCAACTTCGTCCCCTCGATCGGGCTCGCCCTGGTCGGTTTGGGTTACTTCGCCACCACGCTCACGTTCGGGGCGGACCTCACGCTCGCCGCCGGTGCCGTGGTCGCGTTCGCGGCGGTGCTGGTGGTGGGTGCCGTTCTCGGGTGGCGATACCGCTACCGGATCGAGCGCGGCGTCGTCGCGACGCTCGCACCGCTGATCCAACGGGTTGCCGAAGCCCTCCCACGCGTCTCACCGCCGGAGCCCGACGCGCTCGAAGCCCGCATCGAGGAGTTCTTCGCCGCCGTCGAACGGGTCGCGACGAGCCCACGGAAGCTGGCGCTGGCGTTGCTCTTCTCGACGATCGGCTGGGTGGGGTTGGCGACGTCGCTGTGGCTCTCGCTGTACGCGTTGGGTTACACCGTTCCGCTGGCCGTCGTGTTGGTCGCGATCCCAGCGGGGGCGATGGCGAGCATCACGCCGCTTCCGGGTGGACTCGGTGGCGTGGCCGCCGTTCTGGGGGCGCTCGTCGACGGGACCACGGTCGGTATCTCGGTCGCCACGATCGCCGCCGCCGTCCTCATCCATCGGGGGGCGACCTACGTGCTTCCGACGATGGTCGGCGGCGGCGTCGCGGCCGTGCTCGTCGACCGGTGATCTCCCCACACCATCGAGGTGGGCCCCGGACCGCCGAGTTTATGATTCCCAACGAACGTACTCGAAACGAGAAATGACTACGGAACTGGCAGAACCGTTCTTCCGGGGAACCGTATCCAGCGCCGGGGTCCGATGACGAACCCCGAACCCGACCACACGACGTCGAGACGGCGGTTTCTGCTGTCGAGCGCCGTCGTCACCGGGGCGAGCGCGCTCGGGACGGGGGCGCTCGGAACCGGGTCCGCCCAGTCCGATTCCCAGCCGGAGACCATTCGTCTGGGTGGTGAGATCGCGGGCTGGCAGGGCCGAGAGCCCGAGGCGATCGCCGGGACGACGAACCCGTCCCTCGAACTCGAACCGGGCGTGGCCTATCGGATCGTCTGGGAGAACCTCGACGGGATGGGGCACAACGTCGCGGTCCTCGACGAGGACGACGCCGTGCTCACCCGAACCGAGGTCATGAGCGAGGAGGGTGAAAGACAGAGCCTGACGTTCACCGCCCGCGAGGGGATGGCCCGCTACGTCTGCCAGCCCCACAGCACGTCGATGAGCGGGTCGATCCGCGTCGGTTCGGGGAGCGACGCATCGACGACGACCGCGGGCACGACGAGCGAGGGCGATGGCGAGAACGCCCTGATACCGACCGGCCCGGCCGTTCGGACCGAGACGGTGGTCGACGGTGGGCTGACCGCGCCGCTGGCGTTCGAAGTTCCACCGGAGCGCCGGGGTCGGTACTACGTCGTCGACCGTGTCGGACAGGTCTATCTCGCGGACGACGACGGGCTGCGCGAGGAACCGTTCATCGACGTGAGCGACCAGCTCACCGAGATCACGGCGGAGATGGGACTGTTGGGGCTCGCGTTCCATCCCGACTTCGCCGAGAACCGGAAGTTCTACCTGCGCTACAGCGCCCCCAGCCGGGAGGGGACCCCCGAGGAGTTCGACCACACCGAGGTCCTCGCCGAGTTCACGGCGAGCGACGACGGCACCAGCGCCGACCCCGACTCCGAGCGTACGGTCATGGAGATCCCCTCGCCGTACGACACCCACAACTCCGGCGCGGTCGCGTTCGGTCCCGAGGACGGTTACCTCTACATGGGCATGGGCGACGGCGGCGGTGGATACGATATGGGTATCGGCCACGTCGCCGACTGGTACGAACGCTTTGGCGGGACCTCGGGGCCGAACGTCACCGGCAACGGCCAGGACGTCACCGACAACCTGCTGGGGAGCGTGCTCCGGATCGACGTCGATGCCCAGGACGGCGAGAAGGCCTACGGCATCCCCGAGGACAACCCGCTCGTCGGCCAGGAGGGTCTCGACGAGCACTACGCCTGGGGCTTTCGCAATCCCTGGCGGATGGGCTTTTCCAACGGGAAGCTGTTCGTCGGCGACGTCGGACAGGAGCTCTACGAGGAGGTGAACGTCGTCGAGAAGGGGGGCAACTACGGCTGGAACGTTCGCGAGGGTAGCCACTGTTTCGAGCCGAAAAGCCAGACGACACCCGACAGCTGTCCGACCAGTACCCCCGACGACGTCCGAGGCGGGGAGCCGCTCATCGACCCCATCATCGACTACCCACACACCCACGAGGGCGAGAGCGTGGGGACGGCGGTGATCGGGGGCTACGTCTACGACAACGACGCCATCCCCGGTCTCACTGGCGACTACGTCTTTGGGGACTACCTGACGACGAAGGGCGAGGAGGGCACCACCGGCCGACTGTTCGCCGGCATCCGAAGTGACGACGAGTGGTCGATCGAGGAGATCCGCGTCGAGAACAGCGACACCGGTCGGATCGGTGCGTCCGTGCTCGGGTTCGGACGGGACAACCGGGGTCGACTCTACGTTCTCACGACCGCCCAGCCCGGGGAGGGCGATACCGGCAGCGTCTACCGTCTCCGTCCGCCCGAGAACGCTCAGGCCGCACGTTCGACGGCCGCTACGGCCCGGACTGCCAACGCGACCGGAAGTTCGACGACCGGTATCGGGCGTCGGACGACCGATGGGACGACGGCCACGGCGGGTTCGACGGGCTCGACGACCGCGACGGCGTCCGGCTCGGCGACCGAAGCCACCCCCGATACCGGTGGCTCGACGAACGGTTCGTCGGCGTCGGGCTCGAACGAGACGACCGGCTCGACAGGCCCCGGGTTCGGTGTGGTCGCCGCCCTCGTCGGCCTCGGTGGACTCGCGGTACGCGCCCTCAAAACCGAGTGAACCGGCCGGCGGTTCGTCCGGCATGGGATCACGACCCGCTCGGAACATCCCGACGGGTCGACCTGGCGAGGTGGACCCGATTTTCTCGACGCGAGTCGTTCGGTTGATTCATTGCGTTTTTATCAGTGCATCATCTCTTTCGAGTCATGACGACTGACCAACCGAATAGTCCACGACGGGCGTTCCTCCGGAAAGCCGGCATCGCCACGGCGGTCGCTACCGTCGGAAGCACCGGTATCGACGCCGCCGCAGCCGAGTATCGGGATATGCCGCCCGAGGTACCGCAGTCGGACCTCTTCGAACGCGACCCGTTCACGCTGGGTATCGCCTCCGGCGACCCCCTGCCGAACGCGGTCGTCCTCTGGACGCGGCTCGCCCCGGAACCGCTCGCGGAGGACGGCGGTATGGCCGACCGGGAGGTGCCGGTGAAGTGGGAGGTCGCGACCGACGAGGGGATGACCGATATCGTCTCCGAGGGCAGCGTCACGACGAACGCGCGGTTCGCCCACTCCGTTCACGTCGACGTCACCGGGCTGGAGCCGGACACCACCTACTACTATCGGTTCGAGTCGGGTACTTACCAAACGGCCGTCGGAACGACCGAGACGGCACCGCCAACCGACGCGGACCTCGATGCGTTCGACTTCGCGTTCGTCTCGTGTCAGGACTGGCCCAAGGGCTACTACACGGCCTACGACCACCTCGCCGAGGAGGACATCGAGCTGGTGGTCCACCTCGGCGACTACATCTACGGGAAGAACATCCAGACCTCGCTCGACCGGAGTCACGAACCCCCACACGAACTCGAGAGCCTGGGCGACTACCGTATCCGTTACTCCCAGTACAAGACGGACGAGAGCCTCCAGAAAGCCCACGCCGCGTTCCCCTGGATCGTGACCTGGGACGACCACGAGGTGGTCAACAACTACGCGGGTGACGACTACAAGGAGGTCCCCCACGACGAGTTCCTCGAACGCCGGACGAACGCCTACCAGGCGTTCTTCGAACACCAGCCGCTCCGGCTCTCGCGGATGCCCGACGGCCCGAACCTCCCGCTGTACCGTCGGTTCTCGTTCGGGAACCTCCTCGAGTTCAGCGTGCTCGACACCCGCCAGTACCGCGACGACATCGTCAGCGAGGAGGAGCGAACCGAGTCCCCCGACCGGACGATACTCGGGGACGAACAGCGGGAGTGGTTGCTCGATTGGCTCGACGAGTCGGGTCCGACGTGGAACGTCCTCGCGAATCAGGTCCTCATGGCGGAGATCGGTATCAGCAACGACTGGTGGGACGGCTACGAGGCGGACCGCCAGGCCGTCCTCGATACGATGGCCGGAACCGACGACCTGAACCCGGTCGTGCTCACCGGGGACATCCACCGGAACTACGTCTACGACCTCAAAGCCGACTTCTCGAACCCGGATTCACGAACGGTGGCGACGGAGTTCGTCGGAACCTCGCTGACGTCCGGGATGAACGGTACCGGGATCACACAGTACGGCCGCTCCGCCCGCGAGCCCTGGCAGCGGTTCTTCAGCGACCACCGCGGCTACGTGCGGTGTACCGTCACCCCCAACCGCTGGCGCTCCGACTACCGGGTCGTCTCGACCGTCGAGGACCGAGACGCGTCGGTACGGACGCTGGCCTCGTTCGTGACCGAACCCGGATCACCCGGCGCGAAACCCGTCTCCGACCTCCCGGACCGGCGGTCGCTCGAGATCACCGAGATAACACGGGGGAAGACCGACGGTGACACCCCGCTTTCGGTCACCGTCCGGAACACGGGCTCCGAGCGGGTCGACCTCTCGGGGTTCAGGCTGGGCTTCCAGAGCGGGGCGTTGCGGGTGCCGACGAACGACCCGGCCGACGTCTACACGTTCGACGGGCCGGCTCTCGACGCTGGCGATACGATCACGGTTCGGGCCGGGGAGGGCGAGGACACCGAGTCGGTCGTCTACACTGGACAGGACAGCGCTCCGGATCGGGCCGTCTTCGTCGCCGATTCCGATGGGGTCATGCTCGACGAGGAGACCTATCCGGAACTGGACAGCGGGACGGTGTCGATCCCGACCGAGACGAGGCGAACCACCGAATCGGCGACGGTCGACACCACCGCGACGACGCTGGCGCGAACGGTCGCCGAAACGGCTCGGACGGCCGCGACGCCCCGCGCGAAGACCGGTGCGGGTCGGGAGTCGGCGACGAACGGTTCCCGCTCCGGGGATCGGACGGAAGCGGCCACCGCCGAGAGTGCGAACACGACCGGCGGGGCCGACGGGGACAGCAGCACGACCGGGCCCGGGTTCGGCGTCCTCGCCGCGCTCGTCGGGCTCGGCGGCATCGCGCTCCGCCGTCTCCGGCGGTAGGTCGACACCGGCACCGGGGAACGCCATCCGGGCCGTCGCCCGACGGGCCGACGTTCGTTCCCTGCCACACGGCCCGGTATAAAAGATATCTAACGCCGATCGGGGGATATCCGAACGTTCGTTTTCCCGCCGAAGCGCTTTTAGTGTGTTCCAACATTCGAGTGCTATGGCAAACCAGTTCCTCCGCGTCTGGCGGCGATATCGGTCGGTGCCGATCGTCTATCGTATCGCGGCCGCGTTCGTTCTCGGCTCGATAGTCGGGCTCGCCGTCGGGCCACCCGCCCAGCGCCTCCAGCCGCTCGGCGACCTGTTCGTCCGGCTGCTCGAGATGATCATCATCCCGATCATCGTCTTCACTCTCCTGATGGCGGCCCGGCGGCTCTCGCCGACCAACCTCGGCAAGATCGGAGCACAGACGGTCCTCCTCTACCTGCTCACGACCACCGTCGCCATCGCGCTCGGCTTGGGTGTCAGCAACCTCATCAACCCCGGTTCGGGCGTGACGCTCACGGGCGGAAACGTCGACACGGAACAAGCACCGTCGCTCGGCCAGCAACTCCTCAACGTCGTCCCGACGAACCCGATCTCCGCGATGGCGGAGGGGAACATCCTCGCGATCATCTTCTTCGTGCTGGTGTTCGGCATCGGGATGACGTTGGTGCGGGAGGAGTCCGACGCCGACTCGTCGATCCGGGACGGCATCGACACGATATTCGAGACGGCCGAGGCGGGTGCGGAGGTGATGTTCAAGGTCGTCTGGGGGATCATGGAGTACGGCGTGATCGGCGTCTTCGCGTTGATGGCGGCGCTCTTCGGCGAGATCGGGGTCGAGGCCATCAGGGCGTACGCGATGTTGGCCGCGACCCTCCTCCTCGCGGTCGCGATCCAGATAACGGTGGTCTACCTGCTCGTTCTCCTCCGCGGGGTGGTCGGTGTCTCCCCGATCTCCTTCCTCCGGGGCACGCGGGAGGCGCTGGTGACGGCGCTCAGCATTCGCTCGTCCAGCGGGACCCTCCCCGTCTCGATGTCGAACGCCGAGGACAACCTCAAGATCGACGAGGGCGTCTACAGCTTCTCGCTGCCGCTCGGGGCCACGATCAACATGGACGGAACCGCGATGTATCTCGGCATCGTCGCGATCTTCGCCGCGAACATTGCCGGCGTCTCGCTGACCCTCGCCCAGCAGTTCTCCATCCTCGTCACCGCGTTGCTCGCCAGCATCGGGACCGCCGGCGTCCCGAGTGCGAGCCTCGTGATGATGACCGCCGTGCTGACCCAGGTCGGCCTCCCGCTCGAAGTCATCGCGATGATAGCCGGTATCGACCCCCTCCTCGACCGCCTTCGCACGATGAACAATGTCGCCGGCGACCTCGCGGTGAGCACCGTCGTCGGGAAGTGGAACGACGCGGTCGACCTCACGGCCGGTGTGTGGGCCGGCGGGGTCGGCGAGGGCGACGTGGTGGCGAGCGAAAGCGCCACCGACTGACCGCTCGCCGGGAACGCGTTTTCGGATGACTGTCGCTCATCGACCCGTGCCGTCGTGACGAGTAGCCGACGATAGGACGACAGCGACGCACATAGCCGACGGAGCCGCTTCGAATTCGATAGAAACCAGCAGAAAAAACGACTCGAAGTAGAAGGTGGTTGTGGGATCGATAGCTCTCGAAAGCCATATCTCTCGTCGATCGGGAGAATCCGTCTCTGAACACGGCAGCAAGCCAAATTTGGAAAAACGAAAGGTGTCACGCGGTCGCATCTCGACCGACGCGTCGTGGTTCGGTATCATCGAGTGATCTGTTGCTGGATGTGGCCTCAGACGTTCCGAGTGGTTCGAAGCCTCGACAACACGACCCTTGGTTCGTTTTCACGTTTCGTGGCGGTCGGTCCGACCCGCCGAATCGAACGATATCTCGTTGTGTGGCTCGATCGAGTGATTTATTCTGTCATTTTTCCCGATCGCTGGTGAAACGATGTCACCGCTGCTTCGCTGAGAGGTCGGTTTCCTCGGCCTCGAACGAACGACTCGGTCCTCGGAACCGGTCTGAATACTCCGCGAACACGTCTACTCGGGATCCCGGGAAGTAGCAACCGGTCCGGTGGAAAGGAATAACTACCCGTTCCGCGAGGTGTGGACATGGTCGCCGACTGGCTGGACCCGGAGGTTATCGGCAGAAACCGAATCGACCCCCACGTGCCCGTGGTGCCGTACGCCGACGTGGGGACGGCCGTCACGGGGGACCCAACCGCCTCGCCTTGGTTCCGCTCGCTGAACGGGACTTGGCGGTTCTCGCTCGTCGAAACCCCGGACGACGCGCCCGACGGGTTTCACGACCCGGACTTCGACGACGGTGACTGGGACGAGCTGCGGGTTCCGCGAAACTGGCAGACGGCGGGCCACGGCGAGCCACACTACACCAACGTCGTCTATCCGTTCCCGGTCGACCCGCCGAACGTCCCGACCGAGAACCCGACCGGCCTCTACCGCCGGTCGTTCACGGTCCCGGACGGCTGGAGCGAGCGGCGGATCCGGCTCCAGTTCGACGGCGTCGACTCCGCGTTCCACGTCTGGGTGAACGGCGAGCGGGTCGGCTACAGCGAAGGGAGTCGGCTCCCCTCCGAGTTCGACATCACCGAATCGGTCTCACCGGGCGAGAACACCCTCGCGGTTCGCGTCTACAAGTGGTCCAACGGCAGCTACCTCGAGGACCAGGACATGTGGTGGCTAAGCGGCATCTTCCGGGACGTCTCCCTGTCCGCGAGGCCGACGGTCCAGGTTCGCGACGTGGACATTCGAACGGAACCCGACGACGGGTTCGAGGACTGGACGCTCCGAGGTGTCGCCGACGTGAGCAACGTCGGCGAGACGGGATCGAGCGCACGGGTCACGGCGACCCTCCGAGACGGGGACGGGACGGAGCTCGGGGTCGACTTCTCGGGGACGACCGTCGCGCTCGACCCCGGTGCGACCGAGGAAGTTCGCTTCGAAACGGTCATCGAGGAGCCCGACCGCTGGACGGCGGAGACGCCAACCCGATACCATCTCACGCTGACCGTGACGGAGGGCGATTCCTCGACCGTCGTGAGCCAACCCGTCGGATTCCGGGACGTGACGATCGAGGGCGGTCAGCTCCTCGTCAACGGCGAAGCCATAACCGTCCGTGGGGTCAACCGCCACGACTTCCACCCCGACTGGGGCCGCACCGTCCCCATGTCCGTGATGCGTGAGGACATCGAGCTGATGAAGCGCCACAACGTCAATGCCGTCCGGACGGCCCACTACCCGAACGACCCACGGTTCTACGACCTCTGTGACGAGTACGGGCTCTACGTCCTCGACGAGACGGACCTGGAGTGCCACGGGCTGGAGAAAGTGGGCTCGACGCCACATCTCAGCGACGACCCGACCTGGGAGGCGACCTACGTTGACCGGATGGTGCGGATGGTCGAGCGCGACAAGAACCATCCGAGCGTGATCGGCTGGTCGCTCGGGAACGAGTCCGATTTCGGGGGCAATCACGAACGGATGGCGACAGTGACCCGCGAGCGCGACCCGACACGGCCGATCCACTACGAACCCGACGAGGACCAGCGGGTGTCGGACATCATCGGGCCGATGTATCCCCCCTTCGACCGGCTCGACGCGTGGGCGGCCGACGACCTCGACCATCCCGTCATCCTCTGTGAGTACGCGCACGCGATGGGGAACGGACCGGGGAACCTCCGCGAGTTCTGGGACCGCTTCGACGAACACGACCAGCTCCAGGGTGGGTTCGTCTGGGATTGGATCGACCAAGGGCTCCGACAACGGACCGACGATGGAGCCGAACGGTTCGCGTACGGCGGCGATTTCGGCGACGAGCCCAACGACGGGAACTTCAACATCAACGGCCTCGTCTTCCCGGACCGCGAGCCGTCGCCGGGGCTCGTCGAGTACAAGAAGGTGATCGAACCGGTCGTCCTCCGTGAAGCCGACCGCCGGCATGGGGAGGTAGTCGTCGAGAACCGGTACGACTTCCGCTCGCTCGACGGCCTCGACGCGTCGTGGTCCCTGCGCGCCGACGGGGTCGCGATCCAGGACGGCTCCCTCTCGCTCCCGGCGATCGATCCCGGCGAGGAGGCGACGGTCGAGGTCCCGGTCGAAGCCGACCGGCTCGATACGGACGTCGAGAACGTCCTCACCATCGAGCTCTCGCTCGCGCACGGGACCCGCTGGGCGAAGCGGGGCCATACGGTCGCGACCGGGCAGTTCGAACTCCCGGGCAGCGACCTCGGGACGCGCTCCCTCCCGGGACCGAGCCGCGAGACGCGGGGCCACCTCACCTGCGACACCACCGACCGGGGGATCGTCGTCTCGAACGCCGCCTTCAAACTCGTCTTCGACGACACGTACGGTCGTCTCGACTCCTTTCGGTACCGTGGTCACGACCTACTCGACCGGGGCCCGATGGTCGGGTTCTGGCGGGCCCCGACGGACAACGACCGCGGCCTGCCGCTCTCCCGAACCTTCCTCTCCCGGATGACGCGGATACACGAGACGGAGGCGACGGTCGAGGCGTCGGACGTGAGGACCGTGGGCTTCGAACAACTCTGGCGCGAAGCGGGGATCGACGACCTCCGGTTCCGCGCCGACGAGGTCGCCTACGAGGCGACGGACGGCGAACGGGTCGTCATCGACGTCGTCGGTCGGGTCGCACCGCCGATATACGACCACGGGTTCGCCGTCGAGCAGTCCTACACCATCGAACGCGACGGCTCCGTCTCGGTCGAGACGGCCATCGAGCCCGAAGGCGACCTCTCGATGCTCCCCTCGCTGCCTCGCGTCGGGCTCGACCTCACGCTCGACGGGAGCCTCGACCGGGCCACCTGGTACGGACGTGGACCGGGCGAGTCCTACGTCGACAGCAAGGAAGCCACGCTGCTCGGTCGGTACAGCCGACCCGTCTCGGACCTCCACACCCCGTACGTTCGGCCACAGGAGAACGGTAACCGGAATGACACGAGGTGGGTGGCGTTCACCGACCGACGTGGCGTCGGCCTGCGGGTTCTGGGGAACGACTCGTTCGACTTCAGCGCCCACCACTACGACACGACCGACCTGACGGCGGCGGAACACGACCACGAACTGCCCGATCGCGAGGGGGTCTCCGTCTCGCTCGACCACGACCACTGCGGGCTCGGGACCGGTAGTTGCGGACCGGCGACGCTTCCGGAGTACCGCGTCGAGCCCCAGCCATTCGCGTTCCGGTTCGACCTCCAACCGTTCGACCTCGGTGGCGACGACCCCCTCGAACGGCTGTAACGCGGTCCGATCGCCGACCCCCGTTCAGTTCGCCTCGTCGTCGAGCAGGCCCTGTAGCCGCCAGTAGGCCTCCTTCGGCCGCCTGAACTCGTCGACGATCCCCTTGTTGTTCTTGGTCTTCGGGCGTTTCATCGCCTTTCGAGGGTCCGTTCTGGTGTCGCAGTACTGCCAGACCGTCCAGCCCGTGACGTACTCGGCCGCCTCGAACGTGTCGATAGATCGTTCGAGGAGGTCCGCCTGGTACGTCTCGCTCCACTTCTGGTTGTCCCAAGTGCGTTCGTTCTGGATCGCACCGGCCCCGAACTCCGAGACGAGGATAGGTTTCCCGGGGTGTCGATCCCTGACTTCCTCGAGGAACTCGTCCCAGTTCCGGTCGTCCCTGTACCAGCCCCAGTAGGCGTTGAGACAGACGAAGTCGACGTACTGGAGGCACCGGTCCTCGTGGCCCCGCCAGTCGGTGTTCGAGGCCAACGTCAGCGGCCGCGAGTCGTCCCGCTCTCTGGCGACCTCGGCGAGCCGCCTCGTCGCGTCGGCGACGCCCTCCTGGTGGTTGTAACACTCGTTGTGGAGGCTCCAGGCGACGACCGACGGGTGGTGCCGGTCGCGCTCGATCATCTCACCGAGCATCCGCTCGCCGCGTTCGAGGACCTGCTCCCGAGCGAAATCGTCCGCGTCGTACTGCCAGTACGGGACCTCCTCGAGCACGAGGATCCCCCGCTCGTCACAGCGGTCGAGGAATCGTGGATGGTTCGGGTAGTGGGAGGTCCGAATCGTGTTGCAGCCCAGCCGTTCGATGATGTCGAGGTCGCGTTCCATCAGTTCCGGGGGAACCGCGTGCCCCCAGTCGGGGTGGTCCTCGTGTCGGTTGACCCCGGCCACGTCGACCGGCTCGCCGTTGAGCAACAGCGACCGCTCGGTGACCTCGACCTCGCGGAAGCCGATCCGGTCCCGGAGTTCGTCCTCGACACCGGTCTCGTTCGAGAACGTGGCCCGGACGTCGTACAACGTAGGGTCGTCGAGCGACCAGCGGTCGACGTCCAGCGCGAGTTCGAGCTCGTGCACCGACTCGCCGCTCGGGACCGTGACCGCCTCGCCGACCCGCTCGTCACCGATTTCGACGGCGACCATCCCCTCGGATGCCCCACCCGTGTTTCGGATGGTCACTTCGGCGGTCGCCGTCGCGACGTCATCGTCGAGTCGATACCGGACCGTGAGGTCGTCGAGGTAGCACGTCGGGACGGTCTCGAGGAAGACCTCGCGGGTGATACCGCCGTAGGGGAACCAGTCCGTGTCCGGTAACGGGAGGCTGTGGGGCGTTCGCGAGTTGTCGACCCGGACCGTGACGTCGTGTGTCCCCGCGTCGAGCCCCGACAGGTGTGTCCGAAACGGCGTGTAGCCGCCGTAGTGGGACGCGACCTCGCGACCGTCGACCCAGACGGTCGCCTCGTGTGCGACGGCGGTGAACCGAAGCAGCGCGTCCGTCGGTTCCCGGAGGTGGAAGTTTCGATGGTACCAGGCGGGACCCTCGTGGTCGTAGTGGTCGGGGGTCGTGTTCCAGGTTCCCGGGACGTACTGTCCGCCGTGGTCGTCGGGGAACGAATCGTCATACGCGTCCCGCTCACCGATATCGTTCGGGTCCGGAACGAAGTCCCAGCGACCGTCCAGGGAGCGATACGTCCGAGTCCTTGAGGTGGGAAATGCCCGCTGCATACGTGGCCTCCAGCGGGTGGGGAATTAAGTCTGCGTGTTCGCGTCCGGACCACGAGACCCGCGAACCGTGGTCGGACCGACCCGTCGATCGACGATGGGCCGACCGCTCAGATCTGCGTTCGCATCGAGTCGATCTCGTCGGTCTTCGTCTTGATCGCCTGACCGGAGTCCGACTCGAAGAAGTAGACGGCCTCCTCCTCGAACGCAAGGCCGACCTCGTCGTCGGGTTCGGGTCGGATCGAGGAGTCGGTTCGTGCGACGACCTCCTGCTCGCCGAGTTCGCCGTAGATGAAGTTCTCGTTCCCCATCTTCTCGACGACGGTCACGGTCAGGTCGTCACCCCGCTCGTCGATGGCGAGGTCCTCCGGGCGAACACCCATTCGTGCGTGCGACCGCTCGCCGAGGTCGAACCCGGAGAGTCGGTAGGTGAACCCGCCCGGTCCGGCGAGGCGGCCGCCCTCGACGGTCACGTCGAAGAGGTTGATGCTCGGACTCCCGATGAAGTCCGCGACGAACTCGTTCACGGGGTTCCGGTAGAGCTCCTCCGGGACGGCCGCCTGCTGAAGGACTCCACCGTTGAGAACCGCGATCCGGTCGCCCATCGCCATCGCCTCGGTCTGGTCGTGGGTGACGTAGATGGTCGTGACGCCGAGTTCGTTCTGGAGTTCCTGGATCTCGGTTCGCATCCCCGCCCGGAGTTTGGCGTCGAGGTTCGAGAGGGGTTCGTCCATCAGGAACACGCCCGGTTCGCGGACGATCGACCGTCCGAGGGCGACGCGTTGTTGTTGGCCGCCCGAGAGCTCGCCCGGTCGTTTTCCGAGGAGGTCGTCGATCCCCATCATCTCGGCCGCGCCCGTCACGCGCGAGTCGATCTCCCCGCTCGACAGTTGCGAGGAGAGTTTGAGACCGAAGCTCATGTTCTGTTTGACCGTCATGTGCGGGTAGAGCGCGTAGTTCTGGAACACCATCGCGACGTCGCGGTCGCGGGGGCGGAGGTCGTTGACGACCTCGTCGTCGAACTGGATCTCGCCGTCGGTGACGCTTTCGAGCCCCGCGATACAGCGGAGGGTGGTCGATTTCCCACAGCCCGAGGGCCCGACGAAGACGATGAACTCCCCGTCCTCGATCGAGAGGTCGAGGTCCTCGACCGCAACGATCGCGCTGTCGTCCGTGTCGTACTCCTTCGTGAGTTCGTTGATTTCGATCTGTGTCATACTCTGTTACTCCTTCACCGCTCCCGCCAAGATACCGTTGACGAAGTGGCGCTGGAGCGCCACGAACACGATCAACATCGGAACGATCGCTATCAGCGCCGCGACCATGAGCTGGTCGAACGCCGGTGTCTGCTGGCTCACGATAGTCGTGAGCGCTACCGGGATCGTGAACTTGTCCTGCTGGAGGACCACCAGCGGCCACAGGAAGAGGTTCCACTGGAAGAGAAAGAGGATGACCGACAGCGCGGCCATCCCCGATCGGACCGTCGGCAGCGCGACCCGGTAGTAGAGCTGGAACTCCGACGCGCCGTCCATCCGAGCGGCCTCCAGAAGGGAGTCGGGTATCGATTGCATCGTCTGTCGCATGAAGAAGATACCGACGGGATACGCTGCCCACGGGAGAATGATCGCGGCGAACGTATTGGAGAGCCCGACGTTCGAGACCAGCAGGAACAGTGGGATCACGAGGAGATTGATCGGGATGATCAGTGTTCCGAGGATCCCGAGGAATATCGGCTCCTTGAACCGGAACTCGTACTTCGCGAACGCGAAGCCGCTCATCGAACAGAGGATCAGCGAGAGCACGGTGTAGACGGTGGCGACCAGAACGCTGTTGATGACGCTCTGATAGTAGTTTGCGTTCTGGCGACCGGCGAGCGCCTGTGCGTTGTCGAGGAAGTTCGTCCCCGGAAGTAACCGCGGGAGGCTACCCGCGCTGCCGAGGATTTCCGTCTGTGGAAGCGTCGAAGCGACGAGGAGCCAGTAGATCGGAATGATGACGAACATCGTCATCGCGATGATGAAGCCGTAGCCACCGAACTTCCACAGGGCCTCGCTACGTGCTTTCTCGTGCATCTCAGTCACCCACCCGAAACTGCATGAGGGAGATGACGCTCACGATCACGACCAGTAGGACTGTCAGTGCGGAGCCGTACCCCAACTCCAGGTTCTGGAACGCGACCTGGTAGATGTAGTAGACGATCGTCCGTGTCTCCTCCAGCGGCGCGCCCGAGGAGATCAGGATCTGCGGCTCGGCGAACTTCTTGAAGATCGAGATCGTGCTCGTGACGACGATGAACAGGAGCACGGGCCGGAGCTGTGGCACCGTGATGTACCGGAACTTTTCGAGCCGCGTCGCGCCGTCGATCTCGGCGGCCTCGTACAGCGAGCCGGAGATGGTCTGGAGCCCGGCCAGGAAGATGATCATGTTGTAACCGGTCCAGCGCCAGACCGACATGAAGGCGATCAGATTTCGGGACCAGAACCCGTTCTGCAGCCACGCGATCGGGTCGATCCCGATGAGGACGAAGAGGCTGTCCGCCAGCCCACCTTCGGCGACGATGGCGACGAACACCACGGAGTAGGCGATCGTGTTCGCCGCCGTGGGGATCAACAGGAGGCTTCGGAACGTGTTCCTGAATCGGATCAGCGCCGAGTTGAGTGCGATAGCCAGACCCAACGGAATGATCACCATCGTCGGGATCAGGACGGCGAACAGGTAGACCGTATTGAACAGGGACTGGTGGAGCACGCTATCGCTGAGCATCCGCTCGAAGTGCTGTAGTCCGACGAACTGGAGGTCGAGAACCTGTGGTATCGTGATGTAGACGAGACCGAGGTTGATCCCCAACAGCGGCTCCGCGGAGACCCCTTGATACACGAAGAACGAGAGAACCAGCGTGAAGAAGATCGGGAAGGCGAGGAACACCGCGAACAGGATGAGCATCGGGCTCAAAAGCACGAAGGGCGGGTTCAGCGTCGAGGGCAACAGACGGTTCAGCTGCTGACGCTTGTACCGGAATTCATCGTATAGTTCGGTTCGTCGGTCGATCGAACTCATTTATGCGACGTCCCGGTCGGTCTGTTTCGCCGCCTCCTGTACTGCTTTTTCGTGTGCTGCCTCCGGGCTGGCGTTTCCGTAGACGACCCGACGGAGCTGTGTGTTTATGACGTCCATGACCGTCGGGCTGTCGACGGTGAACCGGTATGGTGGGATGTCCGGGAGCTGCTCGACCCAGAGGTCGCCGAGCTTCTGTCCACCGAAGAAGTCGAAGCCCTGACTGAACGCGTCACGCTCGTGTGCCGGCCCGAAGGCGGGGAAGTTCCCGACATTTTTGAAGAGCCACGCCATCTCGTCCGCGTTGGCGTTCGTCTTGAGGGCGAAATCGAAGGCGCGACGGGCGACGTCGTCGCTCACCTGCTTCGGGATGCAGAGACCGGATCCGCCACGGTTGCTGGCACGATTCCCGCCTTCCTCGAAGGCGGGGAGCTTCATCGCTCGCCACTTGCCGGCGGTGTCCTTGACGGATTCCTGCAGCGTCGAGTTGAACCACGCGCCCGAGCAGTAACCGGTGATCGATCCGTTGCTGAACCCGCTGAACCACTGTTGACTGAAGTTTGCAACCTTGTTGGTCAGCCCTTCTTCGCCTAGTCGGTTCAGCAGTCGAAACACTCTAAGCGAAGTGTCGTTGTCGAATGCGAGCCGCCCCTGTTTGTCGAACTCCTGTCCACCCTGTTGCCAGTACAGCATCCGCCAATAGAGGTCGATCGCGGCCGAAGGGAGCGAAAGCAGCGCGACGTCGTCGGGGAGCTTCTTTCCCTCCTCGATCAGCTGGTCCCAGGTCTCGATATCGGCATTGAGCCCGTGTTCGTCCCAGACGTCCTTCCGGTAGAACAAACTCGTCGGGTTGATGTCGTACGGAATCTCGTAGATCTCGTTGCCGCTACCGGCGGTCGTCCAGATCGATGAAGGAAAGTCGCTCTTGATGCCCGCGTCCTCGATCCAAGGCGAAAGGTCACGGAGTCCACCGGTGTTCGCGACTTGCTTCAGCGAGGCGTACTCGACCAGCGCCGTTCCCGGCGCGTCGGTACCGGACAGAAGCCGGGTCTGCATCCGGTCGATGATCTCATCGTACCCCATGTTGGTGTGGTTGATCGTCACCCCGGTTTCGTCCTGGTACCGCTTCATGTGGTGATTCCAGCTCCCGCTCATCTCCCAGAAGCTGAAGGAACCGGCCATCGAACCGGAGTAGCCGTTGGCCGCGCTGTTGTTTCCGGAGGCGTTGCCACCGCCGGAGCCGTTACCGGATCCGTTTCCGCCACCGCCGCCGCCAGAATTGGAGGGCGGGTTCGTCGTGATACAGCCAGCGGCACCGGTGATCCCGAGACTGCCGAGGAGTGCCAACATCTCTCTGCGTCCACGCTGTTTGTGAGGGCTCGCCATGCCTACCAAGAGCGTTTCCTATGTAACTATAAATAATTTTCCCTTGTGGGCGTCGGTGACCGTCCCGATACGGGCGATCCAAAGAGATATATGAGGAAGGATGGCACCTACGGGCATGCATTTGCCAGAGATCGGGCTGGGGACGTGGCAGAACACGGATCCGACGACGTGTGCCGAGAGCGTGCGGACGGCGCTCGACGTCGGCTACCGCCACATCGACACCGCACAGTACTACGGGAACGAGGAGGCCGTCGGGGAGGGCATCGAGACCGCCGACGTTCCCCGCGACGAGGTGTTCGTCGGGTCGAAGGTCCACGCCGACAAGTTCGGCCTGGCCCACGACCAGGTGATCGAGGGGCTCGAAGTCACGCTCGACCGGCTCGGGCTCGACTCCCTCGACCTGTTGTACGTCCACTGGCCGGTCGGCAACTACGAGGCGGCCGAGACGATGCCGGCGTTCGACGAGCTCGTCGACCGGGGACTCATCGACCACGTCGGGGTCTGTAACTTCAGCACGGAACTGCTCGACGAGGCGATGGACCACCTCGACGCCCCGCTGTTCGCCCACCAGGTCGAGACCCACCCGCTGCTCCCGCAGGACGAACTCGTCGACCACGCACAGCGACACGACTACCACCACGTCGCGTACTCACCCCTCGCTCGCGGTGACGTCTTCGACGTCCCCGAAGTCGTCGACGTCGCCGAGGACCACGACGTGAGCCCGTCGCAGGTCAGCCTCGCGTGGCTCCTCTCGAAGGAGGCCGTGAGCGTGATCCCGAAGGCGACGGGCGAGGAGCACATCCGTGACAACTTCGATGCGCTCGACCTCGAACTGAGCGCGGCGGACATTGAGCGGATCGAGGCCATCGACCGAACCGAGCGGTACGTCGAACGCGACGGCGCGCCGTGGCTCGACGCCTGAGTCGGCCAGCACGGAGGAACGACGGAATCGATCTTTTACGGTTTCACCCCGACCGGCGCTTCGAACGGCTCACCAGGACGTTATCGGGACCGCACGGAGCGGCTGGGCGAGCGGGACGTCGACCGTCGACCCGGTGTAGTGCGAGAGGTAGAACCCGACGATGATTTCCAGCGACCGGGTGGCGTCGGTGCCGGGTGAGAGGTTCTCCTGCTCGCCGTTGAGGATGTCCTGCACGTGGACGGCCGCGTTCGCGAACGAGCGCCGGTAGTCGTCCTCCCAGGTCCACGCCCCGTCGATGCCCGGCAGCGGTTTCTCGACGTGCTCGCCGTCCTCGAGCGACCAGTACTGCCAGACGCCGTCGTCGTTGTTCATGTAGAGCTTCCCCTCGGTCCCGATGAAGTTTAGCGTCATCGAGGAGACGTCCCGAGGGATCGTACAGTCGACCGTCACGAACGAGCCGTCGTCCATGACGACGTGGCCACCGCCGCCGGCGTCGTCCACGTCGAGCATCGCGTCGAGCGAATCGACCGCCTCGTTCTCGCCGGTGATGTAGCCGCTGACCTGCTCGGCACGCGTATCGAGGAGATAGACCAGCGTATCGAGGACGTGCGTCGAGTTGCGCATGAGCTCCATCCGGTACTGCGTGCTCACCGACTTGACGTCGCCGAGCAGGTCCCGCTTGCGAACGAGGTCGCGAAGCCGCTGGAGCTTCTCGGTGAACCGGAAGGAGTGGTTGATCACCAGCTCCGTCTCCGTTTCCTCGCAGACCGCGACCATCTCCTCGGCCTCGTTGACCTGCGAGGCGATCGGCTTCTCACACCAGACCACGTCGGGGTCCGCGGCCGACCGCGCGGCGTCGACGGTGTGTTGGTGGTGGAGGTAGGAGGGCGTACAGACGGAGACGACGTCGAGGTCCTCGGCCGCCAGCATCGCCTCGTGGCCGAGGTACTGCTGGTTGGGTGAGAGGTCCCACGCGTCGCCGAACGTGGCGAGGTTCTCCTCGTCGATATCGGCGACCGCCACGAGCTCGATCCCGTCGGCGTGTTCGTAGCCGCCGGCGTGGCTCGCTTCGATCTTCTCCGTTCCGATCACGTCCTCGTCGTGCATCCCGAGGATCCCCATCCCGGCGATACCTCCGGTGCCGATGATTCCTGCGGTGTACGTCATAGATACTCGAACTCCGGTTTCGGTTGGTGGGTTTGCATGGTGTGGCGGGACCCTGTTCTCCGCCCGCACGGTGCGAACGGCAAGGCACGTCTTCGATCCACCCTCATCTGTAATAAATGTTTGAGTACGGGACGGCCCTCGCGTCGCTACGTTCGAAGCGACGGGTCGGCGAACTCCCCGTCGACGAACTCGATGGGTGCGGGCTCCTCGACCACCCGCAGGTCGTCGCGGTCGCGTGCCAGCTCCACCAGCTTCGTCGAGGCGTAGAGCCGGTGGAGGTGCATCGTATCCGGCGCTCGAACGACCCGAACCGTCTCGGTGTCGACGACCCCGATCGTCGACAGCGCGGCCACCAACCCCGCGTGGTCCGTCTCGACGACCGGCGGCAGCCGAACACCGCGGATCGTGCTCGCGGTCAGTGCGTTGATGAGCGTCGTCGAGGCGTCGAGCTTCGCCGCGATGTCCCGGTGGACGACGTCGGCCGACCCGATACCCATCGCGTTGCCGTGGGTCGTTTCAGTGAAGTCCCGCACGTAGATCCGCTTGATGTCCGGCCGTTCGGGTGCCGGCTCGTTTATCGCGAACGGTCGGCGACCGATCACGTTGGTGTCGATCCCCTGCCCGCTGATGTCCTTGCCCTGGCGGTCGAAGACGACGACGTCGAGCGAATCGAACGGCAGCTTCGGCAGCAGGTCGTACGACCGCTTCAGCAGTTCCTCCTCCCGGCTCAGGAAGCCGCTGGGCGGGACGCCCTCGACGAGCGCCGTCTCGTCGTACTGGTCCTCGACGATCGCGACACCGCCGACGACCGGGAGGGTCGCGAGGAGCTGGTTCGTGATCTCGGGGATCATCTCCCGGAACGACCAGTCGACGGCCCACTCGTGGGCGATCTTCGCGCCGCGCTGTTTGCCCATCCCGATGACCAGCATCTTCGAGAGGCCGCTCTCGACCGTCCCGTCGAAGTCGGTGTGGGGTTTGACCCGGTTGATCGGGATGATGCCGTCCGCGTCGGCGGCGTTCGCGTCGGCGACCACGGGGACGTCGCGGTCCGCGGTCCGACCGACCTCGACGACGTCCATCGCCGAGCGGACCTCGCAGCCGATCGCCGACTCCGTCACGCCGAGGTCGGCCAGCATCGCCCGCTGTCCCTCGCCGGTGGCACCGCCGTGACTCCCCATGGCGGGGAAGACGAACGGCTCGTATCCCAGTTCGCCCACGGCCTCGACCACGCCGGCGACGATCGCCGGGAGGTTCGCGATGCCCCGGCTCCCGACGCCGAGCGCGATCTCGCCACTGTCGGGGACGTCCTCGAACGGGAGCGAGTTCACCGCCCGCGCGGCGTGGTCGCCGATCGAGTCCACGGGGATCGAGTCGCTCTCCCATCGCTGTTCGATGACCCCCATCTCGGGGAGCGGCGGGTCGTCACAGACATCTAGCACGACGTCTTCCGGAACGGTGAGCGCGCGTGCGGCCTCGTCTGTGTCCATACCCGATCCATCAGCGAGTCCGATAATAAACCTGCCCGTGCCGGGCGACCGAGTGTGCGTTCCACCGCCCTCCAGTCGGACTCCGACGACGCCGAGAGCCCTACTCCGGCCCGTTCGAAGCGTCGAGGAGCCGCTCGCCGTCGGCGGTCTCGACCGCGACACCCGTCTCCGTCGAAACGGTCGTCATTTCCCCTTCCCAGGCGGCGTCACGGTCGGGACCGGCTCTGACCGCCGAACCGAACCAGTGGTCGCCCGGCTCGTAGGTCTCCCGCAACGTCGGCACGACGGTTCGTGAGTGGTGCAGGTTCGTGTTCGGCTCGCCATCGACGACCGTGGCCGGTCGGTCGTCGCCGAGGCTCGCGATGGCGCTCATGCCGTTCGGGTAGCGAGCGAGCGCGGTTCCGTCCCCCGTCTCGTGGACGAAGTCCCCCTCGTCGTCGCCCGTCCGGTCGAGGGCGAACCCGCCCTCCTCGGTGTGTATCGTTCGGTCCGAAACCAGTCGGTGGAGCCGGACGTGCGAGGGGAGCGCGGGCGCGACCCACGAATCCACCCGAACGCCCTCCCACGGCTCCCACCGGGAGACGAGCGTCGTCCCCTGCATCTCGGTCGCCGTCAGCGACCCGGGGGTCTTGAACTGGTCGCCGTCGAGGCTGAGCGCGAGCGCGCTGTCGTGGCCCCCCCGTCCCGGCCCCGGGGACCGCCCGGCGACGGAGAAGCCGAACTCGGTCGAGTAGGCGAACTTGGTGTATTTCTCCCGGCCGTGGGTGCTGTCCTGGGGGAGCGAGAGCGCGAACAGGTGGTCGTCGTCCCGGCAGATGACCTTGCCCGCTTCCGGCTGCACGGTTCGAGTCGAGAGGTCCGGCAGGGGTTCTTCGTCCGCCTGCCAGAACGGGTGGTCGGCGGGCAACGCGAGCGGGAAGAAAGCCTTCATCGCCCAGTACGGCGAGTTCGGGGAGTTGTAGTCCTCGGACATCTTGATGCTCGGGTAGCGATAGCCGACCGAGAGCAACCCGCCGTCGGTGAATATCGGCTGGTCGAGCCACCACCTGACGTTTCGCGCCCAGAGGCCCCGAATGACACCCCACGGGAGCGGGTTCAGCCCGGCGAACGCGAGCCCGCCCCAGAAGGACGCCTGCGCGAAGCGGTAGGTCAGGCTCCGACCGTACGGGAGCGCCCGACCGTCCTCGGCGAACCAGTGGACGTGATGGTTGGCGAACGTCTCGGCGCGGGCCCGGAACCGCTCCGCTCGCTCCGGGTCTTCCTCACCGGCGACGGTCGCGTAGACGAGCCCGTAGAAGTGCATGGCCCACGGGAGGTAGTAATCGACGGGGCTCCGGTCCGATGCCGGCCCGTCGGTGTACCAGCCGTCCCCACGATAGAACGATTCGAGTCGGTCGAGCGACTCCTGTGTGCGCTCCCAGTCGTGTCGTGCCCCGACCGACCGGAGCCCCACGTTCACCATGACTCGGAAGAACAGCCAGTTGCAGTCTGGGAGCTCGGCGTCGTTGATCTGGTTCAACCACGTGACGAGCCGGTCCCGTTCGGCCTCGGAAAGCGGCTCCCAGAGGTGTTCGGGGGTCAGCGCGAGCCCGACGCCTATCGCCGCCATCTCGACGTGTTTCTGTGAGTGATCCCCCGCCGTCCCCCAGTACTCCTCGTGAGAAGGGTCGGTACCGTTGACCAGTCCCTCCCGGAACGATTCCCACTGGTCGAACTCGCCCTCGACGCCCAGGGGGACGATCCCCCAGAGAGGACGGGCGAACCCCTCCAGTTCGGCCGCGACGTCGGGGAAGTGAGCGCCGGAGGCCATCGGCCGAACCCGGGCCTTCCCCGGACTGACGTGTGCCGACAGCGGTTCGAAGAGCTGTCCGACCGCGCGCTGGAAATCGTCCCGTGTTCGAAGCGGATTGTCCGCTACCGGATCCATGGCCGAACGAGACCGGTGTGGCTCATAAAGGTATAGCATACCGCCCCCGGAAACGCGCCGTCACTCGGCGAGTGTCGGCGACGGCGGGCGGTCGAAGGAGCCGAGAACCCGCGAGCTACCAGTACCGGGACCAGTGGTGCCCTGCCCGGACGAGGCCCTCGTAGTAGAAGTAATCGCCCCAGATACAGCACTCGTCGTAGTCCCCGTCGGCGGTGTCGTAGGCCGCGTCGGTCAGCAGGCCGTTGGAGTCCAGCCCGTTCGTGGAGTAGTTCTCCGCGAGGCTCCCGAGCGTCGTGAGCGCGGCGTTCCGGTAGCCGGGGATCCGCTCGTCGCCGAACGGGAGCTGTTTGGTGAGTTCGTCGAGGCCACAGACGGCGATGGCGGCGGCCGACGTGTCGCGAATGTCCTCGTCCCTCGGCGCGTCGAAGTCCCAGCGCGGAACGTGGTCGTCCTCCAGATTCGAGAGGTAGTAGTTCGCCAGCTTCGCCGAGAGCTCGGCGTACCGACCGTCACCGGTGTAGTCCGCGACGAGCGCGTAGCCGTAGATGGCCCAGGCCTGTCCTCGGGCCCAGCAGGAGTCCGCGTCGTAGCCCTGCGCGGTCTCGCCGCCGACCGGGTCGCCGGTCTCCACGTCACACTTGAAGGTGTGGAACGTCGAGCCATCCGGTCGGACGAGATACTGGGCGGTCGTGCGCGCGTGGGTCTCCGCGATGGACGCGTACGCGGGGTCGCCCGTCGTCTCGCTGGCCCAGAACAGCAGTGGCAGGTTCATCATCGTGTCGACGATCATCCGCCCCCGTTCCCAGGACTCCTCGGTGTCCTCGTGGTCGCCCCAGGCCTGGATGAGCGCGGGTCGGTCCCAGAACCGCTCGACGAGGTGGTCGGCGGCCGCCAACGCCGCGGACCGATAGCGCTCGTTCCCGGTGAGACGGTGGCCGGCGACCGCGGACAGCGTGTAGAGGAAACCGAGGTCGTGTGTCTTGACCTCGCCAGCGGTGAGGCGGCGTTCGAACGTCTCCAACTGCGTTTCGGCGGCGCGGCGATAGCGCGCTTCGCCCGTCGTCTCGTACGCGAGCCAGCAGAGCCCGGTCCAGAACGAGGTCGTCCAGCCGCTCATGTTGTCGGTCGGTGCGTAGACCAGGTCCTCGCTGGAGGCCTCGGGGAAGGTATCGTAGAACTCGTCCAGATTACCCCTCACCCGGTCGGTCGCCGTCCCGAGCGCTCGTTCGAGGTCGGCTTGCGGGGTCGTCGAAGGTTCCGAGTACCGGTTCGGAAGGCCGTGGTCCGTGACCGAAGCAACCAGTGCGCGTGGAGCCCGTGGCATGTGAACCGACACTCCAGGCCCACATCGCATAAATCCGTCGCTGAGCCCGTGAGAGCCGATTCGATCGTGGCTTCCGTTCCCCCGCCCGTCACTAACCCCCGAGACCTCGCCCTGGCATCTTCCCGTCCTCCCTTCCGTAGCGAGCGCTCCAGCCATTCCGAACAGAAGGTTGGAAGCGCCGGGTTCGGGCCAGTGTCGAGCCGGCACCGCTACGAACGCCCCGAAGATATCGTACCCCGAGACCGTTGTCGGGTCCGAGACACCACTGAACCGCGGAGTGAGGGTTTCGAGACGAAACACCGTCGTCTCGCGCTCGAACCTCACCAATGCTCGCACACAGAATGACTCCACTCCCTCGGCGTGTGGACCGTTTCCTCCACCGCAGTCCAGCAATACTGACTCACATACAGAATCGCACTATACAAGCTTATGATGAGTGAGTCCCAATCGAGTATCCATGGATCACGAACAATCCACGAACTACGTCAAAACGGCGCGGACGACACTCCGGATACTGGATGCGCTGAAGCACAAAAGGGGATCAACGGTCACCGAGCTGGCCGAAACGTTCGATCTTTCCAAAAGCAGCATCCACAATTACTTGACGACGCTCGAACACGATGGCTACGTCGTCAAGGAGGGGAACGCCTACCGGATCGGGCTCAAACTGCTCGACCTGGGTGGCCACGCACAACACGGACAGCCGCTCTACGACGTCGCGAGGAACGAGGTCGCGAGCCTGGCCGAGGAGTCCGGGGAGCTGGCGAACCTGCTCGTCGAGGAGAACGGGAAGGGGTTCTATCTCTACCGCGCGCACGGCAACAACGCCGTCCAGACGGACTCGTACGTCGGCCAGGAGGTCTATCTCCACAACACCGCGCTCGGGAACGCGATCCTCGCTCACCTGCCGCCGGAGCGTGTCGACCGGATCATCGAGACGCACGGCATGCCGGAGGCCACCGAGAACACGATCACCGACCGCGAGACGCTGTTCGAGGAGTTCGAGACGATCCGCGAGAACGGCTACGCGCTGGACGACGAGGCACGCGTGAAGGGACTCCGCTGTGTGGCGGTACCGATAGTCAACAACCACGACGAGGTCGAGGGGGCGATCAGCGTCTCGGGACCGAGCAGCCGATTCCAGGGCGAGCGCTTTCGCGAGGAGCTCCCGACCATGCTCCTGAAGGTCGCGAACGTCATCGAACTCAACATCACGTACAACTGAGTATCGACCCGATTCGGCATCCATGAACGGTCTTCCGCACCCATCGAGCCGAACAGTCGACGTTCGATCCTCGCGCCCCGCTCCGCGCTTGCTCCACCCCTCCCCCGGCCGAGAAGTAACTGTGATACGTCTGTTACAGGCAGTTCATCCACGAATAATCGGGTTTCGCTGGGTCGGATTCGAGTTCATCATCTCGCATCGTATTCCACCATGCTGAATCCGATATCACCGCGTGTGTGACTAGTTCTTTCGATAGTGCTCGCAACCACGTCCAAATATTGATGATGTTTTCCTCTCGTGCGTGTTCGTTCATGAATGTCCGACTATAACGAACATCGACTATGTATGTGATTTTCATGAATGCGAAACCTTCACACGGGCCCTCCACACTCTCGCGTTTCTCGGTCCGTCGACCGAAACGAGTCGGGTCTCGCCGCACGGGCCGGTGGGACGGTGGACACATCCCGACCAGCGAGCCTTCTCCTCATCCACGGGCCCGGAGGCGACCGATTCCACAGAGGCACTTCGACGGCCTTTTTTCGCACCGACCGCCGATCGGGAGATCGCCGCATAACAAAATATTCAATAATGAGGAATTCCGACGAGTGGTATGAGCAGACGAGCGACCTACGCGATCGGCTCCCTCGAAACCGCCTTCAGGATCGTCGACGAGATCCAACGACTCGACGGGGCCGGGATCTCGGAGCTGGCCGACCGGCTCGATATCCCGAAGAGCACGGTCCACAACTACCTGAGCACGCTGGTCCAGGCGGAGTACGTCGTCAAGGACGGCACCACCTACCGAGTCGGACTCCGATTCCTCGAACACGGTGCCTACGCCCGTTCACAGGTCCCGCTCTACAGGATCGCGAAGCCGGAAGTCGACAAGCTGGCCGACGGGACTGGCGAACTCTCCAACCTCATGGTCGAGGAGCACGGGCTCGGGTCGTACCTCCATCGCGCACGTGGGGAGACGGCGGTACAGGTCGAAGCCCACGTCGGAACGCGCGTTCCGCTGCACACGACGGCGCTGGGGAAGGCCATTCTGGCTCACCTCCCGGCCGAGCGCGTCGATGCCATCGTCGACCGCCACGGATTGAAGCCGAAGACCCCTCGAACGATAACCGACCGGCGGGAGCTCGACGAGGAGCTAGCCGAGGTGCGCAAGCAGGGGGTCGCCTTCGACAGGGAGGAGCGGATCGAGGGGCTCAACTGCGTCGCCGCACCGGTCTCGAGTACGAACGGCCGGATACTGGGTGCGCTGAGCGTCGCCGGGCCGTCGAACCGCGTCCGCGGTGAGCGGTTCACCGAGGCGCTTCCGGAGCGGGTGCTGGAGGCCGCGAACGTCGTCGAGCTGAACGTCACCTACTCGTGACCGTCGATGCGGATCAGAGCGGTCACCTCCGCTTTGGTGTGCCAACGGATCCGAACCCCTGAATTCGACGGTCGACGTATCAAGATTTATGCTTTGTCGAATAATTTCTTCGGTCGATGGCGTTCGACTGTCGGAACTGCATGGGGCGGATCACACGAACGAACGACTCGTGGCGGTGTGAGGACTGTGGATACGTTCCACCACACGGTGCCGACTGAGTGACCGACCGTCCGGAGCGCGGCCGCGACGACGATAGGCCCGAAGCGCTCCCGGCTCAACCGACGAGCCGACGAACGACCGCTTCGCTCACCGGTCGGTTCTCGCTCCCAGTCACGCGGAGCGTACAGACCGTCACCCGTCCGTCGCCGTCGTCGCGTTCGAGGACGGTCGCGCCAGGCTTCGAGAGCCATCCTTCGACGTAGCCGCCGTGGACGCTGTCGCCGTCCGCCGTCGGCGTGACGTAGGCGTAGGGATAGAGCCCCTCGAACGCCCAGCCGGGAACCCGATCCACGCCGTCGAGAAGCGTCTGATAGACGAAGGAAGCACAGAGGTTCCAGCTCTCGCGTTCGGGGAGGTCCCGGATCGGGAACTCGTCGCGAACGGAGTCCGCCATCGACCCGTCGGGTCGCGGCAGGAGGACGACGTGGCCGCCGTCGGTCGCGAACGCGCGGGCCCGCTCGTCGAACGCCGTCGTGACCAGCGTGTCGGCGTCCGTCGCTTCCTCCTGTAGGTCGTAGCCAGCGTCCGTTAGCGTCGATCGAACCGCCTCAGCCCCTGCAGGCGCGAAGACGCACGTGCCGGCTCTTCCTTCCCCCTCTCCGACGACGGTTATATCCGATTCCCAGTGTGCGTCCGTGTCCACGAGGTCTGCGGTGACGGTTTCCGTCACCACTTCTTTGCCGTTCCTCTCGTCGGTTTTCGGGGCTCGTACGTCGATCGCACCGTCGAGCCGCGTCGTTCCCGCCGGGTCGACGCGAACCGACTCACGACCGGATTCGCCGAACGCCATCCACTCGATCGCCGTTTCGAGCGGTTCGGGGCCGTCGTTGGCGACGGCGAGGTCCGCGACGAACCGCTCGCCCGCGCGGAGGGTTCTGGCATCGGGTTCGAGCCGAACCATCGTTCGTCCGTTCGCGGCGGCGAACCGCTCGGTCGAGGATTTCTCCCGTCTGAGGTAGTCGAGAACGCCGTTGAATTCCCACTCGATGTCGGTGAGCTCGGTGAGGACGTAGCCGGAGACCCCGTCTTCGAGGCGCATGTCGGCGACGACCTCCGCGACCGACGCGAACGCCCGGCGCTGCCAGTCGGCGGCGAGCTCGTCGAGCCCGCCGTACACGTCGCTCAGTGCGCTCCCCTCGAAACGCTTCTCGACGCCTTTGGGATGCTTCAGCCCCGAGAGGAACTCGTGGTCGAACCAGTCGGGGTCGCCGTCGTAGTGGGCCCGAAGCGACGATAGCTCGGGGAGCCCCCACGTGCCGAACTCTGAGACGACGGTCGGTACGTCTTCCGGGGCCGGCCCGTCGCCCGTCGCCGCGTAGTTGTCCGCCGGATCCGAGAGAAGCTCGTCGAGCCGGTCCCGCCACGCCTCGTTCCGGTCGGGCACGACGAAGTACTCGTGGTAGTCGTTGAGGTCGGTGGCGACGTGCGCCCAGCCGGAGTTGTCACAGACCAGCCGTGTGGGATCCAGCTCACGGGCATCCCGGTAGTAGTCGGCGAGGTACGACTGTTTCTCCGAGTCGTTCCACAGCCGAACCGGGTCGTCGCGGTCAGGGAAGTCGTGCTGGTCGATGCCGAACCCCCACTCCTCGTTGTAGAGGCTCCAGACGACGACGCTCGGCGAGTTGTAGTCCCGCACGACCAGATCCTCGAACGCCTCGCGAACCCGTCGCCGCGAGGTCTCGGTGTCGACGTCGGCGTTCGCCGGCTCCTCCCACACAAGGATTCCCATCCGGTCGGCCAGCTCGACGAAGCGGGGATGAGCGGGTTTGATGTGCTTTCTGAGCATGTTGAACCCGAGCGCCTTCGCGGTCGCGATCTCCTCGCGGTAGGTGTCGAGGTCGGCTGGTCGGTAGAGGGTGTCCGGGTAGTAGGCCTGGTCGAGCGCCCCGCGGACGCGGAGTACCTCGCCGTTGAGGTACCACTCGCCGTCCTCGACCGACACGCTCCGCATCCCAAAGTAGTCGGTGAGCGTGTCGACGACCGTTTCACTCTCCTCACCGGTTCGCTCGACATCCTTTTTATCGTCACCGGTCAGAAGCGATAGCTCGACGTCACACAGTTCGGGGTCGTCCGGCGTCCAGTAGGCCGGATCCGCGAGGGAGACGACCATCGAGACGGTCCCCGATTCGACCGGTAGTTCGTCCGTCCCGAGCGTGGTTCCATTCTGTGTGATGCGGATCCGAAGTCGCAGATCCTCATCTCGACCGAGGTTCGCGATGTCGACATCGGTCCGTGCCGCGTCCGCATCGAGGTCCGGGGTGACCCGGAGGTCAGCGATGTGCGTCTCCGGCACGGCGGCGATATCGACCGATTGCCAGATACCGCTCACCCGCGTGTACCACGGATAACCCTGCTTGCCGTGGGGTACCTCCCGGAGGTCCTCCGGATCGGTCACGCGAACCGTGACGACGTTCTCGCCTGAGACCACGGCCTCGGTCACGTCGAACGCGAAGGGAAGATAGCCGCCCTCGTTCGAGCCGACCTCGACACCGTTCACCCAGACGGTCGCCCGGTAGTCGACGGCGCCGAACCGGAGGCGGACCCGGTCGTCGACCTCGTCGAGGGTCACCGTTCGGCGATACCACGCGACGCCCGTGTACTCCTGCAGGTCGCCGTGTTCCTGCCAGGCGTGTGGAACGGTCACGCTTCTGGAATCCGGGAGGCGCTCGTCCCGTTCGTACCAGTGCTCCGCAGTACCGACGTCGTCCGGATCCGTCGCGAAGTCCCACTCCCCCGAGAGGTCGACGGTGGCCGGTCTGTCGAACGCGTGCATCGTGGCTCCACCCGACGACGGGAGGGGTTATCACGCTTTGCCTCGGTGTTCGCTCCCCCGGCGCGCGACCGACCGCTCAGCGCTGTTCGCCGCGGAGCCAGACACGCATGGGGCCGGGCTCGCGGTTGTCCCACGCGAAGTACGGAACCGCCGTCACCGTCGCGTCTTCCTGTTCGGTTTCGTCGGCAGGGCGGTAGAGTTCGCCCTCCCACCCCGAGCGGTCGGGCGCGCGTGCCTCGCCGCTGAGCACGCTCACGCCACCGAGCAGGTCCTCATGGTGGTCGACGTCGTACGTCCCGTCCGTCGGGAGCACGTACTGGTGGAGGGGCCGGTCGTTGTCGGTCGCTTCGAGACAGTAGACCAGCGGGCCGCGTTCGACGGCAACGAGTCCCGCGTCCGCCTCGACGGCCGGGTGGGCCCGCACCGTTTCCACGGTTTGTTCGAAGCTGAGCTCGACCGTGTCGTCGGCCCACTCGCGGTCGAGAACCAGGTAGCCGTCCTCGACCGCCGCATCTACCGACTCGCCGTTCACTTCGACCGTGGTTCCCTCGCTCCAAGACGGCACCCGGAGGCGGAGGGCGAACGATCCTTCTTCTGGGGCCGTCACGTCGAGCGAGACGTCACCGGACCACGGCAGATCGGTCTCCACGTCGAGGTCGACCGCCGTCCCGCCGACCTCGGTCGAGACGCCGCTCCCGATGTACTGGTGGACGAACAGGCTGTCACCGTCCGCCCCGTAGCAGTAGCCGCCGAGCGAGGCGAACAGACGAGCGACGTTCGGCGGGCAGCACGCGCAGGTGAACCAGCCCTTGCGGTGGTGGTCGCCCGAACTCTCCAAGGGGTTCTCGTAGAAGAACTCCTTGCCTTCGAGACCGACGCCGGCGAGGAATCCGTTGTAGAGGGTCCGTTCGATGAGGTCGGCGTACTTCGCGTCGCCCGTGAGTTCGAGCATCCGCTGGTTCCAGAAGATGCTCCCGATCGCCGCACAGGTCTCGGCGTAGGCGTCCTCGTTCCGGAGGTCGTAGTCCTCGGTGAACCCCTCATGGGCGGCCTCCGGGCCGATACCGCCGGTGACGTACATCCGGCGTTCGGTCATGTTCTGCCAGAGGTCGTCGAGCACCTCCAGTGGATCCGTCCCGTCCCGTTCCATCGCGAGGTCGGCCACACCCGCGTAGAGGTACACCGCGCGCACCGAGTGGCCCTCAACCGCCGCCTGGTCGTCGAGCGGCGCGTGCGCCTGCGCGTAGCTCCCGTCGTACTCGCCCTCGTCGTCGAGGAAGGTCCCCGCCGGCCCGTCCTCGATGGCCTTCCCCTCGCCGTAGCCCGCTATTTGGTCGTAGTGTTCGACCTCCCAGCGGAACCGGTCGGCGTCCGTCCCGCGAACGTCCACGAGGTACTCCGCGAGGTCGAGATACCGCTCCTCGTCGGTGACACGATAGAGCTCCACGAGCGCGAGTTCGAGTTCCTCGTGGCCCGGCGCGCCGTCGAAGTCCTCGTCGTCGAACACCGTCTCGATGTGGTCGACGAACGCCGTCGCGACGTCGAGCAACGCGTCGTCGCCCGTGGCGCGGTGGTTGGCGACGGCCGCCTCGACGAGGTGGCCCGCACAGTAGAGTTCGTGCATCATGTGGAGGTTCGTCCACCGGCCGTCGGGCTCGACGAGGGTGAAGTAGGTGTTGAGATAGCCGTCGTCGTCCTGTGCGGCGGCCACCAGGTCGACGACCTCGTCGACGCGTTCCTTCAGGTCCGGGTCGTCCTCCGTGGCGAGGACGTAGCTCGCGGCTTCGAGCCACTTGTAGGCGTCCGAGTCCTGAAACCACATCCCGCTGAACCCGCCCGACTCCCCCTCCGCGGCGCGCCGGAAGTTCTCCAGCGTGCCGGACTCCTCCAGCTGGTCGTACTGGTACTCGATCGTGACCTCACGGTTCGTCTCGATACGAGGTGACCAGAAGGCGTCGTCCATCTCGACGTTCGTGAAACCGACAGAGTCGACCACTTGCCTTCGACGTTCCATACTACTCCCACCCGAGCCGGTGGCATATACTCTTCGACGATCGGAGCGGAGCCAAGCGAAATGACGCCGTCAGCTGTCTCAAATATCATCGATTCTCGGGCAAGCACGACGGTCGTCACAGCTAGTCCAGTCCGTTTCGTACTCCTCTCGAAGGGAAGTGAAGCGGAACGAGATCAACGTTTATGTGTGCTTGGACCGACGACCTCGTATGTCGGAAACAGTCGTCGTTACCGGTGCGCTCGGTGGTGCGGGGAGTTGGGTCGTCGAGGATCTCCGCGACGATTACCAAGTCGTCGCCGTCGATTTGACACTTCCCACATCGACCGATATCGATGGAGTGAGCTTTCAGGCGGTCGACCTGACTGAACAGGGACGGATCTGGGAAACGGTATTGAGCGCCGAACCGACCGCGGTCGTCCACTTCGGAAACATTCCCCACGAGGAGAACCACGCTGGCGGCGAGGTCTACGAGAACAACGCAGTGAGCACGTTCCACACCCTCGAAGCCGCGGGCCGAGCCGGGGCGGACGTGGTCTGGGCGTCCAGCGAGACGGTCTACGGGACACACTGGCCAAAGCCGAAGCTTCCCGACTCTTTCCCGATCACTGAAGCACACCCACCCGCGCCGTGGAACGGGTACGAGACGTCGAAACTGGCTGGCGAAGCGGCTGCCGAGCGCGTCACGAACGCCTTCGACGTGTCGGTCGCTTCGATCCGTCCCTCCTGGGTCCAGTATCCCGGACGCTACGAGATCACCCCGATACGGGAAGCGTTCGACCTCGAAAGCGCGGGTCGGTTCGGCAACTTCTGGTCGTACATCGACGTCCGCGACCTCGTCTCACTCGTTCGTGCGGCGCTCGAGAGCGACTTCGAGGGCCACGAGGTGTTCAACGCGTTCGCCGGGGACAACTTCCTCGGTGTCGATACGGCCGCCGCGATCGAAGCGGGCTACGGCGAACTCCCGGATGATTGCGACCTCAGCGGCGAGGAATCGGCCTACTCGACCGACAAGGCTGCCAGGGTGTTCGGTTGGGAACCCCGACACTCCTGGAAGACCGCCGAGGACGAGTCGATCGAAGGGCCGGACTTCGTCTGAGCTGATACCTCACCACGAAGCGGGGATTTCGACGGTCAGTGAAGGCCGCCCAGCGTTTCGATGCTGTTCAACCGTTCCAGTTCGTGTTCGGACAGCGTGAGGTCGAGCGCCGCGAGGTTTTCGTTTAGCTGGTCGACGGTGCTACAGCCGACGACGGGGATCGTCGGCGGGTCGCGTTGCGTCAGCCACGCGAGGACGACCTGATTGCCAGACACGGCACGTCGCTCGGCGATATCACGAACCGTCTCCATCTTCTGGCGGTTCTCGGTCGTGACGTACCGTTCCGGGATCGAGCGGTCCTCACGGCCGTAACATCCCTGCAATAACGGCGAGTACGGCAGCATCGGGATGTCGTGGTCGTCACAGTACGTGACGAACTCGTCGGTCGCCGGGCGCTGGCGCTGAAAGTCAGAGTTGCGGTGCGGGATGAGGTACGAGAATCGTGGTTGGACGCAGCTGAACGGTGTGAGGCCGCGCTCCTCGGCGAGGGTGTTGGCGCGGGCGAGTCGCCAGCCGTAGTAGTTGCTCGCGCCGAGATGGCGGACCTTGCCCGACTCCACGAGTCGGTCGAAGGCCGCCATCGTCTCGGCGAGCGGTGTATCCCGGTCGTCCACGTGGGCATAGAGCAGGTCGACGTAGTCGGTTCCGAGCCGGTCGAGACTTCGGTCTATCTCCCGTTCGATGAGCTCCGGATCGAGGGACTGGGGCACGTCGCCGTACTCGAAGCCGACTTTCGTCGCGACGAACATGTCCTCACGGTTCCCACGGTCGGCCATCCAGTCGCCGAGAAACGGCTCGCTCGTCGGTCCCTCGGCACCGTCCACCCACGTCGCGTAGATGTTGGCCGTGTCGAGGAATCGACCGCCGGCCTCGTAGTACCGGTCCAGCAGTGCCCGAGAGGTCTCCGTGTCGGTCTTGCTCCCGAAGAACATCGTACCGAGACAGATGGGACTGACGGATTCGCCGGTCGTTCCGAGTGGGATCGAATTCATGCACTGACAACCGTGGGTGCGTACATAAGCGCTCGGGACGGAATTCGATCGAGGAGGTACCGACACTGAGGGAAGACAGGCGGAATAACCGACCGCGCATGTTTCCGTGACGGACACGAAATCACCCCCAGTATCGCCTCCGATCGTCGAGGCGGGATGTGGCGACTAGAACTCGTACCCGGTCGTGATCCCCTGGATGAACCGCTCTTGGGTGAGCGCGAAGAGGATCAACACTGGGATCGTCGTGAGCACGCTCATCGCCATCAGCTGGTTCATCGCGATCTGTCCCTGCGTCCCCTCGAAGACGGTCAGTCCGATACTGATCGTGTACATCTCCTGTTCGTTCAGGAAGACGAGCGCCCAGAAGAACTCGTTCCAGGCGAAGATGAACACGAAGATCGCGGCGATACCGATCGCGGGCTTGGCGAGCGGCAACACGATCCGCACGAAGATCTTCCACTCGGGGACGCCGGCGATCCGCGCTGCGTCCTCGACGTCGCTCGGCAGAGTCTGGAAGAACCCGCTCAGCAGGAACGTCACGAACGCGGAGAACAACAGCGTGTAGGCGATGATCAGCCCGATGAACGTCTCCAGCAGCTGGAGCTGTGCGAACTGGATGAAGACCGGGAGCACCAGGATCTGTGGGGGGATCATCAGGAAGGCGACGATCGACGCGTACACCAGTCGGTCACCGAGAAACTCCCGCCGTGCGAGCGCGTACGCGGCCGGCACGGCGACGATGAGTTCGAGGATGACCGCCCCGATGACGACCAAGAACGTGTTGAGGAACCACTGGACCCACGGGCCGGTCGTGAGGGCGTCGATCGTGGGTTCGAAGCTGGGGTTTTCGGGGATCAGCGTCGGCGGGAACGCGGTGAGGTCGGAGCCCGTTTTGAGCGCGGTCGAGACCATCCAGAGCAGCGGGAAGGCCACGAGGGCGGTCGTCACGAGCAGTATCGCGTAGCGAGCGATCAGGTCGAGGTCGAGGCCACTCATCCATCCGTTCGATTGCCCCCCGTCGTTGGTGTCAATTGCCATTGGTTAGCTCCTCCGTGCGTATAGCAGCACGCCACCGCTGAGCACGATCGAGATGACGAACATGATGACCCCGATCGCCGCGCCGGTGCTGAAGTCACCGGACGCGAACGCGGACCGGTAGAAGTAGACCCCGAGGGTCTGGCTGGCGTTGCCCGGTCCTCCCTCCGTCATCACCCAGATCGCGTCGAAACCCCGGATCGCGTTGATCATCCCGAGCACCGTCGTGATGACCAGCGGCGTCTTCAACAGCGGAAGCGTGACGTGGCGGAACGTCGCCCACCTCGACTTCCCGGCGACCTTCGCCGCCTCGTAGATCTCGTCCGGGATCGACTGGATGCCCGCCATGAAGATGAGCATGTTGAACCCGAGGTTTTTCCAGACCGTGACCGTGATCACCGTCGGCAACGCGAGCGTCGGGGAGCTCAACCAGCCGATCGGCTGGCTGATCAGACCGATCTCCATCAGTGCCGAGTTCACGACACCGAACTGGGTGAACATCCAGCCGAAGAGCACCGACGCGACGACGATGGGGAGCACGTAGGGGAGGAAGATGATGCTCTGGAACACCGTCTTGCCACGGATCCGATCCGAGTCCAACACCAGCGCGAGGAGCAGGCCGATAGCTATCGAAACGACCGTTCCCAGCGAGAAGACGAGCGAGTTGACGACCGACTGCCAGAACTCGGGTTCCGAGAATATCTGTGCGTAGTTCGAGAGCCCGACCCACTCGACCTGATCAACCGTGACGAAGTCGGTGAAGCTCATCCAGAACGAGTAGCCGACGGGATAGACGACGAATATCGCGTACAGCAGGATGATCGGGAGCAAGTAGAGGTACGGTTTCAGATCGAGGGACGACCCGCCGAGGAGGAGTCGCCGTGTCCGTGAGGCTGGCGTGCCTGGTTCGGTTTGTGTGCTGTCGGCCACGTTTTGTCTCCAGTATGCAACGAGCGGGGGCATGATAATATTCTTTCGGGTGAGACGGCGTCCGTGCTCGCTCCTGTCGCCCGTCTAGCTGTCCATCAGCGTCGTGTTCGCTTCTCGCGCGGCGCTCCGGAGTGCCTGCGCTGGATTCGCCGTCCCGCTGAGTGCCCTCGACCACGCGTTGGTGATGATGAGGTCGATCTCCTCGTAGTCCGCGTAGATGGGCGTGTTTCCGTTCTCCAACGT
Organism: Halococcus sp. IIIV-5B; assembly: GCF_003602035.1. Classification (NCBI taxonomy): domain Archaea; kingdom Methanobacteriati; phylum Methanobacteriota; class Halobacteria; order Halobacteriales; family Halococcaceae; genus Halococcus; species Halococcus sp. IIIV-5B. Next base: position 82,083 of record NZ_QZWE01000007.1, on the reverse strand, counting down.
CTTCTGGTACGCATCGAGGAGACGAGGATAGGGTTCCTGCGTCGCGAGACCGACCTCGAACCCCCTCTCCCGACCGGGGAGGAATCCGAGTTCGAGGGTCGTCTGCATCCCCTGGTCGGTGTTCGCCCAGCGGACGAAATCCCGAGCGGTGTCGAGCTCGTCGTCCGTCGCGGAGGTCGTGATGGTGAGGTTGTCGCCACCCAGGAAACTGGTACGGGTTCCACCGGCCGGCTTCGGAAAGAGCGCCGTCCCGAGCCTGTTGTTGAAGAGGTCCTCGTTGCCTTGCTGGACGGTGCTGAGTCCGAGCCCACCGGTGAACATGATCGGTATCTGTTCGTTCACGAACATGTTGTGCCAGTCCTCCCAGTTCGTCGCGAGCGGGTCGGTCATCAGCCCGGCGTTGTTGATGTCGACCCAGTATTCGAGCGCCTCGATCGACGGGCGCTCGTCGAAGAGCACGCGCGTCTCGTCGTCGTTCACGATGCGGCCGCCGTTCGACCAGATGAACGGATAGCCGAGAAAGCCGACGAGACCGGTCGTGAAGGCAGCACCGAGCGGCGGTCGTGGGAGGTCGAGCTGGCTGTCGAGCTGTTCGAGCGCCTGTCTGAACGCCGCCCACGTCCCCGGCGGCGACTCCGGATCCAGGCCGGCCTGTTCGAAGAGGCGCTTGTTGTAGAAGTACAGGCTCGAATCGATCCAGTACGGGACACCGCGTTTCGCCCCGTCCCGGGTCGTGAACAGCTCCCCGACGCTCCCCAGGAAGTCGTCGGTGTACGGGAGGTCGTTGTAGAAGTCGGTGATGTCCCGGAGGACTTCGAGTTCGCTGAAGTACGCGAACCGAACGATGTCGAGCCCGAGGAGCGGTTGGACGTTCGCCCCGGCCTTGACCTTCGTGATGATGTCCCGATATCGACCGTCGGTGAGCGTGAAGTCGATGGGGGTGCCATCGGTCTGCTGATTGTAGACCTGTGCGTATCGGTCGGCAGTGTCCTCCCGATCGCCGTAGACGACGGCGTTCTGTTCGGAGCCGAGCACGCTGGTCGTACAGCCCGCCGTGGCGAGCATCGCCCCCGTGCCGGCCGCCTGCATGAAACGGCGGCGGCTGAGGCGGTCGGATCGTGTACTGTCTATCATGGGAATAGTTGGAAGGTACCCCGTAATAATCTTTGTGTCGGCCCGTTCGCGGTCTCGTCGACGGCCGACGTCGTCGGCGAACGGTCGAGGAGAAAAATACATATATTACAATGGGCATTTCAAACTATGGCAGTTGAGCTGTCGAACATCAGCAAGCGGTTCGGGTCGATCGTTGCCGTCGACGATATCTCGCTCACGATCACGGACGGGGAGTTCCTCATTCTCGTCGGCCCCAGCGGCTGTGGGAAGACGACGACCCTTCGGATGATCGCAGGGCTAGAGACGCCTTCGAGCGGTCAGATCTACTTCGACGGGGAGGACGTGACACAGTACTCACCACAGCAACGACACATCGCGTTCGTCTTCCAGAACTACGCGCTGTATCCGCACATGACGACCCGGAAGAACATGTCGTTCGCGCTGGAGGACCAGGGGATCCCGAGCGACGAAGTGGACCAACGGGTCACGAGTACGGCCGAAAAGCTCGGAATCTCCAGCCAGTTGGACCAGCGACCCGGCGAGCTTTCAGGTGGGCAACAACAACGCGTCGCGCTCGGACGAAGCATCGTCCGGAACCCGAGCGTGTTCCTCCTCGACGAGCCGCTCTCGAACCTCGACGCCAAACTCCGGACGAACATGCGGGCAGAGCTCCAAGAGCTCCATCAAGACTTGGAGACGACGATGGTGTACGTCACTCACGACCAGGAGGAGGCGATGACGATGGGCGACCGGATCGCGATCATGAACGAGGGAACGATCCAACAGGTCGCTCCGCCCAACGAGGCGTACAACCAGCCCGCCAACCGGTTCGTCGCCGGGTTCATCGGCAGCCCGTCGATGAACTTCTTCGATGCCAGCCTCGAGGACGGTCGGGTTCGTGCGGGGCCGTTTACCATCCCCGCGCCCGACGGTGTCTCGGGCCCCCTCTCCGAGCTGGGCATTCGACCGGAGGACGTCTCAGTAAAGCCAACCGCGACCGGTGAGGACGTCTCCGCGACCGTCACCGTCTTCGAGCAGGTTGGGTCCTCGAACATCATCTACCTTGGGATCGATGGCGAGACGATGATCGCCGAGACGGACGCGTCGGTCCAGCTCGCCCCCGGAGACGAGGTTGGGGTCTCGCTCGACACGGACCGAGTCCATCTGTTCGACCAAGAGGGCGGCTCAGTCCACAGTCCGTCGCTCTACCAGCGAACGATCGAACAGAGCGCGTAGACTCCCCGATGAAATCCTCGTAGGCGGCCTCCGGGCCGATACTGCCGGTGAGGGACATCCGTCGCTGGGTCATGTTTCGCTAGCGGTCGTTGGGCACCTCCAATGAGACCGTCTCGCTCCATCGCGAGGTTGGCCACACCAGCGTAGAAATATATCGCGCGCATCGAGTGGCCCTCGACCGCCTCTTGACCGCCGAGCGGCGTGTGCGGACGGGTCGTTGGACGGCAGTGGTCCGATGAGGCTCGTCGTTTTGGATTCAAGCGGGTCCCGATAGCCCCGTCTGTGGGATGCAAACAGTTACGTCGAGCGGTGGCGACCCTGCACGCATGGGTCGATCAACCTACGATTTCTCGGACGAGACGGTGGTCGTGACCGGCGGCGCGTCGGGTATCGGGCGGGCGGTCGCACGCCGGTTCGGTGACGCGGGGGCGACCGTCATCGTCGCCGACATCCGCGACGAACCGAAGGACGAGGGCGAATCCACCCCCACGCACGAGGCCATCGAGGACGGTCCCGGTCGGGCGACGTTCGTCCAGACGGACGTCTCGAAACCCGCGGACATCGAATCCGTTGTGGAGGCCGCCCGGGAGTTCGGCGGCATCGACGTGATGGTCAACAACGCCGGTATCTACCGCGAGGCTTCGATCGTCGAGACCCCGGTCGACGCGTTCGACCAGGTGATGGCGATCAACGTCCGGGGCGTGTTCCTCGGCTGTCGGGCCGCCGCGCGGGACATGCTCGCGCGCGACGACCCCGGCTGTATCGTGAACACCGCCTCGATCTCCTCGGAGTACGCACAGCTCGGGCACACGATGTACGACGGCTCGAAGGGAGCCGTGATGATGATCACGCGGGTCGCGGCGCTCGAACTCGCCCGGTTTGGTATCCGGGTCAACGCGGTTGCACCCGGGATCATCGAGACGACCTTCGGCACCGGCAACCCCGAACCGCCGGGCGGTTCCGAGGAGACGTTCTTCGTCCCCGACGACGACGTCCCCGCGGTCGACGACGTCGAGATCACCCCCGAGATCCCGATGGACTACATGGGGACGCCCGACGACCTCACGGGGTCGTACCTCTTCCTCGCCTCCGACGACGCCGACTACATGACCGGCCACCTCCAGTACGTCGACGGCGGCTACCAGATCCTGTAACGTCGTCCGTCGTCGAACCGAAAATCGCTCCCTATCGGTTGTCGAGTCGCCAGCTGTCGATCGGGACCTGGCCGCCGTCGACGCGGAGCTCGTGGCCGTTGACGTAGTCGGCGGCGGGCGAGGCCAGGAACGTGACTGCGTCGGCGATCTCCGACGGTTCCGCGAACCGCCCGAGCGGGTTGTTCTCCTGGATCTGTTCGGTGACGGCCTCGGAGAAGCCCTCGACCATCCGGGTGTTCGCCCAGCCCGGCGCGACGGCGTTGACCCGGACCCCTTCCCGCCCGAGTTCGAGCGCGAGGCTCTTCGTGAGCCCCAGCAGGCTGAACTTCCCGACGTCGTACTGCGGCGACATCCCGACCCCGTTCTTGGTGTGGATCGAGGTGATGTTGACCACCTTCCCGTAGCCCGCCTCGACCATGTCGTCGACCGTCGCCCGAAGGCAGTTGAGCGACCCGCGGAGGTGGACGTCGAGGTTCAACTCGAACGCGTCGTCGTAGTCGGTATCGAGGAAGGGTCCCGAGGTCCCGACGCCGGCGTTGTTGACGAGCACGTCTATCGTATCGAACGCCTCCGTGCCGTGTTCGACCATCGCCTCGACCGCGGCCGAGTCGCTGACGTCCGCGCCCACCGCGACCGCGTCGCCGCCCGCATCTTCGATCTCCTCGGCGGTCTCTTCGGCGACGGTCTCGTCGAGGTCGTTCGCGACGACGTTCGCACCGTGGTCGGCGAGGGCGTGCGCGATCGCGCGGCCGTTCCCGCGCCCGGCACCCGTGACGAGCGCGGTTCGTCCGGAAAGATCCGTATCCATATCGAGAGGTTCGATGGACGACGGTTAAAATCTACCGTACCACGGCCCCCCGCACCGGGGTGGGAACCAGTTGATTTATCATCCATCACTGAGCAGTATGGATCAGGATGTCGAACGCACACGTTACCGTCCACACTGAGGCCGCTATCGGCCGTATCGAGCCCGAAGTTCACGGTCACTTCTCCGAACACCTCGGTCGCTGTGTCTACGACGGGCTCTGGAGCGACGATACCGCCGACACCGACGGGTTCCGCGACGACGTCGTCGACCTGCTCGCCGACCTCGAGATCCCCGTCCTCCGGTGGCCCGGCGGCTGTTTCGCGGACGACTACCACTGGGAGGACGGGGTCGGTCCCCGCGAGGACCGCCCGCGCCGCCGGAACCTCTTCTGGGCCCAGGGTATCGACGAGGACCCCGAGGAGTCCAACGCGTTCGGCACCGACGAGTTCCTCCAGCTCTGCGAACGCGTCGGGACGGAGCCATATCTCGCGGCGAACGTCGGCTCCGGCGACCCGCAGGAGGCGGCCAACTGGGTCGAGTACTGCAACTACGAGGGCGACACCGAGCTCGCCGACCGGCGACGGGCGAACGGCCACGAAGACGGCTACGGGGTTCGCTACTGGGGCCTCGGCAACGAGAACTGGGGCTGTGGCGGTCGGATGAGCCCGAAGCAGTACGCCCGGGAGTACCGCCGCTTCGCGACCTACGTCGGTTCGATGGACGACTTGATGCTCGACGAGGACCTCGAACTCATCGCCTGCGGGTTCGAGAACCACGAGTGGAACCGGCTCTTCATGGAGGAGGTCGGCGAAGCCGAGTGGGGTGTGGAGTTCCCCCTCGACCACCTCACGCTGCACCACTACTACGGCCGGACGATGAACGTCGACGAGGCCGGCGAGGAGGGTTACGACCAGATGTTGGTCGAGGCGCTCGAGATGGACCGCCACATCGAGCGGATCGCCGCGGCGATCGACGCCGTCGCCACGACCCGCGACATCGGCGTCATCATCGACGAGTGGGGGACCTGGCACCCGGAGGCCGTCGCCTCGAACGGGCTCGAACAGCCGGGCACCGTCTTCGACGCCCTCTCGGCCGCCGCCGTGCTCGACATCTTCAATCACCACAGCGACGTGATGACGATGTCGAACATCGCACAGACCGTGAACGTCCTCCAGTGTCTGATCGAGACCGACGGCGACGACGCGTGGGCGCGGCCCACCTACCGCGTGTTCGATCTCTACGCCTCACACAAGGGCAACGAGTCGGTTCGAACCTCGCTCGAAACCCCGACCCGCGACGTCGGCGAGGACGACCTCCCGCTCGTCGGCGCGTCCGCCTCCGTGGACGGTTCGGAGACCTTCCTCACTCTCACCAACCTCGATTGCCGCGCGGCACACACCGTCGACGTCGGGGTCGAGGGCATCGACCTCGGCGAGGCATCCGTCGACGCCGAGGTTCTGTTCGCAGGTCAGGACCCCGATGCCGAAGTCGACGCCGGCAACGCCGACTCGTTCACCGCCGAAGACCTCGACGTCACGACCGACGGCGACGGGCTCAGCGCCGACCTCGAACCCGCGACGGTCGCCGGGATCACCATCCGATAGGGGTCGCAGGCGTCCTCGAACCGTTCTGCTTTTGAAAAATCCGTTTTGCCGAACCGATAGCTCGAAACGACCTGGAACGAAACGACGGGAGGCTATCGACCGCTTACGTCGGCGTGCTCTGTATCGGGGTGTCCGACTCCCGTTCCTTCGAGACCAGGTTCGCCCCGGTCGATTTGTCGAAGATGTGGATGTCGGACTCGTCGAACGAGACGGCGATCTCGTCGCCTTCGGTCTGGTCTATCTGCCCGAGCACGCGCATCGTGAACTCGGTGTCGTTCGACCGGAGATAGAGGTAGTTGTCGTCGCCCACGGGCTCTTTGACCTCGAGCACGGCGTCGATGCTGTTCGCGGTCGACCCGTCGGAGAAGGTCATGTGTTCCGGTCGGATACCGAGCACCAGTGCGTCCTCGGTGGCGCGTTCGGCGACCTGCTGGGCGTACTCCTCCGAGAGCGTGTACGTGATGTCCTCGCCGCGCAGCGTCGTGCCGTCGAGGGCGACGTCGAAGAAGTTCATCGCCGGGCTGCCGATGAACTCGGCGACGAACTGGTTGACCGGTTCGGAGAAGACCTGCCGGGGGGTGCCGACCTGCTGGAGGACGCCCTCGTTCAGGATGATCACTCGGTCGCTCATCGTCATCGCCTCCTCCTGGTCGTGGGTGACGTAGATGGTCGTCGTGCCGAGGTCCTCCTGGATCCGCTGGAGCTCCGTTCGCATGTGGGTCCGGAGCTTGGCGTCGAGGTTCGAGAGCGGCTCGTCCATCAAGAACGCCGAGGGCTCGCGGACGATCGCGCGACCGGTCGCGACGCGCTGTTGCTGGCCGCCCGAGAGCTCGCTCGGTCGTTTCCCCAGCTGGTTTTCGATCCCCATCATCCCGGCCGCCTCCCGCACCCGTGACTCGATCTCGTCGTCCGAGAGGTCCGAGTTGAGCTTCAGACCGTAGGACATGTTGTTCTCGACCGTCATGTGGGGATAGAGCGCGTAGTTCTGGAACACCATCGCGATGTCGCGGTTCTGGGGCGGGATGTCGTTCACCTTCCGGTCTCGAATGTAGATCGCCCCGTCGGTGATGCCTTCGAGTCCCGCGATCATCCGGAGCACCGTCGACTTCCCGGACCCCGACGGACCGACGATGGTGATGAACTCCCCGTCGTCGATATCCAAACTGAAGTCGTCCACGGCCACGATCCCCTCGCCGTATTCCTTCCGTACGTTTTCCAGGCGGATCTCGCTCATCCTAAACTACACCAATCATTCATGTATATATATGGCTTTCCCTCAGACCGCCCACGACACGTCGCGTGAACGGTCGATCGTCGAGCAGCGCTCTCGGACCTCGTCGCACCGACTCACGACCGGGTCGGCTCCACTCTTCGAGAAGGGAACCGACGCGTCGCGAGTCGAAGGCCATAAACATTTATTATGGTGCGCGCCTCGATTCCACTATGGTAGCGTCCGAGAGGGTACACACGACATCCTCACGACGACGATTTCTCGCCGGTCTGGGAGTGGCCGGTGGCATGGGATTGGCTGGCTGCGGGTCCCGAAACGCTCTCGTCGGGGACATCTCCAGTGACTCCGGCACCACGGTCGAGTTCTGGACCCTCTTCAGCGGCGGCGACGGTGCCACGATGGAGTCCATCGTGAGCCGATTCAACGACGAACAGCCACTCGGGAACGTCCAGATCGACCGGCAGCGGATCCCGTGGAACGACTACTACACCAAGGTCTACACGGCGCTGGTCGCCGACAAGGGCCCGGACATCGCGATCATGCACCAGGCCCTCATCAGCCGGTTCCAGCAGATGCTGACGCCGTTCAACCGCTACATCGACGACTCCACAGCTTCGCAGTACGTCCCGACCCTCTGGAACCGGATGCGGTTCAACGGGAACCAGCACGCCCACCCGATCGGCGCGTACTACAACCGCTCGGTGTTCGAGGAGGCGGGGCTGGACCCCGACTCCCCGCCGACGAACTTCCGGGAGTTCAAGAACGTCTGTGACACCATCGTCAGCGAGACGGACGCGAACGCCTTCGCCCCCTCGGCCGCCATGAGCCCCATCGAGCTGCTCCGGACGTTCATCGCGTTCGACCGCCAGCGGGGTGGCCAGCTCTTCAACGACGACCTCACGAAGGTCCGGTTCAACAATCAGGACGGCCTGCGGATCGCCCAGCTCTACCACAACAGCACCGGCAAGTACAACTGGGACCTCCCGAACGCCTCCAGCAGCCGAACGGACGTCGCCTTCCAGGACGGGAACCTGGGGATAATCGTGAACGGGACCTGGTACGCGGCCGTGCTGCAGACGCTCGACGGGATGGACTGGAACATGTTCAAGCCGTTCGTCGCCCCCGGAAAACAGCAGAACTGGACCGAGTCCGGGAGCCACACGATCGTGCTCCCCCGCAAGAACTCCAGGGACCGAGAGCAGACCCAAACGGCCGTGGAGGTGGCCGAGTGGATAACCCAGGAGAACCCGATCTGGGGGACGCAGGCGGGCCACCTGCCCGCCGCTTCGAAGCTCCAGAACTCCCCGGCGCTCCGTGAGTCACCCCTCTGGCCGAAGTCGCTCTCGAAGTTCTCGGAGATGGCGAGCAAGGACCAGTTCGCGTACCTCCCACGGACCCCATTCAACGTGAACGAGGCGTCGACGTGGGACTTCCTGCTCGACATCTACTCGCACAGCACCTCCCCCAAGGCCGGGCTCGAACGCGGGGCGGAGACCGTCCAGGGGTTGATCGACGATGTCAATTAGGGACCGATTCAGTCGGACGGAAGCGACCGAGGGGAGCCTCCAGCGACGGGAGACGGTCGACGGGGTCCTCTTCGCGGTCCCCTACATGATCTTCTTCTGTGTGTTCCTCCTCTATCCGTTGTTGCAGGGGCTCTACATGAGCCTCTTCGAGTGGAACCCGCTGTTCCCCGCCCAGTCGGAGTTCCTCGGGATCCAGAACTACGCCTCGATGCTCCAGGACCCCGCGTTCTGGAACGCACTGGTGAACACGGTCTACTTCGTCGTGTTGACCGTGCCGGCGATGGTGATCTTCGGGTTGGCGCTCGCGCTGGGTGTCAACAAGAAGGTGATCGGCCGGCGCTACCTGCGGACGATCTACTTCAGCCCGTACATCCTGACGGTCTCCATCGTGGGTATCGTCTGGAGCCTCTTCCTCTCGTCCGGCTTCGGGCCGATCAACTACTACCTGGGGTTCATCATGGACACGCCGCCGAACTGGCTGGGTTCGTCGGCCCTCGCGATGCCCGTGCTCGCCGTCGTCACCAACTGGTGGCTGCTCGGGTTCAACTTCGTCATCCTGCTGGCCGCCCGGCAGAACGTCCCGGAACGGCTGTACGAGGCCGCACGGCTCGACGGGGCGGGCACCTGGCGCGCCTTCCGGGACATCACCCTCCCGCAGATGCGGAACGCGATCGCGTTCGTCGTGATCGTCCAGTTCATCCAGCAGTTCCAGGTGTTCGGCCAGCCCTACGTGATGACCGACGGCGGACCGAACAACTCCACGATGACGCTCGTCTACTACCTCTACAACGCGGCGTTCAGCCAGCAGCGGTTCGGCTACGCCGCGGCGGTGGGCTACCTCCTCTTCGGACTCCTCGTGGTCGTATCGTACGTGAACTACCGGTACATCGGAAGTGATTCAGCATGAGCGAAGCAACCGCCAACGGACGTCGAGGTATCCTGAGCAACGCCACCACCCGAACGGTCGCGGTCCACGTCGGGCTGTACGCGGTCGCGATACTGTTCATGGTCCCCTACCTCTACATGATCTCGCTCTCCCTCCAGCCCCAGGAGATCGCGATCAGCTCCGTCCCGCACCTCATTCCCCCCGAGTTCACGCTCGCGAACTACACCGAGCTGCTCTCGGGGACCCTGATCCTCCAGTGGGTGCTCAACACGTTCATCGTCGCGACGACGGCGACGGTGCTCGTCCTGATCGTCGACTCCATGATCGCGTTCTCGCTCACGCGGCTCAACTGGCCCGGCCAGTCGATACTGCTCACGATCATCATCGGGAGCTTCATGGTCCCCTTCTACGTCAACCTCGTCCCGCTGTTCACCACGGTCTCGGACCTGGGGCTCGTCAGCAGCCTGTTCGGCGTCATCCTCCCCGCGGTCGCGAACCCGCTCGGGGTCTTCCTGCTCTATCAGTTCTTCCGGGACATCCCGGAGGAGTACGGTGAAGCCGCCCGGCTCGACGGCTTCTCGAACTTCCAGATCTACTCCCGGATCATCCTGCCGATCTCGCGACCGATCCTCTCGGCGCTCGCCATCTTCATGTTCGTCTACAACTGGAACCAGTTCGTCTGGCCGGTCGTCGTGCTCCAGAACCAGGCCTCGTTCACCCTCCCGCTGGGGCTGGTGATCCTCCGTGATACGTTCACGTTCCGGCCGGGTCTCTTCATGGCCTCCGGGATCATCGCGTCCCTCCCGCTGTTCGTGCTGTTCCTCCTCCTCCAGGACCAGATCATCGAGGCGGTGCAGTTCCAGGGTACGACCGGATGAGGGCGGACGACGGGAACGAGGGATCGTTCGGCGGGGCACTCAGGGACGCCCTCGGCTTCGCGTACCGACACAGCCTCGTTCTCGTCGTCGTAAGTGTCTGCTGGGTTGTTAGTTCGCTTCCGGTCGTCACCTGCGGAATTTCGACTCTCGGTGCGTACGCGGCGATCCGTTCGCTTCGTTCCAACAACGAGGTGAAATTCGGTGAGATAACGGCAACTATCCGGCGGCATGGCGTGAACGCCTCCCTCCTGATATACGTACCAATTATCATAGGGTTCGCCACGGCTACCTACTTCCTGACATACGTTCGGACCGACTCGTTCCAGTACCTCGCCATCGCCATCGCCGGCACCTATCTGTTCATCTTCTTAGCGCTCGTCGTGCTGACGACGTTCGCGGTTCTCTCGCGGGACCGCTCGTTCGTCGATTCGCTCTCGGCGAGCTACACCTGGGTGGTGGGCAACCCGACGCACTCGACGACCCTGATCTTCGTCTACGCCGGGCTGTTGTTGCTCGGTGCGGTCTCCGTCATCGGACTGGTGATCATCGTCCCGGCGCTCCTCTTCACGCTCCACGAAGGGGTGGTACGAGACGGGACGCTGCACTCACCCTCGAAAGCGTGAATCTCGAAAGCGAACTTTTACCACGCGGTAGCGAGCGTCGGAGGGAAATCACGAGCGCGAACCGGCCGTCGACGGCCCGTCGATGACCCGATAGAAACGGCTTTCAGTTCGACGCGGCGAGGGGGTCCAATGACCGACCAGACCACTGAGCGACCCCATCACCTTCACCGGCGAAAGGCCATGAAGGCGGCCGGTGGACTCGGGGTCGGTGGGCTGCTCAGCGGCTGCTCGTCCAACACTGCGCTCCTCGGTAGCACCGATACGTCCCAGCCCCGCAACATCGTCTTCGTTCTGAGCGACGACCACCGGTACGATTTCATGGATTTCGTGGACGAACCGGGAACGCCCGAGTTCCTGGAGACGCCGAACATGGACCGGATGGCGAACCGGGGCGCACACCTCCCGAACACGACGGTCAGCACGTCGCTGTGTGCGCCGAGCCGGGCCTCCATCCTCACCGGTCAGTACGCCCACGAACACGGCGTCATCGACAACCAGCATCCCCGGTCGGACCATGACCCGTTCTTCGTCGACCACCTCAAGGACGCCGGTTACGAGACCGCCTTCATCGGGAAGTGGGACACGTTCCGGATCAACAGCGCCGAGCCCCGGCCGGCGTTCGACCGCTGGGTGAGCTTCGAGAAACAGGGCAACTACATCGACCCCCAGCTCAACGTCGACGGCGACTGGGTACAGCACAACGGCTACATCACCGACATCCTGACGAAGTACGCACTCCGGTGGCTCAGGAACCGGAGCGGCGACAAACCGTTCTTCCTCTATCTCTCCCACAAGGCCCCACACGCCTGGTTCCGCCCCGCGCCCCGTCATCGGGGCCGATACGCCGACGCGCCGATCGAGTACCCGGAGACGATGGCCAACTCCCCGGCGAACTACCGGGACAAACCGGACTGGGTGCGCGAGCAGCGCGACAGCGTTCGCGGGGTGGACTACGTCTTCGGCGGCAACTTCGGGTTCGGCGGCCCGTCCGGGTTCGACACCCTCTACCGGAAGTACTGTGAGACGCTGCTCTCGCTCGACGAGAGCATCGGCGCGGTGATGGACCAGCTCGATACGTCCGGTGTCGCCGACTCGACGTTGACGCTCTACATGTCCGACAACGGCTTCTCGCTCGGCGAACACGGTCTCATCGGCAAACAGACCGCCTACGAACCCTCGATGCGGGTTCCGTTGCTCGCGTGGGCACCGGGGCTCGTCGAGTCCGGCACGACCATCGACCGGGCGGTCTCGAACGTCGACCTCGCACCGACGTTTCTGGAGGTCGCCGACATTTCTCGACCGGGCTACATGAGCGGGGAGTCCTTCCTCCCCGCGTTGGCCGGCGAGGGAACCGCCCGAAGTCAGGACCCGTACTACGAATCGTTCTGGGGCGGCTTTCCGAAACACCCGACCATGTTCAGCACGCGGCGGGGTCGGTACAAGTACATCTGGTACTACGGGCCGATGCAGGACGAGCTCTACGACCTCCAAGCCGACCCCGCAGAGGCGAACAACCTGTTCGACGACGGAAAGCACGAACAGCGCCGGAAGGCGATGCACGACCGGCTCTTCGACTGGATCGAATCGGGCGGCGGCGTCCCGATCCCGCTCCAGCGCGAACGGCGCGGGGACAACCGCAAGAAGCGCCCGAAGAACGCGCCGAAGACCGCACCGGACGACCTGGCCGGCGAAAGCGGGAGGAACAACAGGAACGGGAAGAACGGGAAGAGCGGGAAGAGCGGATAGACCGGGGCCGGAGACCGCGCGTCACGCCACGGAGTTCTCCTGTCCTCACTCCGTATCGGTGAACTCGAACTCGGCGTCGATGTCGTGGGTCCCCTCGTCGTCTATCACGACGGCCGTCGAGAGCACCCGTTGGAGGGGGTCCTCGTACTCCCCGGGCGAGACCCCCGCCTCGCCGGGGACCCACTCCCAGGCGATCTCCCAGCGGAGTTTCCCGGTCCGCTCGGCCGGGGTCGTCCGTGAGTTGACGACCAGTACGACCAGTTCGGTGTAGGGGTCCGGGTCGGTCGCCGCCAGTACGGGCCCCTGAAACGCGCCCATCGTCTTCGGGATGTCCGTCGTGAGGACGTCCCTGATCTCGTCGGCACCGCCGACGATGGTCGCGTACTGGACGACTATCGCTTCGTGGTCGGCGTCGTAGTCGACCCACTCGACGTCGAACCCGTTGTCCTCGAGCGCCGCCCTGACGCCGGTGAGAACGGCGTCGTGGTCAGTTGGTTCGCTCAATGCCCGTCGATAGTCACCGCGGGTAGTTACGGATTGCGCACCCGACATCCAGCCTGGTCGCTGGGGTCGAGGTCCGACGAGTTCGGTCGGTCTCAGGCCGCCGAGGTCTCGGTCAGGGCTTCTTGGAGTACTTCCAGCGGGTGGGTGATCTCGTAGCCGGTGCCGTGTTCCATCTGCATCGCACACGTCGGACACTCGGTCATACCCTCCTCGCCTGCGCCGGCCTCCATGTGCTCGAACATCTCCTCGCCGATCTGCATCGATTTGTCGTACTTCTCCTCTTTCCAGCCGTAGGTCCCGGAGATCCCGGAGCACGACGGCCCGACGTCCTCGATGTCGACCCCGTCGAGGTCGCGGAAGAGTTCGACCGCCTGGCGGTCGAGCCCCTGATTCCGGGCGTGACACGGTGCGTGGTAGGCCATATCCGGACGGTCGACCTCGCTCTCTTCGACCGCCCCGCGGAGGTCCTCGTTGATCCGGAGGTATTCGAGGCCCTCGTAGGTGTGTTGTGCGACCGTCTCGATGTCGGTGATGTCGAAGAGTTCGGGGTACTCCTGACGGAGCGCCATCGAACACGAGGTACAGGAGGCGATGACGTCGGCCCCGTCGTTGATCGCCGCCGCGAGCTCCTCGACGTTGGTCCGGGCGTGCCGGCGGGCGTCCGTGAGCATCCCGTTCGCGAACATCGGCGTGCCCGAGCACTTCTGGGGTGGCACCAGGATCTCGTAGTCGAAGTGCTCGTAGACGTGGACCATCGCCTTCGCGACCTCTGGAGTGTTATAATTCGAGTAACAGCCGTGGAAGTAGGCCACCCGTTTGTCGGGGTTCTCGACGTGGGCCCCGCCGCGCTCGGCCCACCACTCGCGGAAGGTCTGCTGGGCGAAGGCGGGGAACTCGCGTTCGGCCGTCACGCCGAGGGTCTTCTCCATCGCCCACCGCGCCGGTCCGAAGTTCATCGCGAAGTTCGCGATCCGTGGGACTTTCGAGGCGAACCACGCCGAGGTCCGGTAGTTGGCGAGAATCCGATTCCTGACGTACTCGGTCGAGAGCTTCTCCATCTGGCGCTCGACGAACGCCCCGCGCGCCTCGTTGTGCATCTGACTGAGCGGCACCGACGAGGGACACGCGTTGTCACACCGCATGCAGTTCGAACACGAGTTGATCGAGGGGTCGATGTCGTCGTCGCCCTTGCGTTTCAGCCGCCACTGCTCGGGGCCCTGGAACTTCGGACCGGGGAAGTCGTCGTCGACCTCCGCTACCGGACACGACGTATCGCAGGTCGTGCACTTGTAGCAGTCGTCCGCGCCGGGCCGGAGGTCCATCGGTTCCCCGGAGAAGACGTCGACTGGTTCGAACGAGTCGGTGCTGGCGTCGGTCGGGGTCGTGTCTGCGTCGCTCATTGTGAAAGTTAGATCAGGGCTCCTGCACGCTCGCCGGCCACGTGGCCGGTCGCGAGCGAGACGCCGCTCCCGCACTTCTGGGCGGCGAAGTCCGCACCGCCGAGCACGCTGCCGGCGGCACGGAGGTTCGAGAATTCGACATCGCCGGCCGCGTCGAGCGGTCGGAGGTCGTCGTCGGGGACGACACCGAAGCGGGCGAACGGCTGGTCGCCGAAGGCGTCGGTCGCGGACCAGTCGTATCGGTCCTCGGGGTGGGGGATGTGACAGTCGAAGACCGGCTCGCGAACGCCATCGCGCGAACTCCCGATCCCCTTCCCCACGAGCCCGCCCGTCGCGAGCACGAACTGGTCGGCACCGTAGGGCACCCGCTGGCCACTCTTGTCCGTGTAGACTGTCGTGAGGGCCCCGTCCTCGGACTCGTAGTCGACGACGGGGTTGCCGGTGGTTCGTCGGACACCCGCCTCGTCGAGCGCCGCGAGGAACAGGGATTCGAGGCGCACACCGGGCAAACTCGGTGGTGACGCCGCGAGCTCGAACACGGGGACGCCGAGACGCTTCTCCAAGTCGTCGCGGACCGCGTCGTTCTCGTCGTCGCCGACGAGGGAGGGGAAGCCGACGCGCTCGGCCCCGTCGAGTTTCGGTCTGACGAGTTCGGCCAGCGCTCGCCGAACCCCGTCGAACCGCGGCGCGCGGTCCTTGTCGGGTTCCTCGTCGCGGTCGAGCGCGCGCGCGTACCGCGTGAGTTTGGCGTCGGCGCGGAACTCCTTCGGGAAGCGGAGCGTCACACCTCGGACATCGAACGGGACGCCCGCCGCGGCGAGACGGTCGGCCGCGAGCGGCGCGTCGAAGTCGCTCAATCCCTCGAATCCAACCAGTAGGGTCGAGCGGGTGTCGCTCGCGAGGCCCGCCGCCATCGAGGCGGGGTAACGTGCCGTCGGTTTGATCGTGCCGGCCTGGGTGGGGACGAGCGCGTTGGTGTCGGTGTGGTTCCCCAGATAGCTATCACCGACCACGCTATCGAAGCGGTCGAACCCCTCGCGGATCGCGGACTCGCCCACGACCCGGTAGGGATGGTCGTCGGGGAGGTCGGATAGCCCGGTGTACGGGTCCGCGAGCGGACCGTCGTCGCCGGTGTATCCCAGACAGTCCACGAGACCGCTGGCGTGACGGAGCGTGCTCTTCTTGTGCGAGAGCAATCGGACTGTGGCTCCGGTCTCGGCCGCCGAGAGCGCGGCGCTCATTCCGGCGAGGCCACCGCCGACGACGACGACGTCCTCACGAATCGCCATCGGGCCCCTCGTTCGGTGGAAGTCGACCGCCGTCGGCGGCGGTCTCGCGCGTGCCGCGCGAGGTGCTGGGTTCGACGTCGTCCGTCGGTCGGCCGTCGTCGAACGCCGCGAAGTCGAGGTCGGACTCGCGTGCGGCGGGGTCGCGGTCGCGGTTCAGCGTCGTGGCGTGGAGGGCGTACTTCAGCGCGGCCTGGGAGAGCTGTTCGCCCCAGAGGCCGTGGCGCTCGCCCTTCCAGCGCTCCTGGTAGAGTTCGTCGTAGGCGTCGCGCACAGTGGGTTCGTCGTAGGTCGGGTGGAGCTGGCTCGCGATCCCCTGACAGCAGAACGCCCCCTGACAGTTGCCCATCGACGCCCTGGTGCGGAGCCGAACCGCGTTGAGGTCGGTTCCCGATTCGTCGATCGCCTTGTCGATCTCGGCGCTGGTCACGGCCTCGCAGGTACAGACCACGGGGTTGGGGTCGCTCCCGCCGAGCACTTGGGGAGAAAAACTCCCGAGGCGTTTCGTGCTCCGCTTCGCGATCGGTGATCGAAGCCCGAACGCGTCCATGTACTCTTCGAGGTTTCCGATGTCCTCGCTCCCCGGCAGGGGTTCGTCGGCGGTACGACACTCGGCCTCGATCCCGAACTGTTCGCAGACGTGGTCGGAGATCTTCTCGGCCATCAATCGATACGTGGTGAACTTCCCGCCGACGATGCTAGTCATCCCAGGCAAATCGTCGCGCTCCTCGTGGTCGAGCAGGAAGAAGTCCCGCGTGATATCCGTGGGATCGGTCGTCCCGGTTCCTGGGGGCTCGTAGAGCGGCCGCACGCCCCAGAAGGAGCGAATGGTTCGGGCCTCTTTCAGGATCGGGACGAGTTCGGAGAGCGTGTCGATCATCAGGTCGACCTCCCAGCCCTCCTCGGGGTAGTCCTCCGGGTCCTCGACCTCCTCGTCCGTCGTGCCGAGGATCGCGGCGGTCTCGTGGGGCACGATGATGTCGGCGTCGCCCTTCGGTCGGCAGCGATTGACGACGGTATCGACCTGTCGGGTGTTCATCACGACCATCACGCCCTTCGAGGGCCGAACTTCGACGTCGACGCCCGCCATCGCGCCGACCCGGCCGGCCCACGCGCCCGTGGCGTTCACCACGTAGTCGGCACGGATCTCCTCGGTCGTGCCGGGCTTTCGGTGCACCCGCTTCCCCGGCCCGTTCTCGTGTTCGACCTCGATACCGACGACCGCGCCGTCCTTGACGAGCACGTCGGTCACCTTGGCGTGGGTCTCGACGCGCGCGCCGTGTTCGATCGCGCTCGCGGCGTTGGCGACACACAGCCGGAACGGGTCGATCGCGCCGTCGGGTACCCGGATCGCGCGCTTGACGTCCTTCGCGAGGTAGGGTTCGATCGCCCGGGCCTCCTCGCCCGAGACCACCTCGGCCGGGATGTCGCACTCCCGACAGCCCTCGAGCTTCTCCTCGAAGTACTCGTCGGCGTCGCCCTCCTTCTGGACGAACAACCCGCCGGTCATCTCGACGCAGTGGGTCGCGATCTCCCGGAGAACCCGGTTCTCTTCGATACACTCGCGGGCGCTCGACCGGTCGGAGACCGCATACCGACCCCCGCTGTGAAGCAGGCCGTGCATCCGGCCGGTGGTCCCGTGGGTGAGGTTGCCCTTCTCGACGAGCGTCACGTCGAACCCGCGCATCGCCAGGTCGCGGGCGATACCCGTCCCCGTGGAACCGCCGCCGATCACCGCCACTGTTCCATCCATTACGTGACGATTCGGCTCCGAATACTTTACTCTATGCCCACCGGATCACTGACGTGTCGTGTTCGGGTTCGAGGCGACCTGCAACAAACCATCGCAACACGGATTCTGTACGGAGATCTCGATTCGGTTCCCGAGCAGACTTCTTTATTCGAGGTCGAGTTTTCGGTCGGCCGGCGAGGGCACTCGCCCGGTGGCACGTATGTCTCGATGACCGCGTACGGGTATTCTTTATTCTCTATCGTGAATAACGTACCGGCCCCCGCAAGCCATCGACCCATGTCGACCCCTCACGTAATCGGTCGTGGACCGAACGATTGTCGCAGCGGAATGGAACGCTCGGCACCGGTTCGTCCGCGATTTCAGCCCCGTAACGGCTCGGATCGCTCATTTCCGCGCCACGGCGAGCATCGTCGGGTGGTGCGGAAAGCATCAGATACAGATACCCCATACAGGTAGGGACGTCATGCGATTAGGACTGGAAGCCGAATACTGGGTGGTCGACGGGAGCGGGAGGTTGTGCGACGGGCGTGACCTCGTCGAGGCGCACGACCGTGTCTCGCCCGAGTTCGTCGACGCGATGATCGAGGTCGAGACCCCGCCGGTCGGTTCGATCCCGGCGCTCCGCGAGACGCTCGTCGAGGTGCTCGAAGCGGTGATGGGGGCCGCCGCGTCCGATGGACGGCGGCTCGTGCCGCTCGGAACGCCGCTCTCGTCACAGACCGGAGCGGTCCGGTCGGCCCGCGGGAAGCTCCTCGAACGCATCTACGGCGACGGCATCGAGCCCGCGAAGAACTGTGCCGGCACACACGTCCACTTCGAGCGCGAGCGCGTGACACGACAGCTCAACCTCCTGACCGCGCTCGACCCCGCGCTCGCGCTGGTGAGCTCGTCGCCGTACTACCGTGGCGAGCGGGTCGCGAACTGCTCGCGGGCCCACGTCTACCGTCACGAATCGGGCGCGCGATTCGAGCGCTATCGTGACCTCTGGGAGTACGCGACCGACGTCGCGGAGTGGGAGAGCCGCATCGAGGCCCGCTACCGCGAGCTGCGAACGATCGCACACGAGGTCGGCATCGACGACGCGGTGTTCGACGAGCACTTCCAGCCCGAGAACGCGGTACTGACGCCGGTCCGACTTCGAGGGGCGCAGCCGACGGTCGAGTGGCGTGCACCCGACACGGCGCTCCCGAGCCAGGTACTCGAACTCGTCGGGACGGTCGCGGACCTCGTCGAGCGCACGAACGACACCCCAGTGCAGGTCGGTGACCCCGCGGTGGGCGACGAACGGATCGGCGTTCCGCCCTTCGCCGACCTCCGTGAACTGACCGACGCGGCCGTCGAGGACGGCATCGGTGCGCCGGACGTCCGTGACTACCTCGAAACGATGGGCTTCGACCCCGCGAACTATCGACCGCTCACGGGCTCGATATCGGGACCGGCCCGTCTCGACGAAACGACCGCCGAACGGCTTCGACTCGACGCGGCCGACGCGCTCGAAGCGGACCTCGCGGCGCTCGATTGACGGGTGAAAAACGGCCATGTCGATCCGGCTGTCCAGCTCCCTGGCCGCTGACGTTCGGTGTCGAGAACTGGCGCGCGAAGGGGTCCATCGGAGGATAGCAAGGGGAATGGGGTGAATCCTCCTTCACCCCGAGTCGTCGTATCGCCGTCCACCGGTTGTCCCTTCGGCCTTCGAGCGCCGGTCCGTGCCGTCGGCCGGTGTGACCTCCGCCCGCTTTCGTCAGTCGGAGTCGTTGTCCGAATCGCTGGCGTTCGAATCGGTGTCGCTGTCGCTGTCGTCCGACCCGTTACCGCCGTCCGAACTCGTCTCGTTGTCGCTGTCCGAATCGTCGTCCGAATCCGACTCGTTGCCGCCGTTCGAGTCGACGTCGGTGTCCGCGTCGTCACTCCCGTTCGACTCCGTTCCGTTGTCGGAATCGTCGTCGCCATCCGATTCGTTGTCGGCATCCGAATCGGTGTCGTCGTCGCTCTCGTTCGAATCCATGTCGGTGTCGGAATCGGAGTCGTCGGAATCGGTCCCCGAATCGGCATCGCTGTCGTTCCCCGACCCGGCAGCCGTGTCGCTGTCGCCGTCGTCGTCGCCCTCGGTACCGCCGCTTCCGCCCCCGCCGCCACTGTTGTTCCCGCTGTCGCCGCTGCTACAGCCCGCGAGGAGCCCGGCCGATAGCGCTCCGGCTGTGATCAGGTATTTTCGTCGGCGCATGACGCTCCGTCGTTCGTCGCCGTCCCGTAAAAACTCGCTCATCAGTGACGTCGTTCGGGGAGACGTCTCACAGCGTACGATCGAGCGCAACGGTGAGGATCAACAGGAACAGCCCGAAGAACATCATCCAGACCCCCAGTCGGGACGGGAGCTGGAAGACCAACCGCCGCATGAGCCCCAGTATCAGCCCGAGGGCGATACAGAGCGCCGCCAGACGCTCCATGCCGGACAGGACGTGCTCCGAGCTCACACCGAGGTTCACGCTATCACGCCCCGCCGACGAACGGTTTCGAACGATCGGGCCATCGTGGGTGGATAACGGATGTCGGTATAAATCCTCGCCGGCCGTTCGGACCGCTTCAGAACTCCCGGAGTCGGACTTCGGTGTCGTCGATGGCGTCCACGTGTTCGCCTTCGAGTTCCTGAATTGCGCTGTCGTCCCAGCCGAGACTCGTCGTGATCGCGTCGACGACGCTCTCCTCACCGGTCTTCTTCACGTAGCCGTTGCCGTCCCGAACGTCCGTGATCTCGCCGATCACGTTCCCCTCCCGGTCGACGACTCGTTTCCCCTCGTCGCTCTCCTCGAAATCCATGCCGAGCCGTTCGCGATCGGCGGACAAGTAGTTGCGTCTCGCGGAAGCCCGCGCCCCGATCCGCGGCCGTTCCTACCCGTTTGGGACGGTTCCCGTCAGCGCTCCTGGTCGGTCGGTCGAACCAGCATCTCGTTGATGCTGACGTGCTGGGGCTGGGTCACGGCGTAGGCGACCGCCCGGGCGATGTCCTCGCTCTGGAGCGGCGTCATCGAGTCGAACAGGCCCTCCTCCATTTGCTCTTTGACCTCCTCGTCGGGGATGTGCTCCGGGAGCTCGGTCTCGACCGCGCCGGGTTCGACTATCGTCGTGCGGATCCCCTCCCCCGTGACCTCCTGGCGGAGCGCCTCGGTGAAGCCGTTGACACCGAACTTCGTCGCGTTGTAGCCCGAGGAGTTCGCGTTCGCCTGCCGACCGGCCGTCGAGGAGACGTTGACGATGTGGCCGCTCCCCTGGTCCTGCATCACGGGCAGGACGGCGTGGGTGAGGTTCATCAACCCGAGGAGGTTGACCTCGACCATCTGCCGGAAGTTCTCGCGGTCGGCGCGTTCGACGGGTTCGAGCAGCATCACGCCGGCGTTGTTCACGAGGACGTCGATCGTCCCGAAGGTGTCGAGCGTGGCGTCGACGAGCGCGTCGAGGTCGGCCTCGTTCGTGACGTCGGTGGGAACGGCGAGCGCACGGCCGCCGTCGGCTTCGATCGCCTCGGCGAGCGATTCGAGTTCGTCCTCGCGGCGCGCGGCGAGCACGACGTTCGCGCCGTGGTCGGCGAGCGCACTGGCCGTCGCTTCGCCGATCCCCGAGGACGCACCGGTGACGATCGCCGTCGAACCGTCTATCTGGTCGGTATCGAGTGCCATCGCCCTTTCTTGTCGAGCCGGTCGGAAAAGGGTGTCTGCGGCCGTCTGAAGCCGATCATCGTTGATTTACGACCTCATCTTACCTGGACGGGTCGCTCATCGATGTCCTCTATCGGGAAGAGGGTGTAGTCGACGGTCAGGGCTTCGTCCACGGCGCGAAGCTTTCCGACGAACGACGATATCTCTTCGAGGTCGCCTTCGAGAACGAACGACTCCATGCAGCCGTGCTTCTCGCCGACGCAGTCGTGGGTGGTCGAGGAGAGGAGGTCGTCGTACTCGTGTCGGAGCCGCCGCATCCGGGTCTCGACCCGCGGGCTGTCGTACTCGAACAGCGCGGAGACCGTACTCATGAGCGTACGGTCCGCGAGCCGGTCGTCGTCGAACTCGTCGAGCAGCCCCCGGGCCGCCTCGCGCATCACTTCGCTTCGACCTGCGTACCCGTGTTCGTCCGCGAACCCGTCGATCCGGTCGAGAAGGTCCTCCGTCATCGAGATGCTAACGACTTCCATATGATAAATTAGCTCTCCTAATTATTAAAAACGATCGGTCGCCCCGTCACCGATGAGCGACCGGACCCGTTCGGTGTACGCGACGAACGCCTCGTCGGTTCGGGAGCGTGGCCGCGGGAGGTCGATGTCCACCGCCTCCACCACCCGGCCGGGGTCGGCACCCATGACGAGGACTCGGTCGCCGAGGACGACGGCCTCGTCGACCTCGTGGGTCACGAACAGCGTCGTCTTCTCGGTCGCCCGCCAGATGTCGAGGAGTTCGTTCTGGAGCCGCTCGCGGGTCCGCGCGTCGACGCTCCCGAACGGTTCGTCCAGCAGGAGTATCCCGGGGTCGACGGCGAGCGCGCGGGCGACGGCGACGCGCTGTTTCATGCCGCCGCTCAGCTCCTTCGGGTAGGCGTCGGCGAACCCGTCGAGCCCGACGAGGTCGAGCATCTCGTAACACCGGTTGTCACAGGCCTCCCGCGCCATCCCCTGGCGTTCGAGGCCGAAACAGACGTTCTCCTGAACGGTGAGCCACGGGAACAGACCGTACTCCTGGAACACCATTCCACGATCGGTTCCCGGGCCGTCGATCCGCTCGCCGTCGATCACGACCGCCCCGTCTATCGAGGGTTCGAGCCCCGCGATCGCCCGGAGGAGCGTCGTCTTTCCACACCCTGAGGGGCCGACGAGACAGACGAACTCGCCGGTCCCGACGCTGAAGCGGACGTCGTCGAGGGCTTGGATCGACTGACGATCGGACTCGTAACGCTTGCTCACCTCGTCGACGAGGATCGCCGGCGTTTCGTCGGCCTCGTCCCCGTCGTCGGCACGTTCGGCGGCAGTCGTACGGTCGTCGGTCCGTTCGGGCGGCTCGCCGTCGCTCACTCGCGCCACGCGAGCACCCGCCGTTCGAAACCGCGGAACGCCCCGTCCATCACGAGATAGACGAGGCTGATCACCAGCATGTACGCGACGCTGGTGTCCATTGCGAGGTTGTTCGAGGCGTTGAGTATCTCGTAGCCGACCCCGGGAGCCCCGAAGAGCTCCGCGCCGACGACGATCATCAGACACCGGCCGATGCTCGTCCGGAAGCTCGTCAGGATCTGCGGGGCGGCGCTCGGCAGAACGACGTGGCGGATCATCTCGAGGTCCGCCCGCACCCCGAGGCTCGACGCGACCTCCGTGAGCCGCCCGGGGGTGTCCTCGACGCCGCTGTACGCCCCGTAGAAGTTGAGCCAGAACGCGCCGATGAAGACGATGAACGCCGCCCCGGCGTGCCCGATCCCGAACCACACGATCGCGAAGACGACCCACGCCAGCGGCGGGATCGGTCGAAGGATCCGCACGACCGGGGTCAGCGCGTCGTCGAGCCGCCCGCTCCAGCCGAGGGCGATCCCGAGCGCGATACCGGACGAAGCGCCGACGAGCAGCCCCGGAACGTAGTGGAGCAGGGTCTGGGCGAGCTTCACCACCATGCGCGACGTCTGAACTTCGGCACCGACCAGCGGAACGGTGAACCGCGCGCTCATCGTGAGCTGCTCGACGAAGGCGCTCGCCGCCGCCGCCGGTCCAGGGAGGAGATACGCCGGCTCGATCAACGACGACGCGACCCACCAGACCAAGAGAAATCCCCCCGTCCCGAGGGTTCCTCTCACGATCCGACCCGGGTTCAGGTCGGGAAACAACCCGTCTTCCGTGGCCGAGTCGGTGTCGCTGGTTTCGACGCTCATCGCTTCGAGACGGCGTCGTAGACGCTGAAATCGAACAGCTGTTTCGGCGAGACCACCGACTCCGTGTTCCCGATCTCCTCGACGAGTCGAGCCATCTTCTTGGATTGGGTTCGTACCTCGTGGGGATCCGAGAGGAAGTCGGACGCCTGCGAGTCGATCGCCTTCCGTGCCAGGTCGGTACTGACACCGGAACCGATGACCGCCGCGGCGTCCTCGGCCGCCTTCTTCGGGTTCTTCCGGACGAATTTCGTCGCCTTGCTGTGCTGTTCGACGAACCCTTCGGCGATATCCCTCGGAACGCTGTTCTGGACGAACGTCACCGTGACCGGGTGGCCCGGCAGGATATCGCCCGACCAGGCGACCTCCCCGAAGCCCTGCTCGTTCTCGATCACCGTCGCGAACGGCTCCTGGATCATCGTCGCGTCGACCCCGCCGCTCCCCATCGTCTGTGGGGCCTTCGCCGGGGAGACCTTCACCTTGTCCACGACCGACTCCAGCTCCCCGAGACCGAGGTCCCGTTCGATCCAGTATCGGAGGGCGATGTCGGGAACGCTGCCGTCGGGCGGGACCCCGAACTTCACCTTCCGACCCTCCCGCTTTTCGAACGCCGAGAACGCGTCACCCTGCTGGTCCGCGTACAGGTCGCCGAAGGCGTTCGTCGCCATCACCCGGAAACCGTTTCGGCTGTTCGCCGCCAGGACGTCGGCCCGCTTGCCCTTGTCCGTGAGCACCATCGCCGGCGTGACACCGAACAGCGCGACGTCGACCTCGTCGCTCGCGAACGCCTTGACCACGCTCGGACCGTCGGAGAAGCGCTTGGCCGTCACCTCGGTATCGAGGGCGTCGTAGTAGCCCTCCTCCTGCATGATGTAGTGCTGCATGTTCGGGTAGATCGGCACGTAGGCGACCGTGAGCACCCCGCCGCTGCTGCTCCCACCGCCGGCACTGCTGTTCTCCACCTCGTTGTTGGTGCCGTTGGCACTGTCGTTGCCGCTCGGACTACTCTGACCGACGCAGCCGGAGAGCCCCATTACGGAGACGGCTGCCGCTCCGCTCGCCGTGAGAACCCGTCGTCGAGTGCGTTCGTGCATCGTATGTTGTTATCTTTATTCTCTTTCTTAATAAGGGCTACTATCACGAAATGGGGTTTTGATAATCGAGGGGCGGGAACTGGTGTGGCAACTATGCGCTCGCTGCAAGCCCCGACCCGCGTCGAGGACGACCCGTTCTGAACACTGACACACGTCCGCGTTCGTTCAGCGATAGTCGGGAACCCGGCAGGACGCTGCTCGATGGGAGGGCGACGGGTCGCGGTCGTCCCGTAGCTACTCTTGGACAGCCGAACGACTCTCGCTCTCGACCTCCTCGCGGTAGCGTCGTTCCTGTTCGTCGAGGACCGCCTGACGGCGTTCCTTGGCGTCGTCGGTCATCATCTCCTCAGACCACTCGAAGCCACCGTCCGTTTCGAGCGACACCGACTCCACCTCGTGAAGCGCGCCGACACGCTCCCTGGTCTCCTTGATGAAGTACGGACCCATGTGACACGCAGGCGTCGTGAGCCGCATCCCGATACGGGCGTGCCCGTCGGAGACCTCGATCGATTTGACGAGCCCCATCTCGACGATGTCGAGGTTGGACCCCGTCGCCGCGCTGCACGGGTCCACGATCCCCCGAAGCGCGTCGCGGACGGTCGCCGTTGGTGTCATGAGGCTACCTCGAAGTCCGTCGTCGACCACGGCTCGGCCACCGTCGCTCCGGTGCTGGACTCGCCGCGCGCTGCTCGGTCTTTCAGTTCGTCGAGGTCGAAGTCGTGTGCCGCCGCGAAGTTCTCCCCAAGGATCTTCCGTTTGTCGTCCTCCGTTATCGTGAAGCTCCCGGAGAAGCTCTCCATCTCGGGGAAGTCGAACGCCCAGAACCGATCCAAGAGGAGCTGGGGATGGAAGTGTGGTGCGCCGGTTCCCCAGAGGATCTTGTCGATCGCGTGTTTCCCGCCGGCGTAGAGGAGGTCCTGAAACGTCTCGGTGAACGTCTTCGGTGTCGTCACGGCCTCCGCGAGGGTGAGCTCGAGGTTGACGTAGACGTTCGGGTGGCGGGCGATCTGCCAGCCGGTCTCCTTGGCGAACGTCAACCCGCCGTGAACGATCTCGAAGTTGAGTTCGGGGAAGCAGTTGGCGGCTTCCTCGATGCCGCCGACCTTGTAGGAGTCCATCGGGGCAGCGCCGAACGGGAGGGCCTTGTGGACGGCGACGACGTCGAGGTCGAGGTCGCTCGCGCGTTCCCAGAGCGGGAACGCGGTCTCGGGGTCGTTCATCTTGAACGGGTGATGAGTCCCGTCTTCCTCCCAGTAGGAGGGATACACCTTCACGCCGTGGGGGTCGAACTCGTCGACCTGACGCGTCAGTTCCGCCTCGGGGTCGTCCGTCCCGACAGCGTCGATACTGGCGAGGGCCGCGCCACGGTGCGGGTTGCGTTCCTGGTAGGCGATCGCTTTGTCGAGCGCGGTGAGGCCGTCGTGGAACGCCGCTATGGACTGTGGGTGGATGACGCTGAAATCCGTCTGACTCTCGCGGAAGAGTGCGTTTTCGGTGTTCTCGATGGCCCAGTCACTGAGGAAGGTCTCCTCCGTGCGTGCGTAGCCTTCCGGCATCGCGTTCTCCAACCCGACACCGATCTGTACGACCTGTGCTGCGTATTCGGGCACCCGGTAGTTCGCCTCGGTCTGGTTGTACGCGTGACACACCGCATCGGCGACGAAAACGTCGTCAAGTGATGTCATATCACGACCGATGGCAGTATTCCTCATTAATGTTCGGGCAACTGTACTGAGTCGAGATGAAAGACTGCCACGCAACTCGGCAGCCGCTCCTCGAACCGACGACGAACGCCTACAACGCGCTCGATATCGAGGCGATCGGCCCGATCGAGCTCTCGCACTTTCTGGTGCCAAGTTCGTATAACAGCATACAGTTTACGAGTTCGAGACGAGACACGACTCGCTTCACAGCTCGTCAAAATAAGTTATAGATATTCGATATGTATCGTTCGTGAACCCGGCCACCCCAGTCGTGAGTGTAGGTGTCGATGACGTCGCTCGCGACGTCGCCACGGAGGTACTTTACGATACCGCGGTCGCCGGTGCGGTCGCGGAGGTGCGTGGTGAAGAAATGTCGGAAGTAGTGGGGCGTGACGTTCTCGCTCGCCCCGCCACCCGTTCGGTACCAGCCGTTCTCTCGGGCGTGATCCCGGACGATCCGGCCCACCATCGCCGGTGTGAGGCGTTCACCCCACTTGCGGCCGGTGTTGAGGAACAGCGGTTCGGCGGGTGAGACCGCGTCGGGGCGGATGGCGAGCCAGCGTCGGAGGGTCGACCGGAGCTCATCGTCGACCGGGACCACGGTCGCCCGCTTTCGTTTGTTCGAGGCGCTCCGTTCCTCGCCGTTGACGACAGCCCCCTTCGAGACATCGCTCCTGACGTGGAGCGCGTTCTCGCGGTCGCGGAGCGCTCCACCGCCGAGGGGGAACCGGGCGGCGAGTTCGTCGTCGACCAGCGTGAGATCCCGCAGATCGAGGTTACAGAGCTCTCCGACGCGCATTCCAGTCTTCAGGAGCGTCACCACCACGGCTCGGTCGAGCGGATGGTGGATGTCGGCGACGAACGCCCGCATCGCGGATACCGATATATCGCGTCGGTGGGGGTTCTTGTCGATCGTCTCGTCCATTCCCTCGACCACGAGCGCCATCGGGTTGGCCTCGAAGGCACCGACACGGGCCATGTAGGTGTAGAAACGGTGGAGATACGTCGCGTAGGTCGCCACCGTACTCTGAGCCAGATCCGTTCGCAACGAGTGCACCCAGGCCATACACTCGTGTTCGCCGGCCTCGGCGAGCACCTTCCCCGAATCGCCGAGAAATCGTTCGAATCGACGGAGGACGCGTTCGTACGCCGCACGGGTGCGTTCGGACCGGCCCTGGTATTCGAGGTTCTGGAGGAAGTACGCGACCGGGTCGTCCGGCGAGACCGTCTCAGTCGACATCCGTCCCCGTCACGGCGTAGCCACCCCGACGGCCGTTGTACTGGATCCGACCCTCGCGCTGGAGACGCTGGAGGGCGGTTTCGAGCCGGTCTTCGAGGTCTTCGGTGAGCGAGCCCACGATCTCCTCCCACGAACGGGGCTCCTCGTCCAGAACATCGAGGAGCCGTGTTTCGAGGTCGTCGACCCCTGGGGTCGCACCGTCAGAACCGGGTTCCCCGGATTCGGTATCGAGGTCGAACCCGTGACGCCCGGCTTGGACCATCGACCTGACGAACTCGCTCTGGCTCATCCCCAGGTCGTCGGCGTGCGCCCGCCACTCCTCTTGCTGATACGACGGCACCTGCGTTCTGACCGTCGTCCGTTCGGTGTCGGCCATCGATCGATCCCTCGTACGCCATCGGCATCAATCTTCGGCGCTCACACAGGATAAGGTCTCTTATTTTCACAGCGCGTTTCCGACCACCCCTTCTACGTCGTGCGGTTTTCGCGCGCCCTTGCAGGTCAGTTTGACCAGGCCTGCAAGATCGTCCTTGCAGCCTTGCAGGACAGAACTCGGAAATCGAGTTCGTTTCGGCAGCGTGGTCACTCCCCGCTGAGTCTCGACCGGTATAAACCCTTGGAACGACCGGAGCGATCCAGCGTATGGCCAGTGAGCCCCTCGGAGCGGCCCAGAAACTCGACTGCATGCGAGAGCTCGCGTGCGGACCACTACGAACTACGTGAGGGCGACATCCCGCGTGTTTAGTCCCCTGCGAACCAGGTCGGAACATGGCTTCGGACGGCACTACGATCGGTATCTGGATCGGCGCGGACGACGACGTGCTTCGGGAGTTCGACGAGACGCTCGGCTGCGGGCCCGACCACGCTGGCTCGCGCTCGGAGGCGATCAAGGAAGCGATGCGTCTCGCCATCGCCGTCGAGGAGACCGTCGCGGAGTTCCCGTACGATATCGACGGCGCGCCGCTTCGCCACCAGGTTCAGCAGGCTCTCATCGAGCAGGACCGGCGAGAGGCGAGGGACGAATGATCGCTCGTCGTCTCTCGGCGTCTCGAACCCCCA
Source organism: Halococcus sp. IIIV-5B (assembly GCF_003602035.1). NCBI lineage: Archaea > Methanobacteriati > Methanobacteriota > Halobacteria > Halobacteriales > Halococcaceae > Halococcus > Halococcus sp. IIIV-5B. The sequence goes on along the minus strand of NZ_QZWE01000007.1, from coordinate 53,344 downwards.
TTTCGGTTTAGCTTCCGGATCCCCTCTCAGAGGACGATGTGCACGCGTTCGCTCGAACAGCCGTCACACGGCAGGTCGAGCATCACAGCGGGCCATCGGGCATTTCGGTGCGATTGAGTCGAAGGGAACCGCTCTGCGACACCCGGATCGTAGCCCAGCGGAAGAAACGGCACGAAACCCCGCTCTGTAGGACATGGAAAGACGCGACGGGCTTTCTTACAACCGAAAACGCGGAGCGTTTCGAAGACAGGAATACGGCGTCGTGAGCTCGGATCGTGGCCTTCGTAACTGCCCGAGTCGCGCCATATCGGCACTCTGCGGGCGTATCTCACGGCATCAGACGTGGTATGGCTACGCACGTACACAGAACGATCGAACGAACTCCGACACCTCCTGCACGCGGTGAATATCACCTTTTGGAGGTCGGCGAACGGTGTGGGGAGCACCGCCGAACCGGGGTCGATGTCGAATCACGGCACGCTGGCCTCGGTGGTCGAAAGACCGCTCGTCCCTCGTGATGGAGCGAACGAAGGGACATCGGGAATTCAGCATCCCCGGCGGTTGTCCACAGCCCAAGCTCTGAAATCGCTCAACCAGCGCTGCGGTCGTCAGTCGCCGTGAAGCCGCGAGAAACCGTCGAACCACCTCGGGGCGGAGGATGAAGGGGCCGTACGGTCGCGCGACACACCACTTCTGCTTGGGTACTTCCTCCGACCATTTCGACCGAATATATCGGCCCCTGCTATACGAACGGGGCCCGTTCGCAGTGGTTGCTCGCTACGGAACCCGTGAGGCTTCGTTGTCCCATCCAAACCACTTTCGATCCCCTCAGACGATTTCCGCAGATCAGCAGATTAACTGTAATTTAATTTATATATTTTTGGCTATAATTCTGTTGGGCCTGCGACGTATGAACCACATGTTGCGATACACAATCAATCCTCATCTCGCAGAATATGTTCTCTCGAAGGAAACCCGAGATCGGTCGGTTCAGGAGGTCGGTCGGTCGATGGCGGTCTCGATAACTCGACGGGTTCGGTCGATGAGCGCGTCTACCTGTTCGCTCTCGGCGTAGATCCTGACCTTCGGTTCGGTACCACTCTGGCGCACCAGTACCCAGCCGTCGTCGCGCTCGATGCGGACCCCGTGTTCGGTCGCGACTTCGCCGTCGGGGAACTCGTCCGGAAGGGTCGTCGCGAGCTGCTCCATCACCGGTTCCTTCCGGTCGTCGGGACAGTCGATACTCACCTTTCGGTAGGGGAGTTCCCGAACGGGCTCACGAAGCGCATCGAGACCGCTCTCGGCGACCAATCGTGCCAGAACTGCTGCGCTCGCCACGCCGTCTATCCAGGGGCCGTGTTCGGAGTGGACGTGTTTCCAGGGTTCGGCCGCGAACACCACGCGTGTGTCGTCCGTCCCCGCCTCGTATGCCGTCACGACCCCCTCGTGAAGCGCGCCCAGACGCACCCGTTCGACCCGCCCATCCGCCGCGGTGACGCGGTCGTCGATCCGGGAGGAGGCGTTCGGCGTCGTCACCACGACCGGGTCCGCGGCGTCGCTCGCACGGGTGTATTGTTCGGCGAGCACAGCGACGATCGTGTCCTCGTGGACGATCTCACCAGTCGAATCGAGGACGACTATCCGGTCGGCGTCACCGTCGTGGGCGAACCCGAGGTCGGCATCCCCGTCCGCGAGGAACGCCCGAACGTCCCCGAGGGTGGCGGGTGTGGGTTTCGACCCACGAGCGGGGAACGACCCGTCGACGTTCGCGTTCAGCGCCGTGACGTCCGCACCGAGTTCGTCGAGTACCTGCGGGGTCGCCCGGCCCGCCATTCCGTTGCCACAGTCGACGACGACGGCGAGGCCGTCGAGCGCCGTGCCGTACCCCTCCGCGTAGTCCACGACCGCCTCGCGGTACGCCCCGAGCGGGTGCAGTCGCTCCGCGGTTCCCCACTCGCTCCACGCCACCGGGTCGGCATCGTCTTCTACTCGGCTCTCGATGCGGGCCTCGGCGTCGTCGTCGTACTCCTGACCGTCGTGAAAGAGCTTCAGACCGTTGTCGGCCGGTGGGTTGTGGCTCGCGGTGACCATCACGCCGCGTCGCCCCCGCGAGGCGAACGCGAGCGCCGGCGTCGGAAGCACGCCTGCACGGCGCACGGCCACACCGGCGCTTTCGAGCCCCGCTTCGAGGGCGGCGGCGAGCCCGGACCCCGTCTCGCGACCGTCACGTGCGACGACGAACGTCGAGTCCACGTCGTCGGTCGCGCGGGCGTCGAGCCCCGCCGCCCGGCCGACCGCGAGCGCGAGTTCGGGCGTCACCCGAGATATCGCCGGACCGCGGATACCCGCAGTACCGAAGAGTGTCATACCCAGTCTCGGGTCGCGGGGCTACTTAGTCTGGGAGGATAGCGGCCGAATTCAGAGCTCGACGCCGCCGGGAATGAGGCTGTGCTGGCGAACGAGGTTGCCCTCGTGGTTGTAGACGAGGAAGGTGGACTTCTCGTGTGCGAGGAGTTCGTCGTTCTCGAAACGAACCACGAGCCGGTAGCGGCCGTCGCCGTCGGCGGCGCGCTCGCCGTAGGCTCGGGCGGCCCGGATGAACTCGAGGACGCCGTCGGCGGTCGCGTTGAGTTCGAGCACGAAGTCGCCCGTGATACGGTTGGTGACCGAGAGCACGCCGTCCCCCGCGGGGCCGTCGGCGTGGAACCGATAGTTGACGTCGGTCTCGCTCGCCTCGACGAGGCCCTCGTCGGCCCCCGCGAGGCTGGTTTCGAGCACCTCGCGCGGACCGTCGAACGCGATGACGATCGTGGGTTTTCGAGGCTCGTCCTCGGCCGACACCCAATCGGTGTTGCTGACGTGGAGGTCGAAGTACTCGCGCCTCATTCGGGTCTGTCCACGCTACGACCCCCGGCGTCATGAACGTAACGCCGGCGAACACCGCGGCTGACGCGCCGCGAACGCCGCGAACGCCGCCACGCTGGCTCGGATCGAGGCTGCCGAAAGACCCAAACCTCACGCCAGCCGGTCGACGATGGTCTCGTCGTCGACCACGAGGTTGTAGGCGTCCTCGTCGTCGTTCCAGAGCACGAGGACGTTCTCGAACGCGAGGAGCTCGCCGTAGTCGGCCTCGGCCAGCGCGCGGTTCAGTCCGGTCTCGCGGGTCACCACCGCGTAGTGGTCGGCGGACTCGCTGCCGTCGCTGACTTTGAACAGCGGGTTCCCCTCGGAGAGCGAGTGGCTGAGTTTCGCCGCCACGAGGTCGACACGGTTCGAGACGTGACGGTCGCTCTCGGCCATCTTCGCTGTTCTGTCGGGATTGGGGATGAATTCGGTCTTTCGTCGTCCCTCTCGTCGGAGGACCGTGTGGGAGAACTGGACGTCGACGTTGACGAACGCCTCGGGGTCGTCGTCTGGGTCCTCGACGGCCTCGGCCAATCGGCGCTGGAATCCGGGGACGGCGAAGTCGGGTTTCACGTCGAACGACCAGCCCCGATCCGTGGGTGCGTGGCCCGGCCAGAGCCGAACGGCGGGGCCATAGCACGTCGCGGGGCCCGAATCACACAGCGCGCGCTCAATCTGTCGAAGCCCGATCGAGGTCTCGCGGTCGGCGGGAGCGATCCCGACCAGCGAACCGGCGGGAGCGAGGGCGTCGAAGTACCGCCGAGCGACTCCCACTGGATCGTCGAGTTCGCTGAGGGAGTTGGCGAACAGGATCAGGTCGTACTCGCCATCGAGTTCGAAGTCCTCGGCGGTGGTACGGTGGATCGTCGGGTGGACGTTTCGCCCGGTGGCTTCGAGCAGCGAATCGAGAATTTCGGTTGCTGCACTCGGCTCTATCGCGTGGTACTCACAGAGCGCGTCGTCGGGGAGCAGGTCGGCGAGGCCGAGCGCCGGGCCGCCGACGCCGGCACCGACATCGAGCACCCGGAGGTGATGAGAGAGCAGTCCATCGCGCGCGAGGTCGGCGAGGACGTACTGCGCGACGGCGTAGTAGTCCGCGAGGTGGTAGATGGCGTACGCCAGCGCGGTGTCGCGGTCGTACTCGACCGCCTGCCCCGCGAAGTAGGACTCCTTGAACCGGCGGATCCGGTCGCGGAGCCCGTCACCCGATTCGCCGTCGGGCCAGCCCGGTCCGTACGCTTCGACCAGTAGGTTCTCGAGGTCGCGGGCGTGTTCGTCGGGGAACGCCGACACGCCGTCGAACTCGACCGCGATCGGGTCATCGGAGACCGGAACGAACGTGCCGTCCGTCCGCTCGACGAGTCCGAGGTCGGGGGCTTCGTCGCGAAGCGTCTCCCGAACCACCGCGGGGTGGGGTCGGCCGTCGACGTACTCGAAGATCTCCTCGGGGTCGATCGGTCGGACCTCCCGGAGGTACTTCGCGTTCGCCCGGACCTCCTCGCGCTGGTCGGCACTCATCGTTCGTCCACCGAATCGCGTGCCTCGCGGTAGAGCGCCTCGAACTCCTCGGCATCCGCGGCGGCGATGCGTTCGGCCGCGGCGGCGATCTCCCCTGTCCCGTCGAAGGCCGTCTGTATCTCGGCGTATACCTGTGGGGAGCCCGAGAGCACCTGGTCGGCGAGCTCGGAGAGCGGCCCGGAGATCGGCGTGTGAAAGCGGTCCGGGACGTCGTCGGCGGCGAGCGCGTAGGCCAACAGCGCGGCGTGGGTGCGGGCCTGTACCGTAGTCATCGCGTGGTCGTGTTCGTCGGGAGTCGTCTCGAAGGGGTCGTTCTCCCGTTCGAGTGCTTCGCGGACCGCGTCGGTCACCGGGCCCGTCGCGTCGTCGACGACGGCGATCCGGCCGGGGGCGTTCACCGGGGCGAACAGCGGGTGGAGGCTCAGCCGCTCGCGGTCGGGTGCGTGGGTCCGCATGGCTTCGACCGGGGTCGCCATCGTGCCGGTGACGTCGAGCATCGCGCGGTCGGCCCGCGGCGCGAACGTCGCGACCGCGCTTTCGACCGCCGAGATCGGCACCGCGAGACAGACCCCATCGAAGCGCTCGGTGGTGTCGAGCGCGACCGCACGACCCCCGACCGCGTCGGCGGCGGCGGCGGCCACGTCGGGGTCGGTGTCGGCGAAGGCGATTTCGATGCCCGCCGACCCGACGACGTCGGCGAACCACCGTCCCATCGCGCCCGCGCCGACGACGAGGAGGTTCATTGGCGACGGTTCCGCCGCGGCGGCAAAAAACCGTTCGAGTGCGGTCGCGACGATACTGGTCTCCGGGTTCCCATCCTTGTCTTTTGGTGACGGCGATGTACCAGCGACGACCGCGGGTAACCCGTTGCAAACGAGGGACCGCACCGCTCCCGCCCCGCGACAGCCACGAGCCTCCCGCACCCACTTTTTTAGACGGGGGAATCGCTCGCCTTCGGCTCGCTCAACCCCCGTCCAAAAACCTGGACTAAAAAGGCTGCTCGCTCACACCGTTCGCTCGCAGTACAACCACTATCACTACCGCTCCCCGTCGTCTACACGCCTCCCAACCGATTTACTTCACTCGCCTCGTTCGTTTCGTTCATCCACCGGCAGAGCAAAGTCGTTCGGGAGAGCTTCGCGCCTTTCGAACGATTTCACTCACGCACGACCGCCAGCGCGCGCCAACCGTCCGCCACCGCAACCGTACCACAACCGCCACCGACCGCCACCCCATCCGCCCTAATCGCACCCCGCGTCCGCCGACCGCACCGCTCGGCGGCTGACGGGTCCGAAAAGCGAGCTGGGACACAGCGACTGCTCTGGAAACGGTGAAAAGGGGGAGGCGGTGTGTTCAGGCCGCGGGCGCTGCGGACTCGAAGGCCTCGTGGAAGGCCGTCGTCATGTCGTTGACCCGCTCGGTGCCGGCTTCGAGCGCGTCGAGCGGGGCGGTTCCGGGTTCGGTCCGGATCACGAGTATCGGGTCGGTCTGGCCACCCGACTGCTCGGGGTTCATGTCGTAGGTCGCGGCGGAGACGCCCTCGACTTCGAGGAGCGCGCCCTTGAGGACGTTCATGAACGTGTGGTCCTCGCCAGCGATCTCGATCGAGAGTTCGGTGTCGTCGTTTTCGATGACGCGGAGGTCCATACACCTCCTTCGTCGTCGCGCGCTTCAACCTGACGAATCCCGGCGCGCGACAGAGTGAAACCCCTCGCTGTCCAGTCGTCAGTATGATCTCGCCGTGGGCGGTGCTCGCACGCATCGTCCTGGTGCTCGCGGTCGTGGGGTCGGTGGTCGCGGTCGCGCGTCTCGACGACGAGCGCTGGGGCGCGCATCTCCAGGCACGGTTCGTCTACGGTGTCCCGTGGGGATCGCTTCTGACCGTGGGCTTCGTTCTCGGGATCTATCTGGTCGTCCAGGGCGGCCTCACGTCGTGGGGAAACCCCGTCTCGCTCCCGTTCCGTGCGTGGTCGTACCGCTACCCGCTGGGGATGGTCGTCGCGCCGTTCGCTCACATCGGCCCGAGCCACCTAGTGGGCAACCTCGTCGGCACGCTCGCGCTCGCGCCGCTCGCGGAGTACGCGTGGGGCCACTACCCGCCGACGCGCGACCGGGACCGAGGCTCGGCCGTTCCGAGCGCACGAGCCGAAGACGCGTTCGTGACGAGTCCCCGTGCTCGAATCCTCGCCGTGCCCGCCGCCGCGGTCGCGGTGGGGCTGTTCACCGGCCTGTTCTCGATCGGACCGATCATCGGCTTCTCGGGTGTGGTGTTCGCGTTCGCGGGGTTCACGCTGGTTCGCTACCCGCTCGCCACCGTGGTGGTGTTCGCGGCGAGCGGGGTGATCCAGCAGGTGTACGTCGCGCTCCGGAACCCGGTGGTCGAGGCGGGCGCGAGCGGTGGCGGCTACGGGCTCCCGTGGTGGGCGACGGTCGCGATACAGGCCCACGCCCTCGGGTTACTGGCAGGAATCGTCATCGGGGTCGCGGTGTTCCGCCGACGCGAACGGCTGCCGTCGGCGGGGCGACTCTGGCTCGGCACCCTGGTATTCGCCATCGGGCAGTCGCTCTGGGCAGTCTACTGGTTCCGCGGCAACGGCCGGTTCGTCCTCTTTCGAGCCCTCGGGGTGGCGCTGGTGTTCGCGCTCGCGTTGCTCGTCGCGGCGAGCGTCGCAACTCCCGGTCGGGCCAGGGGTGTCCGGGGTGTCCGACACGTCCGTCGAATCGTCGGCATCGAGCGCCGTGCGGGGGCGGCGATGGTACTCCTGCTCGCGCTCGCGGTGCTCGCCGCGCCCGCGGTCCCCGTGAACCTCACGACGACCACCGCGACCGGAACGGCGCTCGCCCAAGACGACGGGTCCGCCGCCGGCACGATGGACCGGGTTCAGGTCCGGGATTACACGGTCTACTACGCCGAGAACGTCACGAACCGGGTGGTCTCGGTGGTCGACGTGTCGGCGTTCGGCGAGTCGACGACGGTGAACGCGAGCGGGGTGATCGTCGAGAGCGGACAGCGGAGCCTCTGGACCACCGGGGTCGAGGAGTCACGGCTCGCCTTCGCCGGCTGTGCCACGGTCGGCGTCGGCGGCCTCGGCTGGCGGGAGTCGGTCCACGTCTCCCGCACCGGTTGGAAGGCAATCGGCGGCGGCCACGCCTACAAGGTCCGGTTCGGTCGGGGCAACGACAGCCGACTCGCCTATCTCTCGGGTCCGGCTACCGCCGACGCCACGGTCGCGAACCGGAACGTCTCGGTCGTCCCGCGCCGCGAGGGTTTCGGGGTCGTGGTCTCCCGGGCGAACGAGACCGTCGACCGCGTGAAACTCCCCGCAAACGGGACGACCGCTCATGCGGGTGGCCTGAGCTTCGACCGGACCGGCGGTGACCTGTTCGTCGCCGTCGACGGAACCAGGGTGCGGGTGGCCAGCCGCGAAACGTATAAATGAACTGTCACCAAAATCCCGTATCGACCTGTACTCGTTGCGCAGGCAACCCGAAGGAATAGAACGCTCGCGCCCCATCGAGGGGAACGACCGTGTACGACCGCACCTCGATCCCCTCCAGACCGCTCGAACGGCCGGACGTCGACCGGATCCGCGCCCAGCCCGACGTCGAGTCGGTTATCTCGCTCGGGACGGCCCCGCTCGACGGGCGCTCGTCCCGGGAACCGGACGCGACGAAACGACTGGTGCTCCTGACCGGACGGACGGTCTCCGCGCTCGAATACGACGGTGCCGACTGGTCGAGGGAGGTCCTCGAAACCGACGCCGACCGGGGCGACCAGCTCCGGTGTGCGCTCGACCTGCTGCACGAGCGCTGATCGCCGGCACGGGAGCCGCGAACCGATCCGGGGGTGACGGCTCAGTCCCACTCGATACGGAACAGCTCGGCGTCGATGGTGCGCGTCTCTTCGTCGTGGAACGCGAACCGGTTCGGGAGGTCGAGTTCGGTACGGAACTTCCTCGTAACCGTGCCGTCGTTGTCGGCGGCGAACGACTCCACGAACGGCTGACTCCCGGCGTTGTGGACCGAGTAGGAGACGTCGCCGAGGCGGGCGGCGGCCGCGAGGAACTCGCGGTCGGCGTGGGCGTTGTCGTTCTGAGCACCGAACGGCGGGTTCATCACGACGGTCGTGCGGTCGGGCGGTGCGAGCGGCGCGTCGGTGGCGTCGGCCCGAACCCACGAGACGTCCGCTGCGGTGCCGACTCGACGGCGGTTCTCGACCGCGGTCCGGAGCGGGTCGATGTCGACGTCGAGGCCAACGACACCGGTCGGGCCGCGGAGCGCGGCCGCGAGCGCGAGCATCCCGGTCCCCGTCCCGAGGTCAACCACCAGCCGGTCCTCGATGTCGCCCTGGAGGTCGGCGTCGTGGACGAGGCGGGCGGCCAGCTCCGGCGGGGTCCGGTACTGTTCGAGCGAGACCCGCGGGTTCTCGAAGCCGGCGACCACGGCGAGCTGCTGGGCCAGCGCACTCACGGAGCTCATCGGGTACGACCTACCGACCGCGACGAGGAAAGCGTTTGGAGATCTGTCTGGACCGTCGCCGGGGATTAAGTCGCTGGTGACCGTCGATCACGCACGATGTCCTCGGAACTCGATCCCCAAGTCCGTGCGCTGCTCGATACCCTGGACGAACAGCGCGCGCCACCGACCTACGGCGTCTCGGTCGAGACCGCACGCGCCCAGCTCGAAGAGCTGTTCTCCGCGGCCGACCCCGAGCCCGTCGGGGAGGTTCGAAACTTCGATATCCAGGGGCCAGCGGGTCCGCTCCCGGTGCGGCTCTACGCCCCCGAGACCGCCGACGACCCGCTCCCGGTGTTCGTGACCTTCCACGGCGGCGGCTGGGTCATCGGGAGCCTCGACACCCACGACGCGGTGTGTCGCGGGATCGCCAACGAGGCCGACTGTCTCGTGCTCTCGGTGGACTACCGGCTCGCGCCCGAACACCCCTTCCCGGCGGCGGTCGAGGATTGCTACGCCGCGACCGAGTGGGCCGCCGAGTTCGCGCCCGAGATCGGCGGCGACCCCGACCGGATCGCGGTGGGCGGCGACAGCGCCGGCGGCAACCTCACCGCCGCCGTCAGCCTCATGGCCCGCGACCAGGGCGGGCCGGACCTGTGTCACCAGTCACTGATCTACCCGGCGGTCGCCTCGCCCCCGCTCCACGAGTTCGACTCCTACGCGGAGAACGGCGAGGGCTACTTCCTCGAACGCGACGACATGGCGTGGTTCTACGAGCGGTACATCCCGCGCACGACCGACGCCCGCAACGAGTACGCCGCACCGCTGCTCGCCCGCGACCTCTCTGGTCTCCCGCCGGCGACGCTCGTCACCGGCGGGTTCGACCCGCTCCGCGACGAGGGCTATGCCTACGCCGACCGCCTCCGCGACGCGGGCGTGGCGGTCGAACACGAGCACTTCGAGGGGATGATCCACGGCTTCATCAGCATGACCGACGTCATCGACCGGAGCCGCGACGCCATCGAGGTCGTCGCCGATGGACTTCGAACGTCGTTCGAGAGCTAACTCGGCGAACAGTTCGGTTCGCTGTCTCAGGGGCCGTACGCTACCCCACCGTTCCGGAAGTCCGCCGCTCCGGTGTACTCGCCCGTCTCTTGGTCGATCTGGATCGCCATCACGTTACCCAGCGTCGTGAAGGGCGAGACGTCGTAGCCCCGCTCGCGAAGCCCGTCCTGGACTTCCTCGGGGACGGAGGCTTCGGGATAGACTGTCGGCCCGGAGTTGCCGTAGAAACGCGGTTCGGCGACCGCTTCCGCGAGGTCCATGTCGAACGCCACGAGGTTCAGAATCACCTCCGCGACCGTCGTGATGATGGTCGTGCCGCCGGGCGAGCCCACAGTCAAAAACGGCTCGCCGTCCCGGAAGACGATGGTGGGGCTCGTGGAGCTGAGCGGGCGTTTCAACGGCTGGACCTCGTTCGGACCGCCGGGCTGGGCGTCGAAGTCGGTGAGTTCGTTGTTGAGCATGAACCCGTAGTCGGGCACCATCAGCCCGCTGCCGAACAGCTGCTCGATGGTACTCGTCCACGAGACGAGGTTGCCATCCGCGTCGGCGGTAGTGAAGTGGGTCGTACTCCCGAGCGGGTTCGCTATCGACGGGCGCGGCGCGTCCTGGATCGCACCCACGTCGTCGAGGGTGAGCGGGTCGATGGCGTAGGGCGACCCGGGCTGGTAGCTCCACGGGTCGCCGGGTTCCTGCGTCCCGGTCGTCGCCTGCTCGTAGTTTATCATCCCGCGGCGTTCGTCGAGATACTCCGGGTCCAACAGCCCCTGCCACGGCGCGTCCACGAACTGCTTGTCACCCATGTACTCGCCGCGGTCGGCGTAGGCGAGTTTGAAGACCTCGGCGAGCCGCTGGTAGACCTCGATCGACTGCCGGTCGTACTGACCGAGGTCGAGCGGTTCGAGCAGCGAGAGGATCCCCGCGATCGTCAGCCCGCCGGAGCTCGGCAGCGGCTGGGTTCGGACCGTGACGTCGCCGTACTCGACGTACTCCGGGGTGTCGATCGTGACGTTGTACGCGCCGAGGTCGGCGGGGGTCATGCTCCCGCCGTCCTCCTGGACGGTCTCGGCGAGCGCCTCGCCGATCTCCCCTTTGTAGATAGCGCCGACGCCCTCGTCGGCGATCGTCTCGAACGTCGACGCGAGGTCTGGCTGGACGAGTTCGTCGCCGACGTCGAGCGGGTCGCCGCCGGGGGCGAACACCGCGCGGGCGGCGTCGTTGAATTTACCATACTCTTCGGCGATCGTGCGAGCGAGGTAGTCGTCGACCCGGGCTCCATTAGCGAGGTCGATGGCGGGCTGGATCAGCTCCGCGACCTCGTGGGTTCCGAAGCGTTTCAGCGCGACGTCGCACGCCTTGAAGGTCCCCGGAACCCCGACCGCCTGGCCGAGGGTGATACGCGTGTCGAACGGGATCGGTTCACCGTCGTCGAGGAACATGTCGGGCGTCGCACCGAAGGGTGCGCGCTCGCGGTTGTCGATCGAGTAGAGTTCGTCCTCCTTGGCGTCGTAGACCACCATGAACCCGCCGCCACCGAGCCCCGAGGTGTGGGGCTGGACGGCGTTGAGCGCGAACTGAACCGCGACCGCCGCATCGACCGCGTTGCCGCCCGCGTCGAGCACGTCGGTCCCGGCCGTGACCGCCCGCGGGTCGCTCGCTGCCACCATCCCGTCGCTGCTGGTGGCCGTGTCGACCCGGTCGATCCGCTCGCGTTCGTCGTCCCACGCGGTCGCACGGCCGGCGCTCATCGAGAGCGCTCCCGCCCCGAGTGCGACGGCCGACCCCTTGAGGAACGTTCGTCGGTCGCTTCCCGATCGGGTTTTCGGCTCCCGATCCGCGAGTTCGCTCGCTGGTGAATCCGTTACCGTCGATGTCCCGTCATCGTCGTGTTGTGACATACCGTACGAACGTGTCGTGCTACCGTCTTAAATCCACAGCACGATCGACAGCCTCGGACCGTCGCGATGACGTGGATCCACGGTCTTCGCGACTGGATTACCGGTACCCGAAACGGCCTAGGTTTCCTCCGGTTCCGTCACCGTTTTTCGCGGTCGGCGGGTAGCATCGGCGATGACGGAGGACCTGTTTACGCCGCTTTCGTTGCGCGAGACCGAAGCCCGGAATCGGGTGATGGTCTCGCCGATGTGTCAGTACTCGTGTGAAGACCGTGATGGGATGGCCTCGAACTGGCATCTCGTTCATCTGGGAAGTCGCGCGGTCGGCGGGGCCGGCATCGTGATGACCGAAGCCACCGCCGTCGAACCTCGTGGGCGGATCTCGCCAGAGGACCTCGGCATCTGGAGCGACGAGCACGGCGAAGCGCTCGCGCCGACCGCCGAGTTCATCGCCGACCAGGGGTCGGTCCCGGCGATCCAGCTGGCTCACGCCGGTCGGAAGGCCGCGACGAGCCGGCCGTGGGAGGGGCACGACCCGCTCCAGCCCGACGAGGGTGGCTGGGAGGTGCTCGCACCGAGTGACGACGCGTGGGACTACGGCGACCAGGAGTCCCCGCCGCTCAAGAAAGCCGACCAGGACGACATCGAGGGCGTGATCGACTCCTTCCGCGAGAGCGCCGAACGCGCGCTCGATGCCGGCTTCGAGGTCGCGGAGGTCCACGCGGCCCACGGCTACCTCCTCCACGAGTTCCTCTCCCCGGTCACGAACCACCGCGAGGACGACTACGGGGGCAGCTTCGAGAACCGCGCACGCCTCGTGCGTGAGGTCACCGAAGCGGTGCGGGAGGTCTGGCCCGACGACAAACCCGTCTTTGTTCGGATCTCCGCGACCGACTGGATCGAGGGGCAGGAATCGTGGGACCCCGACCAGTCTGCACGGCTCGCGGACGTGCTCTTCGAGGCCGGCGCGGACCTGCTCGACGTGAGCGCCGGTGGGGCCGACCCGGCTCAGGAAGTCCCCCACTCGGGACCAAACTACCAGGTGCCCTACGCCGAGCACATCACCGAGCAGAAGGAGAGCGACATCGCGATCGGCGCGGTCGGCGGGATCGAGACCGCCGAACAGGCCGATGCGATCGTCCGCAACGACCGCGCGGACCTCGCGATCCTCGCGCGCGAGCACCTTCGTGACCCCTACTTCTCCCTCCACGCGGCCGACGACCTCGACCAGTCCGAGGAGGCCCCGGTGCCGGACCAGTACCTCCGCGGGTTCTGAGCTTCCGGCGTCTCGACTGCCGGTGCCGAAAGAGGTTATCGTACCCCGGTCGTTTTCCGGGACGTGGCAACGAACAACCAGAGCGACACGTTCGACATCGGTGGCGAGGACACGGTTCACCGGCTCGGTTTCGGCGCGATGCGACTCACCGGCGAGGATATCATCGGGCCGCCGGAGGACGAGGAGGAGGCGAAGGACGTCCTCCACCGCGCGACCGACCTCGGGGTGGACTTCATCGACACCGCCGACTCCTACGGGCCGGCGGTCTCCGAACGCCTGATCGGCGAGGCGCTCGCGCCCTACGACGACGCCTTCGTGGCGACCAAAGGCGGTCTCTGGCGTGACGACCGCGACGGTTCGTGGCCCAAGTGTGGGCAGCCGGGCTACCTCCGCAACGCGATCCTTGGGAGTCTCGACCGACTCCAGGTCGACCAGATCGACCTCTATCAGTACCATCGGCCCGACCCTGACGTCGACTACGCCGACGCCGTCGGGACATTCGCGGAGTTCAAGGACGAGGGCAAGGTCAAACACGTCGGCGTCTCGAACGCCTCCGTCGAGCAGATCGAGGAGGCCCGCGACGTGGTCGAGATCGCCACCGTTCAGAACCAGTACAACATCGGTGACCGCGAGGACGAGGAGGTGCTCGAATACTGCGAGGAGCACGACATCGGCTTCATCCCGTGGGCCCCGCTCGGCTCCGGGGAGCTCGACGGCCTCGACGAAGTGGCCGACAACCACGACGCAACGGAGTACCAAGTGGGGCTGGCGTGGCTGCTCCAGCACTCTCCTGTTATGCTCCCGATCCCAGGGACGAGCAGTATCGACCACCTCGAAGAGAACGTCGCCGCCTCGGAAATCGACCTCACCGACGAGGAGATCGAAACGATCGAGAACTGAGGCGACCGGCGGATACCGACTTCATCGACTCTTTTCGGATGTCGTCCCTGATCGGGGTGCGGTGGCGCGCGCTCGCGGTCGTGCGCGAACGGACGTGAGCGCGCGACCACGAATCGGCGTGCGAGGGATGAACGAAAGGAGCGAAGCGAGTGAAGTGAATCGGTTGGGGAGGTGTGTGGCCGTCGCGAGGCGGTGCTGTGCGGTCTCTCAGTTGTGTCGGGACTCGCCGTAGACGAATCGACTGTCGTCACTCCGTGGATTCCGTGACTTAGCGCGAAGATCACTCAATTCGGTCGCCCCAATCCTCCCGAAGCAACCCATACCGAACGTTGTCGATGTACTCGCCGTCGACGAACCGATCCCGTCGAATTCGCCCCTCCTCCTCGAAACCGAGAGATTCCAGAAGCCCCCGAGAAGCGTCGTTGAACGCGTAGACACGCGCTCCGACTGCGGGATGGTCGTAGGTCCGGAACACGTAGTCGACCACCAGTGAGACCATCTCCGTCGCGTAGCCCTCACCGTGTACCTCGGGAATCAACCAGTAGCCGAGTTCGGGGCGTCGCCAGTCGGCGTCCCTGACGGTGATCCCGCCGATCCGACGGATGTCGTCCTCGTCCGGTGATCCCGGTCCCGCGTCGTCGCCGTCGAGACAGACGAGGAATCGGTCCGTACCGTCGTCCTCCTTGTGGATCTCGAGCTGCTCGCGATTTCTCGGCGAGTTGCCGAGCGGGTAGCGGAGTTCGGGGTTCGCGGCCGCACGCTGGAGGAACGGCACGTCCGCTTCTTCGACGGTACGAAGGGTGACTCGCTCACCGCTCGCGACGCGTGCGCCGGGCATGGACACACCGAGCACGACCACTGCAATACGCTTTCGCCCGAACGAAGCCGAAGCTCGATGTGACGAAGGGCGTGAAGGGGCATCACGTCGACCAACGAACGAACCGAGGAATCATGCAATCGAGCACTACAGTTAATTATCCCGAGGTGATACTGGAACCATGGACGGCGGCTGGGGGTCGTTTCGAACCATCGATGGGACGGCGTCGGTCGGCGACGAGGCGCTCCACATCGAGCGGTCACCACGGAAGTTCCTCCACGGCCAGCGAGCGCACTGGCGCGACGGTGGACGTAAGCGACAGCTCGTCACGGTCGGCAAACTGCTCGGGTTCCTGTTGTCGTTGCTCTTCGCGACGTATCAGGTCTCGACGATGCTCGATACGACGGTCGGGGTAGTGGCGGCGCTCTCGCTTGCCTTCGTCGCGCTCGATCCGCTCCACCGGCTGTGGAGACGGACCCGAGGCACGCGGATCGAACTCTCGACCATCGAGCGTGTCACGCTCGACGAAACCGACCGAGAGCTACGGCTCACGCACGACGCCTCGGGTCGTCTGGCTCGATTCGACGCCTGGATCCGGGGGTGGCTCTCCACCAGAGGATTCTCGGCGGCGGACGACACGGAAACCGAAACCACGCTCACGCTCCTCACTGATGACGACGTTCGGGCGGCGCGGGCGGCCCTCCGAGCGCGGGGAATTTCCGTTGTCGACGACGCTCCCGAGAACGAAAACGAGACCGAGACGGAGTATCACTACGAGATACGGAATGGAGTGGTGTTCTGTGACTTGTGCGGGTCGCAGGTCTCGCCGAACGACCGGGTCTGTCCGTCCTGTGAACGACCGCTGAAAGTCGAACGGACGACCGAACCCGACCGACGGACATCACGGGAGCCGGCGGTTGAGCACTGACCGGCGACCGCTTATCGGTCGACTCGAGCGTTACCAGGTGCCGTGGAACGTGTCGAACTCGAGGTTCTCGAGCGGTTCGTTTCCGACGGCGATCTCGTACTCCCCAGGAGTCAACATCGGCTTGTGGAAGCGCGGGCCGTCGTCGGTGGTGATCCGCGGACAGCCGGTGTTGACGAACGCGTCCATGTCGAAGTTTCGGAGTCTGTCGGGCGTGACCTCGTCCATCGTGATGAGGTAGGCGTTCTCGTTCTCCTCGACGATCTGCTCGGCCTGGTCCCAGCGACCCTGGCCGATCTTGGTACAGAAGATGACGCCCCACTTCGTGGCGTCCATCGCGCGGTGCACAGCACCATAGCGCTGCTTCAGGAACTTCTCCGTATCCGCGACCGAGACGGCGTTGTTCACCGGATCGGCGATGACGACCTTCTTCTCGGGGTGTTCCATCGCCAGGCCGAGGGGGTGGAACTTGCCGCCGCCGACGTAGAGGATCTGGTCGGCGTCGATGTCGGCCGAGGCGTAGTTACAGCCGAGGACCTGGCCCTCGTGAGTCAGGCGTTCGTCGCCGCGGCGGGTGTGCACAGTGAAATCGCGGGCTTCGAGCCACTCGCGCATCTCCTCGAACTTGTTCATGTGCTGGGCGGTGGTGACGAGGCCGACGTCGTCTTCGGGGAGTTCGTCGAGCGCGTCGGTCATGATCGGTTCGACGTCCACATTCGAAAAGAGCGGGACGTAGATGATCTTGTCCGACTCCTTCATCGGGGAGTGGCCGAAGTGGACGAACACATCCGTGCGGCGCATCAGGAAGGTGTCGAGGTCACAGGCCCCGTAGCACGGCTGGCCCGACAGCATCACGCGCACGTCGTCCGGGAGGAGGTCCCGAAGGTCGTCGGTCACGGCGGGGCCGCGCCGTTTCAGCCCCTCGGGGAACTGGAGACCGACCTTCTTCGCGTCGCGCTCCTCGACGGCCTCGACGATCCGTTCGAGTTCGTAGTCCCACTCGCGGTCGTGTTTGAGCGACATCCCGGTTCGGGTGAGGTCGCCCTCCGATGGCTCGGTGTGGCTCATTGGGCTGGATTGGGTGTCGTGACGTTTAATCTCGGTGTTTCGACGGGCGAATCGGTCGGCCCGTGACGTCGACGTCACTCGGGGATTGAAACCGTCCGCCCGCCTACACCTGGTATGGCCGACCTCCCGCTCGAACACGTCTACGCCGAACCCGACAGTCCTACCGACGGCCCCGCACCCGCGGTGTTCGTTCTCCACGGCCGCGGGGCCGACGAGGAGGACCTCTTACCCGTGGCCCAGCACCTCCCCGACGAACTCGCCGTCGTCAGTCTCCGTGCGCCCGATCGGTTGATGGGGGGCTACACCTGGTACGAACTCGAGATGCCCGACGGCGACCTCCATCGAAGCCAACCGAACCAGGAGGAGTTCCGCCGAAGCCTCGACTCGGTCTCCGAGAGCATCGATGCCGCCATCGGGACCTACGACCTCGATCCCGACCGGATCGGATTCCTCGGTTTCAGTCAGGGGTCGATCACGAGCCTCGCGCTCCTGTGCGAACACCCCGAGCGGTTCGCGTGGGTGGTGGCGCTCCACGGCTACCTCGCGGAGTCACACGCCGACATGGAGCCGGCGGGCATCGAGGGCACACCCGTGTTCGTCGGGTCGGGAACGATGGACCAAGTGATCCCGACCGAACGCGCCGAGG
The DNA here is from genome assembly GCF_003602035.1 of Halococcus sp. IIIV-5B. Classification (NCBI taxonomy): domain Archaea; kingdom Methanobacteriati; phylum Methanobacteriota; class Halobacteria; order Halobacteriales; family Halococcaceae; genus Halococcus; species Halococcus sp. IIIV-5B. The sequence continues at coordinate 35,878 of NZ_QZWE01000007.1, read as the reverse complement.
CCGCGGCCGACCGCCTCCGGGAGCTGGGGGCCGACGTCGAATCCAACCAGTACGGGTCCGCCCACGGGATCGGGCGGGACGAACTGGCCGATATCGTGGCGTGGGTCGAGGCCAGGCTAGGCTGAGCCACCATCACCACCGCCAGATTGAAGCGGTAGACGACCCGTCATCGAACGATGAGCACCGAACCCGACGTCGAGACCGGCGTCGACCCCGCCACCCAGTCCCCGGAAGCCGTCGCCGAGGATCTCGGCGCGGCGATCGCCGCGACCGACGAGTACGAGCGCTACGTCGAGACGAAGACCGCCGTCGAGGAGAGCCCCGAAGCTCAGGAGCGGGTCCGGGAGTTCGAGCGCCTCCGCGACGGGTTCGTCCAGGCCCGCCAGATCGGCGAAGCCACAGAGGAGGACCGCGAGACCCTCCTGGCCGCTCAGCGCGAACTCCACGCGCTCCCCGAGATGGCCGCCTACCTCGCGGCCCAGCAGGAACTCGACGCGAGGCTCGAACGTCTCAACACCGCCATCGGGACCGACCTCGACGTGGACTTCGGCGACCGTATCGGCAGCTGTTGTCAGGACTGACTTTCGAACCCGAGAGGGGATCGTCCGCCGTTTCGTTGGCTATCCCCGTCGAGATCGCAGCCATCGAAATTCGCTGTTCCTCGCCGGTCACCGCTTGGCTGTCGACGGCCGGAGCGGTGGAGACGGATCCGGAACGAATTCATCCCATCAGCGGTCCGTATCACCACGTTCGACGTGGCGACTCGTGATACGTGCTCTCGGTTTCGAGTGCCAGCCCGATGACGTACCCAACCAAACCGAACGGGAGTCCGATGGCGAATCCAGTGAACAGACCCGGAAGAGAAACGACGACCGACGAAGCGCCACCACCTGCCGTCATCGCACTGAATCCGTTGCCGAACAGTACCAGTCCGGCGCTGCCCCCGATCCCGCTCGCGACGGCCGCTACGGCTACTCCCTGCGTACGATATCCGAGAAGGACCGCGACGATGAGGCCACCGGCGACGAGCACCGGTGCGCCGACCACCGATGAAGGCGTTGCCGACACCGGAAGCAACAGCCAGACCACGGTAACAGCCGTCGCGAGGAACCCCCAGACGAGCAGCACGCCGTATCGCTCGGGCTTCCTGCGGACGTGTCCTCGAAGCCCCTCACGACGGAGCTTCGTAGCCGCACCAATGGCGTACCCAAACGGCCCACCGATCAGTCCCATGCCACCGAAAGCGACCCATGCAGCCGCTCGAAGGGCACGGCCGACGAGGGCGATCGTGAAGGGTTCGGCGACTGCCGTCGATACGGCGTTGAACGCGAACACAGGAAGCACAGCCGCGAGGATCCCAGCGAAGACACTGCCGCCGTAGCGACCAGCGATGCCCGCGAGGAGAACCCCGACAACGGCCACGAACATCGCGAACTCGAAGCTCAGCAGGAGCGACCGTCCGACGAAGCGAAGCGTGGCTATGAACACGGCAACGACGAACCCGGTCGTGAGTACCCACGCACTCGTTTGTGGCCGAGTACCGACGATGAGAGCGGGCGGGACGCCTGATGTGGACATAAGCACCTCTGGTTGACAGCCTGTCTTGTATTTTCTTGCATACGAACCTTCCCCCTCGATAAGACGGTACGTCGATCTCCGACGGGGCTGCTCACGGACGCACGGGCCGAAATCGGTGACCCGGATTCAGTGCGCGAAATCGACGAAACCGTACACAAGCCTCTCGCTCGAAGCCGTGGCTCACGCCGGATGGAACCAAGCGGGCCAGCCCAATAGATACAAGTCCTCAGGCCAACCGACTGCTGGTAACGATGGCAGAGCCCGAGCGGCGCAACGGTGGTTGGTCGTGAGCCTCGCGGACGGCGACACCGACCAAGTCGTCAGCGCGAAGGACCTCTCGCGCGCGGACATCGAAACGGTGTGTGACCGCGCGGCCGAGATCGAGCGCTCGCCGCCGGACCGCGCGCGCCACGCCGGGACCCTGCTCGGCCTCCTCTTCTTCGAGCCGAGCACGCGCACGCGGATGAGCTTCGAATCGGCGATCAAGCGCCTCGGTGGCGACGCGCTCGGGATGGGGTCGGTCGAATCCTCCAGCGCGGCCAAGGGCGAGAGCCTCGCCGACACGGTGCGCGTGACCGAGGGCTACGCCGACGCGCTGGTGCTCCGCCACCCGAGCGAGGGTGCGGCGACGATGGCCGCGGAGTTCGTCGACGTCCCGCTCATCAACGCGGGCGACGGCGCGGGCCAACACCCCACCCAGACCCTGCTCGACCTCTACACGATGCGGGAGAACACCGACGGCCTCTCGGACCTCACGGTGGGGATCATGGGCGACCTGAAGTATGGTAGAACTGTGCACTCGCTGGCCTACGCGCTCACGAAGTTCGACGCCCGCCAGCACTTCATCAGCCCGGAGAGCCTTCGCCTTCCACGTTCTGTGCGCTACGACCTCCACGAGGCGGGCGCGAACGTCAAGGAACACACCGACCTCGACACCGTGCTCCCGGAGCTCGACGTGCTCTACGTCACCCGGATTCAGCGCGAGCGCTTCCCCGACGAGAACGAGTACCGCCAGGTCGCGGGCGAGTACCGGATCGACGCCGCGGGCCTCGACGCCGCACGTGACGACCTCACCCTGATGCACCCGCTCCCGCGGGTCGACGAGATCGCCCCGGACGTGGACGAGACCCAGCACGCCCACTACTTCGAACAGGCCCACAACGGGGTCCCGGTTAGGATGGCGCTGCTCGACCTCCTGCTCGATGGAGGACAGTCGTGAACGACATCGACGGCGGCGACGACCACGGTGGGGACGGTGGCAGCGGCCACCCGGATGACGGTGACAGTGGCCATCCGAATAGCGGTGGCAGTAGCCACCCATCCCACGAACTCCGGATCAGCAAGATCGAGAGCGGGACCGTGATCGACCACATCGCGGGCGGCCACGCGCCCGACGTGCTCGCGATCCTCGGTATCGACAGCTCGACCGACGAGGTCGTGAGCGTCGGGATGAACGTCCCTTCCGACCGGCTGGGTCGCAAGGACGTCGTGAAGATCGAGGGGCGCGAACTCAGCCAGGACGAGGTCGACGTCATCTCGCTGATCGCGCCCGCCGCGTCGATCAACATCATCCGCGGGTTCGCGGTCGCCGAGAAGAACCGGGTCGAACGGCCCGACTTCGTCGAGGGCGTGCTGTCGTGTCCGAACCGCAACTGCATCTCCACCGAGGGTGAACCCGTCGCCTCGCGGTTCGCGGTGCTCGACGACGGGGTGCGCTGTGTCTACTGCGAGACCATCGTCCGCGAACAGCTCGCCGACCACATCTCCGTCTGAGACGGTTGCCTGCGTTCGCCTGCTCAACCCCGAAGCCCGCCACGAAGCTGGGTCGTTCATGGCCAGTTCAGGCAATCGGTTCGGCTTCGACTTCGTGACGACGCTCGTGGGGTCGGGCCTCACGCTTCTCGTCTCGGCGGGGATCATGCGCTACGGAGAGCAGCTCCGGTGGACCGCCACCGAGCTCTACGCGATCGGGGGCGGCGTCCTGCTCGTCGGCGGGCTGCTCCTCGGGTTGGTCGTCGTCGCCGCCCCCCATGTTCGGGGTCGTCACACGCAACCCGGAGGAGGTCGAGTGGCCGGAGTTCGACCGACAGTTCCTCGAGGTCAAGTCGGTGAGCGGCCGGACCAACGAACCCGTCGCCGAGGCGGTGAGCATGGTCTCGTGTCACGCCGACAACGCCATCGCGAACGCGAACCCCGACGTCGTGCCGGTCAGCGACGCGGGCGAACCCGCCACCCGCGAGCGGCGCTACTTCGATTGGTCGTACGTCTGCCCGACCCATCCCGACTACCGCGAGGGGCTGCTCGAAACCATCGCGGACGTCGGCGCGGTGAGCGGCGACGTCCGTCTCGACGACGTGGGCTTTCCCCGACCCGAGTACTGCTTCTGCGAGCGGTGCACCCGGCTGTTCGAGGAGAGCGCGTTCGACGACCGGTTCGCGTGGCGCGAGAACGTGATCACCGAGTTCGTCGCGGAGGCCACCGACCGGATCCCCGGGCGGAGCTACCTCACGGTTCACCCCGACCCCTACCCCGGCCACCTCGTCGAGCGCTCCGGGATCGACCTCGACGCGCTCGCCGAGCACGTCGACGAGTTCGTCGTGCCGCTCTACGACATGGCCTACTCGACGACCTACTGGGTCGAGATCATCGCCAGCGGCTTCCTCGACGCGCTCGCGACCCCCTTCTCGGTCGAACTCTACGCGCCCGACATCGAGATCGACGACCTGATCCACGCCGCCGACGTGGCCGACGCCTACGCCAAGGACGTCCTCTTCGGCTACGATTCGAGCAACGCTCGCGCGGCGGTCCGGCGGATGAACGCCGAACGAAACCAGGGGAACGTCTACGGGCCGGAGTGACGCGACTCACTCAAAGCGCCTGATCGCGCCAGGCGAGCAGGTCCTGGCGGTCGCGGGTGTCGGCGGGGAGGTCGGCGAACCACTCGGCGGCCGAGATCTCCTCGTCGGGGTCCGCGATCGAGGGTTCGGTGGTCTCAGCGGCGGCCGCGAAGACCGGGAGCACACCCCAGGTCGCGTGGTCGTCACACCGGATCTCGACCCGGGTGGCGAGCGCGAGTCCCTCGTACCGCGCCTCGACGCCGGCCTCCTCGGCGAGTTCGCGCTCGGCGGTCTCGCGAAAGCTCTCGCCGGGGTCGACTCCACCGCCGGGAAGCACCCAGAGCCCGACGCCCTCGTGGCGACAGAGCAGGAGTTCGCCCGAGGGTCGGTAGACGATGGTGTGGGCACCGTAGGGTGCGCCGGTAGCCCGGATCCGCTCGGCGAGCGTGCGGAAGCGCTCGCGGGAGACGCGGCGGTGACGGGACCGTTCGAGGGTGGCGTCGTAGTCGGTCGTCAGCGCGTGGTAGGCCTGGGCCGCACGCTGGTCGGCCTCGTCGGCCAGAAACCAGAGGTCGCCGAGGGTCATCGGTTCGACTGGGGGGCGGTGATTCGGACGCCATCACGAGCCGATAGCTCCGAGAGAGGGGTGTAGATCATTGCCGAGAGTTCGGTCGGCACCGGCATAAACGTTCGAGTCGCGTCAGGTCCACGGCGAGCCGTCGCGGTCGAACCGGCGGTACCGCCGCTCGATGCCGTCGATACGCATCCGGTCCTCGTTGTCGAGCTGCAATCCGAGTCCAGCGAGGTTGTCCTCGATGTGGTCGGTCCCTGATGCCTTCGTGACGACCGGGACGCTCTGGTGGGCGAGCCACGCGATGAGCACCCGTGCGGGGCTGACGTCGTGCTTCTCGGCGACCGCGATGACCTCGTCGAGCCCGAGGGCCTCACCCCGACACAGCGGCGAGTACGCGACGGGAGCGACGTCGTGATCGGTACAGTACGAGAGCATCGCGCCCGTCGGCGGCAACAGGGGGTGCATCTCCACCTGGTTCGCGACGACCGGCGCGTCGAGTCGTTCCCGAGCGTCGGCGAGCAGGTCGAGGTCGAAGTTCGAGACGCCGACGTGGTCGGTCCAGCCGCGGTCGCGAACCTCGTCGAACGCCGGGAGGGTCGCCTCGGGGTCGTAGGCGTCGGTGGGCCAGTGGACGTATAGCAGGTCGACCGACTCCACCCCGAGGGCGTCGAGGCTCGCCCTCGTCGACTCGACCACGTCGTCGTACGCGAGGTTCTCGGGGTGAACCTTCGTGGCGAGAAAGACGTCCTCGCGTTCGACGTCGGCGGCCTCGATCCCGCGGCCGACGCTCGCCTCGTTGCCGTACATCTGCGCGGTGTCGATGTGTTCGTAGCCCGCCTCGATCGCCGTCCGGACGTTCTCACGACAGTCGTCCGGGTCGTCCATGCCGGAGGTTCCGAGCCCGATCGGGGGGAGTTCCGTCGTCATCATCCGATCCGCGAACCCGACTGGCTTAACATGGTAGCACACACCACTCGCCAAATACATAACCATCGTTCGCGCGAGTTCCCGTCACGTAGGTTTTTGGTACCGGCCGGTCTGGATGGGAGTATGGACGCTTCCAGCGACGACGGGGATCGACGGCCGTCGCGGCTCGGCCGGATGACACTCGGGCTCGGGCTCGCGCTCCAGGCTTCGGAGGACTTCCGGGATATGGAGGACAACGTCGAGTACGCCGAATCGGCGGGGGTGCCGATGCCGGACCTCGTCGCGCCGTTCGCGTCGGGGATGATGGTCGCGAGCGGGCTCGGACTCGCGCTCTGGCGGTTCCCGCGGCTCGCGACGGGCGGCGTCGTCACCTTCCTCACCCTCGTGACCGCGACGATGCACGACTTCTGGAACGCCGACGAGGATTCGAAGGATGGTGAACGCCTCGCCTTCTTCGGCAACCTCGCGATGCTCGGCGGCGCGCTCGTCTTCCTCCGCGAAGCCTACCGATAGGTCGAAGGGTCATCGTTTTTCGAGCGCCGCGACGTAGGTCTCCGCCGAGAAGCGTCGCACCTCGGCGACCTGCCACCCCGTCCCGACGACGGCTTCTCGAAGCCGATCGGGACTGAACAGTCGAAACAACATGGTCTCGTGCTGGTCGCGGTAGGTCGTGTGGTAGACCCGGTGGGCGAGCCCCGGCGTCGGGTCCTCGCGGTAACCCAGAATTTCCACAGTGGCCTCGCGGTCGGGGTCGTAGCCGTGGAGGAGCGCGGTGGCGTCCGACGTCGTCACGAACGCGAGGTCGCCCAGGAACCGCCGAAGGCCCTGCATCGAGCCCGCGAGACCGACCTGGGTGCCGAACGCGAACGCCGAGCGGAACCGGTCGCGCTCGAACTCTTCGCGGAGCGCGAACATGTCGCCGAGTCGCGCGTCCCGCACACCACGTTCGCGCATGGTCTCGACGAGCCGTTCGCTGACTTCGAGCGCGACGGTCTCGAATCTTTCCTGGAAGTGGAGCGTGTCGCGGCCCGCACCCGCCCCGATGTCGAGCGCGGGGCCCGACAGCCACGACGCCTCCCACTCGGCGACCTCGCGGTCGGGGTCACGCGCGTCGAAGTAGAACCGCTGGATCGGCTGTTCGCGGGTCGCGGTGCCGTCGCGGTCGACCAGCGGTTCGTCCCGTTCGTCCCGATGATGGTCGTAGACTGCCCAGCCGAGCGGGTCGTCTCCCGTCATACACTGTGACACATCCACACTTGTAATAAAACCGTAACGAGTGTCGGTACCGAGGCACGAAGGACTCGATAGATCCGTTCAGTTCGAACCGATCGATGCACAACGCTTATTACAATTACGGATGATCGTTGATGTAGGACTCGCGAGGGACGCGTTGCGTGGCATCACCGTTGCAGCACTCCCCGTGGTCCACCTTCCCCCGGTCAGTATCCCGAGAGCGATGGCGCTGTTCGACTCGGGGAAAACGTGGAGAACTGCTCCGGCAGGGATTCGAACCGGGCGAGACGGTCGGCCGCATGGCCGCTGCGACTCGCTGGCTCGAATCCACGCCGTGCGCGCTTCGCTCGTGAATCGCTCAGTGCTCCGGCAGGGATTCGAACCCTGGTCATCACCGTGAGAGGGTGATATGATTGGCCGGACTACACCACCGGAGCGCAATCGGCCCGTTCGTCGCGGGCATCCGAGTGCATTCCGTGATAACGACGAATCCCGTTTAACCGTTGTGTTTTCGCCCGGTCACTCGTCGTCGAACGGCGACCGGGTGGCGGTGGGTTCGTGGCCCGCGAGGCTGACGATGTTCTCGCGGCCGACCCGGAGTTTGGTGAGGGTTCCCTCGTCGGCCATCTCCGAGAGCAGGGTGCTGACCTTGGACTTCGACCAGTCGGTCTCCTCGACGATCGCGGTCTGTTGCATCCGCCCGCCGTTGGCTTCGAGCAGCCCGACGATCCGGTCCTCGTCGCTCCGGAGGTCGGCGCTCGTCACCGCCGGCGTGGTCGGATCGTCGGGGTCGTCGGCGTTCGCATCGCTTCCCGTGTCGTCGTCTGTCACTGACTCCGTCGCCGCCGACGCTTCGGCGGGTGGGGTCTCGTCTTCACTCCCCGAGCCGAACACCGGTCCCGACGAACGACGGACGAACACCGCACCGAGGACGACCGCGAGGGCGACCGTGAGCACCGCCCACGGGAGCGGCGAGGTGAGCATCGACTGGCTCCCGACCGGGTCCTCGGACCCGGTGAACGTGACCCGGGGCTGGCCGCTCGCGAACTGCGTCTCGCCGAAGTAGGTCAGCGAGTCGGAGGTGTTCCCCGACCCGTTGGTCGAGGCGTCGGGCGTCGGCTCCACCGACGACCAGTCGACCCCGAGGTTCGGGCCGGCCCGGATCTCGATCGACATGTTCGGCGAGAGATAGATGCCGTTCTCGAAGGTGTCCCCGACCGTCACGCCACCGTCGCTCGGCGCGGTGAAGTTCGTCCAGAGGAAGGACATCTCCACGACGCCGGTCGTGCTCGGTTGGGAGGTGACCTCGGCGGTGTGGGTGAACCCCCGAGCGCTCATCGTGCGCCCGGTGGCGTTCGAACCGGCGGCGGTGAGGTCCGTCGCCCGCTGTCTGAAGTCGGTGTAGACCGGCGTCTCCTCCGTGTTGAATCGCTCCGCGTAGGTCCGGAACTGCTGGGTCCGGGTCTCGTTCGCGAGGGGCTGGTTGTACCGCTGGGTCCAGCGTGCCGAGCCGTTCTCGTAGACCGTGACGACGAACTGGGTCTCGCCGAACGACGGGCTCGACGCGTTCGCCGCCTCCGGCTGGGCCGCCGCTGGTCCGGCGAGGGCGAGGCCTCCAACCAGAACCATCGCGACGAGACCGAACGCCCACAGCCGGTTCATCTATTCAACACCACCGCACCAGTATATAAAAACACTGTGACCACCATGCGGGTCTCACACCTACGGAGCCAGGCGATTCTTCCGCCCCTTCAGCTGCTCGTCGTAGTACTCGAAGGTCATCGGGCACCACTCCGCCGCGAGGTCGAGCACCGACTCCGTGAGCTCCCGGATCTCCCACTGGCTGTCGGCGGCGGCGCGCATGTCGGCGACGTGCATCAACATCCGGGCGTTGAGCGAGAAGACGAGGTTGACCTCCGTCCCGATGGGGAGCACGAACCGGGCGTCCTCGGGAGCCATCCCCAGGTCGAGGAGCTCCTGGTAGGACTCGACCGACTGGGTCACGGACTCGCGGAAGACCTCCCGCCGGCGCTCGACGGTCGCCTCGTCGGTGTCGGTCCGTCGCTGGTTCCGACCGATCCAGTCGGCGTCCGTGACCGCGGGTGGCGTCACCACCATCGCGCCCTCACGCACGTCTTCGGGGTCGACCTCGTCGAAGGCGACGTAGCGCATCGACTGGACGTCGAAGGAGACGTGGCGGTGGCGGGTGAGCTGGGCCATGCACGACCGGGAGATCCCCTCGACCGCGAAGGTGGCCTGGGGGTGTTCGAACGGGCCGAAGTGGCCGTGGGAGAGGAGGTGACCGATCAGGGTTCGTTTCTTCTCGTCGAGGTCGTCGCCCTCGATGGTCGACATGAGGTCCTCGAAGGACTGGTCGCCGACGTAGTCGGACGAATAATCACACCGCGCCGCGGTACAGATCACGCGTTCGGGGTCGTCGGTGGCTTCGAGCAGACGAACGTCCATACAGGAACCGAGATGGCCGCGGACTAATAGTTGGTTGATACCGTCCGCCGACGCGGACTATTCGAGCAGTCGTCGTGTTTCGGCGTGGCGGTACCGAAACATCGGTTCGAACCCGACGACGGCGAACGGGTCGGCGAGGTGGCCGAGTTCGCCGAACGGGAGCCGGTACTCGACCCGGTCGCGCGCGATGGTCTCCGCGCCGTCGGCGTAGAAGCTGTGGGTGTGCGTCCAGCTCGGGAACGGCCCGTCGCTCATCTCGTCGCGAAACAGCGCCGCGCCCTCGCTCTCGCGTCGTTCGACGATGGTCGAAGTCCAGCCCTGGCGCGGGCCGACACCGAACGGTCGCATCGAGAGGTCGACCGTGGCCCCCTCCTCCAGAACCTCGGGGTCGGGCTCGCCGTCGGGGCCGCGCGACGCCTCCACCCGGAGGTTCATGAACGCGGGCGTGACTTCGGTGAGCCCCTCGATCCCCGAGTGGAAGTCCCAGACGTCCTCGAACGGCGCACGGATCCGCGATTCGTGCTGGTAGGTCGGCATAGCCGATGGAGGGTCTCGTCCACCAAAACCCCTCGTCTCCCGTCGGTGAGGCTCCACGGTCGCCGACCGTGATAGAGAATCACTCGCTATCGTGTCAGTTACGTGGGAAAAGCGGCATGCATATATCCCAGGGCGTCGATGAGTCCGGCATGACTCACACCTGCCGGAACTGCAAGCGGACCTTCGGGACCGAACTCGAACTCGAACTCCACCGCGACGTCTGCACGGACGCCCAGCTGTTCTGTGAGGTATGCGGCGATCGATTCGCCGAACGAACCGCGACGAGGGACGGCTGGCGATTCTCCTGTCCGAACGAGGACTGCGAGGGCGAGGGCCTCGAAGAGGACCTCCACTCCGTCGGCGACGTGCTCGTCTCCGCTCGATAGTCAACTCCGCTCGCGGAGCGCGATCCGCTCGATTTCGCCGAGCGCACGCCGACAGACCGGGACGTAGCCGGCGGCGAGCATCGGCACCTCGATCGCGACCCGGCAGGTTTCTCCCTCCCCCTCGACCCGGTGGCCCGTCGCCGGGATCCCCGCGACCCGCCACGTCCAGCGGTAGTTCTCGCAGTCGACGATCCGAAACGGTATCCGGGGCCCCATCGAGCCCGCATCGCGACCGAACAGTGATCCTGGACCCGGGAGTCGGACGTAGCCACGCGATCCGGCGGTGACGAACCGGTCGGCACACTCGACCCCTGCGACCGAGGGTCCCCACTCGGGCCAGCGTTCGGTGTCGGTCAGCACGCGCCAGACGACCGCGGCCGGAGCCTCGATAGCTCTCGAAACGACGATCCGGCGGCCGTCGGGGGTGCGCTCGATCTCGGACGGCATGGAGACGGGTTCTTCGCCGGCGCGGATAGGTTTTTGCGAGCCGCCGACGAACGAATCGCGTGGAATACACGACCCTCGGCAACACGGGTATGACCGTCAGCAAGATCTGCCTCGGCTGTATGAGCTTCGGGAGTTCGGACTGGCGCGAGTGGGTGCTCGACGAGGACGAAAGCGAGGAGATCATCGACAAAGCGGTGGACCTCGGGATCAACTTCTTCGACACGGCGAACATGTACTCCCGGGGCGAGTCCGAGCGCGTCGTCGGCAACGCGCTTTCGGGCTACGACCGCGACTGGCTGGTGCTCGCCACCAAGGTCTTCAATCCGATGGACGACGACAACCCCAACGCACAGGGGCTCTCCCGGAAGGCCATCGAGCAGGAACTCCAGCACTCCCTCGACCGGCTCGGGGTGGACACCATCGACCTCTATCAGACCCATCGGTGGGACGACGACGCGCCGATCGAGGAGACACTGAAGACGCTCGACGACGCCGTCCGCCGAAACCAGGTGCGCTACATCGGCGGCTCGTCGATGTGGGCCCACCAGTTCGCCGACGCGCTCCACACCAGCGATTCGCTGGACCTCGAACGGTTCGCGACGATGCAGAACCACTACAGCCTCGCCTACCGCGAGGAGGAGCGCGAGATGCTCCCGCTCTGCGAGAAGGAGGACGTGGGGGTGATCCCGTGGAGCCCGCTCGCGCGGGGCTACCTCACCCGCCCCCACGAGGAGTTCGACACGACGACGCGTGGGGAGACCGACGAGTACGCCAGAGAACACCCGTACGCCGCGAACGGTGGCGAGGAGATCAACGAACGCGTCGAGGAGGTCGCGAACGACGAGGGCGCGACGATGGCCCAGATCGCGCTCGCGTGGATGCTCCACAAGGACTGGGTCGACGCGCCGATCGTCGGCACCACGAGCGTCGAACACTTAGAAGACGCCGTCGCGGCGCTCGACATCTCGCTTTCGGAGAGCGATATCGAGTACCTCGAAGCGCCCTACGGGCCGGTGCCCGTCTCGGGTCACCAGTGAGTCGGTAGGGAAAAACCGGTCTCAGTTCTCGTCAAAGCCGAGGTCCGCTTCGGGATCAGTTCCCTCCTCTGAGCCGAGTCTCTCGACCCACTCCAGCGCCTCGTCGATACCCGTCTGTGGCGGCGAGCAGGTGAACGACCGGCAGACGTAGATCGTGGGATCGTCGTTGGGCTGAGTGCGGTCGGCCCAAATGGGTGGGGATTCCGCGAGGCCGAGGGTGTCGAGCCAGCCCCTTAGGTCGTCGTCGGTCGGCGGCCGGTGCGCGAGCACCCGGCCGGGGAGGAACCCCCGACCGATCCGTTCGCGCCACGCGTCGGGGAGCGAATCCGCCACGACCGTGAGTTCGAGCGAACCCGCAGTGTGGCGTTCGGCCGCGAGCGCGAGCGAGGCGCGTGCGAGCGGCGACGATTCGATCGTCTCGGCGTGGGTTTCGAGCACGCCCTCGGCGATCCCGGCGAAGTTTTCACTGGGGGCGAAGTGGTCGAGCGCGAGCAGCGTCTCGACCGCGACGCCAGTACTAGAAGGCGTCGACTGGTCGTCGAGTTCCTGGGGGCGCGCGACGAGCGACTCGCCGCTGCTCGGCGTGAAGTAGAGGGTCCCCTCCTCGGGGTCCCAGAACTCCGATTCGATGGTGCGCGCCAGGTCGAGCGCGAACCCGAGGTGACGCACGTCGCCGGTCGCCTCGTAGCAGGCGAGCGCGCCCCGCGCGAGGAAGGCGTAATCCTCGAGATAACCGTCGATCTTCACCTCCCCGTCCTTGTACCGACGGGAGAGGAGGTGGTCCGTTTCGTCCCAGAGTTCCTCGCGGACGAAGTCGAGCGCCGCGACGGCGGTCTCCGCGAATCGGGGATCGAGCGCGAGGCCGGCCTCGGCGAACGCCGCGACCATCAGCCCGTTCCATCCAGCGAGGACTTTCTCGTCACGGTTGGGTCGCGGGCGCTCCGCGCGCGCCGCGAACACGGCCTCACGGGCGCGTTCGAGGTCGGCCTCGACATCCTCGGTGGTGGTATCGTGTTTCTCGGCGAGCTCCTCGACGTCGGCGGCCAGCGTCAGCACCGTCTTCCCGTTCTCGAAGTTGCCCGACTCGGTGACCCCGTAGCGTTCGCAGAACAGCTCGGTGGCGCGGTCGTCGCCCACCGCGTCGTGGACTTCGTCGGGGGTCCAGATGTAGAACGCACCCTCCTCGCGCTCGCCCGATTCGCCGACGCTCTGGGCGTCGAGCGTGCTGAAGAATCCCCCCTCGGGACCCGTGAGTTCGCGTTCGACGAAGCCGAGGGTCTCGCGGGCGACCTCGGCGTAGCGCTCGTCGTCGAACAGCCGGTAGCCGTCGAGGTAGGCCCGGACGAGTTCGGCGTTGTCGTAGAGCATCTTCTCGAAGTGGGGGACCGTCCACTCGCGGTCGGTGGTGTAACGGTGGAACCCGCCGCCGACGTGGTCGCGCAATCCCCCAGTAGCCATCGCGTCGAGCGCCTCGCGGGCGACGGTCCCGAACTCCTCGTCGTCGGTTCGGTCGGCGGCCTCCATTAGGAGCCGGAGGCGGCCGGTCTGGGGGAACTTCTGACTGCGGCCCGAGCCACCGTACTCCCGGTCAGCATTTCGCACGGCGCTCCTCGCAGCCGTTTCGAGGAGTTCGCTTCCCGGCGGATCGCCCGGTTCCGGGGTGTCCTCGAGCTCGCCCGCCATCGCGTCGGCCCACTGGTCGGCGCGCCCTTCGATGTCCTCGCGCTCGGTCTCCCACGCCTCGGTGATCGAATCGAGGAGGTCGAGGAATCCGGGCTGGCCGCGTTTCGCCTCCGGCGGGAAGTAGGTCCCGATGTAGAAGGGGCGGCCGTCGGGCGTGAGCCAGACCGAGAGCGGCCATCCGCCTCTCCCGCTCACCATCCCGATCACCGTCTGGTAGAGCCTGTCGAGGTCGGGCCGCTCCTCCCTATCGACTTTTATCGGGACGAACGCCTCGTTGAGCCGTTCGGCAACCCGCTCGTCCTCGAAGCTCTCGTCGGCCATGACGTGACACCAGTGACACGACGAGTAGCCGATCGAGAGGAAGATCGGGACGTCGTGCTCGCGGGCCGCGGCGAGCGCGTCGTCGTCCCAGGGCTGCCAGTTGACGGGGTTGTCGGCGTGCTGGCGGAGGTAGGGGCTCCGTTCGGTATCGAGCCGGTTTCGCTCGGTGACGGTCATGGCTCGGCGTACGCACCCGAGACGGGTAAACCACCGTTCGCGTTCTCAGGCCCCGAGTTCGAGCGAGAGCCGGTCGATGTGGACCTTCTCGTCGTCCTGGAGCATCCCGAGGATGCTCTGATTGCCGGTCGGCTCGGCGTCGAGGTCGGAGATCGTCGGTCGATAGCCCGCGTCGAGCGCGCCCTCGAAGAAGGCGAACGCGGTCGGTGCGTCGAGGTTCTGAAGGTCGACGGTGAGCGAGCCGCCGGCACCGAGGTCGTCGCGGGCGGTCGCGAGCTCGGCGGCAGCGTCTTCGAGCTCTCGATCACTCATGTCGATGGTCACGTCTGCCATACCGGGACGAGCCACCGAATCGGGATAAGCGGTCGGGTCGATGCGGTGATTCGTTCCATCGAATACGGACGGGCCGCGCCCGTACCGTCGCCGGCTCCACTGACGAGTTCGGAGCCGTTCGCGACCAACCGCCGGGCGGCTACGTTTATACGACGCTGGCGAGAACGGAAAACGACCGTGTGCCCAGCGTTCTCGCTCGATCGATTCCGCCGACCCGAGTACACTGGCGAGAACCGGTGTCTCCCGTGTACGGCGACCAACGTCGGTATCGCGGCCGTGGCCGGCGCGCTGGTCGCGCTCGTCTGGCTTCCCGCCGGCGCGGGCGTGCTCGCGTTCGGTCTCCTCGCGATCTACCTCCGGGGATACCTCGTCCCCGGAACGCCAGCCTTCACCCAACGGTACTTCCCCGAACCCGTGCTCCGCGCGTTCAACAAGACCGACTCGCGCCCCGTTCCCCCCGCGAACCGGCCGGCGACCGATCGACCGGCCGAAGCCCCGGAGCCAACGTTCCTCGGGGACCCCGGGGCGTTGCTGTCGGCGGCCGACGCCGTCGAACCCGACCCCGAGGCGGACGATCTCCGTCTCGTACCGACGTTCCGTGCCGCGTGGCACGACCGCATCGACCGGATCCGAACTGAAGGGACCGAAGAACGCGCCCTCCACACGCTGTTGGGCATCGACGAGACGGTCCACCTCGACGACGAGAACCCCGACGGCGTCGTCATGGCACACACCGAAACCAGACCGGTCGGCTACTGGGAGTCCCGGGCGGCGTTCCTCGCCGACCTCGCGGCCGCGGTCGAACTCTCGTCGCGGTACGAGGACTGGGGTCGGCTCTCGGTCGAAGGCCGAAGCCAGGCCGTCAACGGCCTCCGGGTCTTCCTCGATCGCTGTCCGACCTGTGACGGCGAGGTGGTCTTCGGCGAAACCACCGTTCGGTCCTGCTGTCGGTCACACGAGGTGCTCGCCGTCTCCTGTGTCGCGTGCGGTGCACGGATCCTCGAGGTCGATGCGCCCGAGACGGAGTCTTGATAGCTGTCGGGAGTGGTCGGTACAGTGAGTGATGAGCTTATATTAAGCACTTTCTCGATATTAATATCGTAAGGATAGATGAAAACACTACTCGGTTGCATTAGGGAGATATGTAGAGTCTGAAAAGGACATTGCACTACTCAATGCTGTAAGGCAAAAAGAAGATCAGAAAACGGGAGTAATTGGTAGCAGTACTGCATTCGATAGCTATGAAGACTATAATAATCTCAAAGAGTTAGAAGATCATGATGCAGTGGCTGAGGCAGAGTACTACGGAAATTACACGAGGCATCAACAAGTTTAGAGATATACCAGTCGAGATTATCTTTGGGTCAATGCGCTATGGCGATGCGTACATTCAGAGGTGGTGCGCTCTTTTCGATGATCACCATCGCTCGATTTTCGTGATGACCAATCTCTCAGTGAAACCAATGACAGGCTCGAAAACAAAATCACTAAAGAGATGCGTGAATACACCTTTTTGCAGAATGTTTGCAATTTGAGAGAACTACCAAACACTCAAATGTATATGTTCGGACTAACTGTATACCTGATGAGATTCCACTCAAAGCATATGGAGAAATCAGAACTTAGTTGAGTAATAGTGAGATCGAGGCTCTGGATGTTATCCGAACTGCTGAAGACCAGCTATCGAAGGAAGCGGTTTGTAAGTAAATATCTGTCGGAAATGAGTAAACAAGGGTCTACTAAACAACCTCAATCAATTGAGATATATCGAGAAACTGTACAAACCTGATCCATACCCAACAATATTCTCAGGATAGAGTCCCTTTATTCATTATTAGTCATAGGCAGTTTCGTGTTAGATATTGACAAGGAGCCAATCTTCTCTATAATGAGTATGATTGAAGGGAGTTACATCATAATATATAGTAGCATGGCTCATTCACACCCTCATCTATGTTACTCTATGATTATGCGAGCTAGTGGCCAATTTTTCCCAAAGCGATTTCTATCTAGCGAATTCATTTGAGGTTAGGAAACCCAACATGAAGATCAACAAGTTCACTACGAAAAATGAAGATGAGGTCTCATTGAGTGATTTTGTGATATTAGTAGGACCAAACAACACTGGAAAGTCACAGACTCTACGTGATATATCAGATATGATGTCAGAAGGCATTGAGAATTCTGATCCCACAATAATCTCTGATCTTGACTATCAAGGCGAAACATATAGCCAATTCGCTGAAGAATTCTCCATCAACGAAAATGCAGATATGTCAGGCAGGTATAACATTAGCGGGATTGCACCCAACCTCAATAACCGTAGTTCAGAAAATGTTCTCACAAGTCAAGTCGAAGAACTCCGTGAAGCTCAGGGGGATATAACTGGAATTAACATTGTCCGTCAGAGATTGATGAAGTTCCAGGTCGCATTCCTTGGTGCTTCTTCCAGGCTTGATATTGCCAGCTCTTGCGAAACATATGATTTTCATGAAGGCTCTCCGTCGAACATCTTGCAAAAATTATATGAGAATCCCGCTGCCCGCCAAGAACTGAGAGACGCTTTCAATAGCATATTTCAACAAGATATAATACTAGATTTCAGCAGTACTCGGAATTTCGTACTTCGAGTAGATGAGGATATGGGTGACATTGATGGGAATATATTAAGACCAACTGGAGACCCACAACAGGATCAGGCAATAGGAAGTAAAGTTGACAATCAAGGAGCAGGCTATCGAAGCTTAGCAGGTGTAGTATTAAGTTTGCTCTTGGCTCAGCGAAGAGTCGTATTGTTAGATGAACCTGAGGCTTTCCTACATCCAGCTCAAGCAAGGGAATTCGGGATTTGGCTATCAGAACACGCAAGAAGAACCCACGGACAAATCATTATTTCCACACATAATTCTCATTTCTTGGATGGTGTACTATCGGTTGATACCGACGCTACTGTTTACCGGCTCAACCGCTCAGATGATTATACTCAATATAACGAAATCTCTCGGCAGGTGATCTCGAATCTATCATCTGATTCTCTACTGTCAAGTTTGAGAGTAATGAACGGTGTTTTCCAAAAAGGAATAGTAATCTGTGAAGGCGGTTCCGATAAGTTAATATATCGATATATCGCAGACGAGATTCTTGGTGAGAGAAATGCTGTATATGTACCCTGCAACGGGAAACACAATGCACCTAAAATTGCTAATGTATTACGTGAGGGCGCTATACCTCAGGTCATTGTTGCAGACTTCGATATACTAAGCACACCCTCGATATTCCGAGATTGTTTAGAAGGGCTGAGTGGGGAGGATATGAATGATATGATGGGAAAATGTAACCAAATAAATCAGCAAATACGAGCAAGCTCTGTTGACTGGTCTAATGTAAAAGAAAATGGGTTTGCTTCTGTTCCCAATGAGATTGCTCGCCCGCTCGGAGAGTTATTACAAACATCTGAAAACTATGGACTGTATGTCGTACCCGTCGGTACTGCCGAAGGGTGGTTTGAAACCAGTGGAAAAGTATCAGAAAATATAGACGAGGCACTTAGTCAAATAGATGATGATTGTCCACCCCAGCTACAGCGATTTGTTCGTCATTTCCAACACTCACTTATTGATCAGTATGAAAATGTTGTAGTGGCAGAAGAAGCATAGTTCTACGAAATGTCCTATTTTACACACACATATATATATATGAGATTCATTATTTTTAGCGTATATCTGTGCCCCCTTTTATGTCTACACCAGGCCATTTGTACGATCCTCGATATAGTGAATCGGTGAGTCAATTTTTGCCGTTTTTCAATTGTGTGTTACATCGAATCGTAACGGACAAGTGAATATTTCGTATCTCCTCTAATCACTCAAAATAGCGTACACAAGCCGTGAAAGGACAGAGATAGTCCCGGGCAGATTCGAACTGCCGTCAACGGCTCCAAAGGCCGTTATGATTGGCCACTACACCACGGGACTTCGTTCGTTGCACTCACTCAATCCCGTGAGCATCGAAAACCCTTCGGGTTTTCTCACCACCGGAACGCTCGCTTCCCTCGCGTTCCGAGCCTCGCCTCGCTTCGTTCGGCGAGACACCACGGGACTTCGATCTCGAATATCCTCGATACGTACTTGAACGCTTCGAGAGGTCAGTCCGCCGCGCTGGGTTCGGCGTCGAGGAGTTCACAGACGTCCTCGTCGGGGGCGAAACAGTCGGGACACTCGCACTCGCGGTCGATGATGGTGTCGAGGCGTTCGGCCACCGTCTCGTCGATCACGCTTTCGAGCTGACTGGCCTCGGTGCGGTAGTCCTCGACGCCGAGCACCGAGACCAGGAAGCGCTCGATGATGCAGTAGGTCTGGAGCGAGTCGCGCGCCCGCTCGATCCCCTCGTCGGTGAGCGTCACGCCCTTGTACTTCTCGTGGTCGGCGAGCCCGCGGGCTTCGAGTTTCCCGATCATCTCGTTCGCGCTCGCGGGGCTTACGCCGAGCGAGTCGGCCAGCTTGCCGGTGGACGCCGGACCGTTCTCGACCTGCTGGACGAGATAGATCGCCTTGAGATATTGTTCTGCAGTGTTCATTGAAACCTCGTCTCCGGATCGCGTTGTCGGAATGCCGTCGTCATTCGCGTGCCTCCATGAGTTTCGTGACGTCCTCCGCCCCGTCGGCCTCCTCGGCGCGGATCCCCGCGAGCGTCTCGACCAGTCGGTCGCGCTCGATGCTGAACGTGGCCTCGCTCGCCTCGATCGCGCCGATGAGGTCGTCGTAGAACTTGTACGCCGTTTCCTCGTTCGCGAGCTGGTCGTAGAGCACGCCGTCGGTGTCGCGGTCGTGGTCGTAGTGTTCGGCCACCAGCGGCGAGATCTGGTCGAACGGGATCTGTTCGGCGTCGAGCTCGTCGATCAGCGCCGAGAGCCGGTCGCGGTGGTCCGCGGACTCCTCGGCCGCGTGGTCGAGCAGCGCCTCGATCTCGGGGTCGAGGTCCGCCTCGAACGACTGGTGGTGCTGGTTGGCGCGTGCCTCCACGACCTCCTCCAAGACCATGCCGATCTGGAGCAGGCGTGCGAGCTGGTGGTCCGAGGCCACCGGTTGGCTGACGCTCATCCCGACCACCCGGTCGAAACGCGCACGAAAATCGATACCTCCGAAGCGGTCATAGCATGATTCCGGACCCCAGGGACTTAAACGATTACTCCCGAAGGCGCGCCGCCACGAGCCCCGAGAGGTCGTCGCGGAACTCCTCGACCGCGATCTCTTCGAGCACCGGCACGAAGAACCCCTCCACGAGCATGTTCCGCGCCGTCCGCGGCGAGACCCCGCGCGAGGTCATGTAGAACAGGTCCAGTTCGTCGACCTGCCCCACCGACGCGGCGTGGGAGGCCTCGGTGTCGTGGTTGTTGATGATGAGCTTCGGCGAGGCGTCGGCCTCCGATTCGTCGCTCAGCATCAGGGTGTTCTCGCGCTGGTAGGAACTCGTGTTCCACGCGTCCCGGCCGACGTCCTGGACGCCCTCGTAGACCGACCGGGCGTGGTCGTCGAGCACGCCGCGGGTCACGAGGTCGGCGGTCGTGTGCTCGGCCTCGTGCCACACCCGCGAGGCGACGTCGAAGTGCTGGTCGTTGTGGCCGAAGAAGGCCCCGACGATGTGGGTCTCGGAGCCCTCACCCAGCAGTCGCGTCTCGACAGAGGACTTCGTGAGCCGCGAGCCGACGTTGCCCTCGATCCAGTTGATCGTGGCGTTGACGTCGGCGTGACCCCGTTTCAGGGTGTAGTCGTAGCTCGTCTCGTCGAGGTTCTGGAGCGAGCCGTACTGCACGTTGGAGTTCTCGCCCGCGGCGATCTCGACGAGTCCGGAGTAGTAGCGTTCACCCTCCACCTCGTCGCCGGTCGTCTGGCGTTCGAGGATCGTCGCCGAGCTCGATTTGCCAGTAACGACGAGGGTGTAGTTGAACAGCGACCGGGAGTTCATCCGGGTCCGCACCGTGATGTCCTCGGCGTCGACGCCATCGGGGACGACCACCACTGTGCCGGTCGAGAACAGCGCGGTCTGAAGCGCCGTGAGGTAGTTCTCCTGGGGGTCGATGACGCTGCCGAAGTGCTCGCGAACGAGCTCCTCGTGGCTGTCGAGCGCCTCGGCGATCGACATGACCTCGACCTCGTCGGGGCCCACCTGGTCCTTCTCCTCGGCCGCGTTGAGCGGGTCGACCAACGACTCGAAGTCGAGGTCGTAGAGGTTGGTCCAGTTGCGACCCGGCGTCCGGATCACGTCCGGCATGTCGAGCTCCGAGAGCGCGTCGAGCGCGTCGAGGCGCTGCTGGAGTAGCCACTCGGGCTCGTCGAGCCGGCCCGATATCTCCCGTACCTGCTCCTCCGTGAGGTTTGCGTGTAGCTGTGTACTCATGTGTCGCGAGATCGGGAGTTACCCGAGGCTCCCCTCCATCTCGAGTTCGATCAGTCGGTTGAGTTCGACCGCGTACTCGATCGGGAGCTCTTCGGTGATCGGTTCGATGAAGCCGGCGACGATCATCTGCTTGGCGTCGTCGTCGTCCAGTCCACGCGACTGGAGGTAGAAGACGTCCTCGTCGCCGATCTTTCCGACCGTGGCCTCGTGGGCCACGTCGACCTTCGACTCCTCGATCTCCATGTACGGCATCGTATCGGAGGTCGACTCGTTGTCGAACATCAGCGCGTCACACTCCACCGATGTACTGGAGTGCTCCGCGCCGTCCGAGATGTGGACCAGCCCTCGGTAGTTGGTCCGGCCGCCGTCCTTCGAGATCGACTTCGATTCGATCGTGGACTTGGTTCGGGGCGCGTTGTGGTAGACCTTCGCGCCGGTGTCGATGTTCTGGCCCTCGCCCGCGAAGGCGATCGTGATGTGGTTGTCGGTCGCACCGCGGCCCTTCAGGATGGTCGAGGGGTAGAGCATCGTGGCCTTCGAGCCCATCGAGCCCGAGACCCACTCCATCGTGCCGTTGGCCTCACAGATCGCGCGCTTGGTGTTGAGGTTGTAGGTGTTCTTCGACCAGTTCTGCACCGTGGAGTACTGGACGTGGGCGTCCTCGCCAACGAAGACCTCGACGCCGCCGGAGTGGAGGTTGAAGCTCGCGTACTGCGGGGCCGAACAGCCCTCGATGTAGTGGACCTCCGAGCCCTCCTCGGCGATGATGAGGGTGTGCTCGAACTGGCCCATCCCTTCCGAGTTCATTCGGAAGTAGGCCTGAACGGGCATCTCGACGGTGACGCCCTCGGGGATGTAGACGAAGCTCCCGCCGGACCACACCGCGCCGTGGAGCGCCGCGAACTTGTTGTCCGACGGCGGCACGCACGACGTCATGAAGTGCTCCTTGACGAGTTCGGGGTGTTCCTGGACCGCCTCGTCCATGTTGCAGAAGATGACGCCCTTCTCCTCCCAGCGCTCCTGCATGTTCTGGTAGACGACCTCGGACTCGTACTGGGCACCGACGCCCGAGAGCGCGTTCTTCTCGGCCTCGGGGATCCCGAGCTGGTCGAAGGTGTCCTTGATGTCGTCGGGGAGCTCGCTCCAGTCGTCGACGCCACCGCGGACGTCGACGTCCGGTCGGATGTACGGGACGATCTCCGCGATGTCGACCTCCGAGAGGTCGGGCTGGCCCGGCCAGTCGGTCGGCATCGGCATCGCATGGAACTGCTTCAGGGCTCGAAGGCGGCGCTCAAGCATCCACTCGGGCTCGTCCTTGTCCTCACTGATGACCCGGATGGTCTCCTCGTCGAGCGCGCCCTTCTCGGTCTTGAACGCCGAGGCCTCGTCCTTCTTGAACTCGAAGCGCGCTTCGGAGTCGGTCTCGCGCAGGTGGTCTTGGTCTGAACTCATGATTTGTTTCGTTGTGGGGTAGTGGTCGTAGCCTTATCAGGCTGTCTCGTATGCCTCTTCGCGGACCCAGTCGTAGCCCTCGTCCTCGAGGCGTTCGGCGAGCTCGGGCCCGCCGCTGGTGGCGATCTTGCCGTCGAGCATGACGTGGACGTGGTCGGGCTCGACGTAGTCGAGGATCCGCTGGTAGTGGGTGATCTGGAGGATGCCCGCACCCTGCTCGTCACGGAGCGCGTTGATGCCCTTCGAGACGTCCTGGAGGCGGTCGATGTCGAGCCCCGAGTCGATCTCGTCGAGCACGGCGATCGACGGCTCGAGGATCGCGGCCTGAAGCACCTCGTTCTGCTTCTTCTCCCCACCGGAGAAGCCCGCGTTGAGGTAGCGCTGGGCGAACGTGGTGTCCATGTCGAGCTGCTCCATCTTCTCGGCCATCAGCTCCTGGAACTCAGAGACGCTGACCTCGCCCTCGTCGACGTTGCCCTCCATCGGCGAGGTGTCGTAGCCCGAGTCCTCTTCTTCTTCCTCGTCCGCCTCGCCCTCTTCGAAGAGGTCGTCGCGCTCTTCGAGCTTGGCGTTGAGCGCCGTTCGGAGGAAGTTCACCATCGTGACGCCCTCGATCTCGACGGGGTACTGGAATCCCAGGAAGACGCCGACCGCTGCGCGTTCGTTGGGTTCGAGGTCGAGGAGGTTCCAGGTCCGCTTCTCCTCGGGGATCGTCATCCCCTCGAACTCGTCCTCGTCGAGGTGGACCAGCACCTCGCCCTCGGTGACCTCGTAGGCCGGGTGGCCCGCGATGACCTTCGCGGTCGTGGACTTGCCCGAGCCGTTGGGTCCCATCAGCGCGTGGATCTCGCCCGACGACACTTCGAGGTCGACGCCGTCGAGGATCTTCTCCCCGCCCTCCGCGACCTTCGCGTGAAGGTTCTTGAGCTGTAGCCGTGCCATGTTCCTATCACCCCCAGGTTGGCTCGTGAACCTGATAATGGTTTCCATCCACCCCCAACGATTTTCGATGATGGAAAATATCTTTCACGCTGATGAAAACGTCGTTACTCGACGAGACCGGCGAACGACCCGTCGCGACCCGCGACTCCTTTCGAATCCGTTCTGCTACGTAATTTATCGAAAGTGATTTCCGGGGTGTATTCGCGATAACGTATACCGTGACAAACGACAGCAGTGACCGGCGGACGAGGCGACGATTCCTTCTGGCGACGGGCGCGGCGGGTGCGGCCGCGCTCGCGGGTTGTTCCGGTGGGGGTAGTGATGGCGGATCGAATGGGTCGAACGGGTCGAGCGCCAACGGCAGCGGTGGTGGTTCCGACGGAGCCGCCGGCAACGCAAGCGGCGGGAACGCCACCGCCGGCGCGAGCGGCGGGTCGAACGAGCGCGGTCGGCTCGACCTCGTCAGCGCCAGCGTCTCGTCGTTCGACCCCGTCGCGGCGTCCGACACGGCCTCGGGGGCGGTGACCACGCAGGTCTTCGACGGGCTGATGACCTATCCGAACGGCGAGATCCCGGTCACGAACCTCATCGCGGCCGACTACGAGGTCTCCGACGACTACACGACCTACACCTTCTCGTTGAAGGAAGGGGTCACGTTCCACAACGGCGACGAGGTCACCGCGAACGACTTCGTCTACAGCTACGAGCGCCTCGCGGCGTCGCCGAACTCCCAGGCTGTCGCGGACATCCTCGATTCGGTCGGGATCGCCCACGAGACCGACGGCGACGACGCCTACAGACCCGGCACGCTCGCCACCGAGGCGGTCGACGACTACACCTTCCGCTTCGAGATCGAACAGCCGTTCCACGCCGCGCTCCAGGTGCTCTCGAACAACCAGTTCGCGGCGGTCCCCGAGGGGATCGTCGGCGACATCGAGGGCTACGACGGCGAGATGGAGCAGGGCGCGTTCGCGAACGACCCCGTCGGCGCGGGGCCGTTCCGATTCGCGGGCATGGATGCCGGCACCGCAGTCGACGTCGAGCGGTTCGAGAACTACCACGGCGAGGTCCCGCAGGTCTCGGGGGTCAACTGGCAGATAATCGAGGATTCGAGCTCCATCTACAACTACGTGGTCGGCCGGAACGCGGACGTCTTCAACATCCCGACCGCCCAGTACCAACAGGAGAAGGCCACGATCGAACGTACCGACGACCAGGGCCGACGCCACGGCACCTACGGCCCGCTCAAGAACGGCGAGACGGTGAACTACCTCGAAGTGCCGTCGCTGTCGGTCTACTACATCGGCTTCAACGTCCCGAACGTGCCGACGCCCGTCCGGAAGGCGATGGCGTACGCCCTCGACCAGTCCACCGTCGTCGACCAGGTGTTCAAGGGTCGCGGGCTGCCGGCGTACCACTACACCGTCCCGAGCATCTACCCCGGCGGCCCGGAGGCCTACCAGCGCCACGCGAAACAGCAGTACCCCTACGGCTACAACGAGACACAACTCGACGAGGCCCGTCGGGTGATGGAGGAGGCGGGTTACAGCCAGAACGACCCGTTCGAACTCGGGTTCACGATCTACCAGTCCGACACGTGGCTCCAGACCGCGAAGCTCCTCCGCGACCAGCTCGCGAGCGCCCACATCGAGATGACGATCCAGCAGATCCAGTTCTCGGCGTTGCTCGAACAGGTGCAGAACGGCAACGTCGAGGCGTTCACCCTCGGGTGGATCGTGCCGTGGGCCGCACCGGACGCCTTCCTCAAACACCTGAACCCCGCGACCTCGGACACCAGTGCGGCCTCGCCCGAGTCGTACTCGAACCAGCCGACCGACACCGACACCGCCCAGCGCGCCGTCTCGGCGTGGGAGACGGTCCAGAACAACCCCGCACCGACCGACGCGGCCCAGCAGGCCCGCAACGACGCTTACGTCACGATGGAGGAGGCGAACTGGGAGACGGTGGCGAGCCTCCCGGTCTACCACGAGACGACCCCGCGGTTCTGGTACGAGGCGGTCGACATCCCGCCGTTCGGGGTCGCCGGCGACTACAAACAGAAGTTCAACCGGGTCTCCATCAGCGGCTGAGACCGTCGCGTGCGAACGGGCGATCCCTCGTCGGACGGCGGATCCGGTCGGCAGGGGATTTACGATGGTGGCCGGTGGAGTGGTGGCATGCCAGCACCCGATCTCGATCGATTCACCTCCCGCCGCTCGACCGTCTACGCCACCGAGGGGGTCGTCGCCACCAGCCAGCCGCTCGCCGCCGAGGCGGGTGTCGAGACCCTCCGGGAGGGCGGCAACGCCTTCGACGCCGCCGTCGCCACCGCCGCGGCGCTCAACGTCGTCGAACCGACGAGCACGGGCCTCGGCGGCGACGTCTTCGCGCTCTACCGCACCGCCGACGGCGAGGTCGGCGCGATGTCGTCCTGTGGCGGCGCGCCCGCCGAGGCCACGATCGAGAACGTCCGCGAGTCGGTCGAGACCCACGCGGACGCCGACGAGTGGTATCCCGAAAGCCGGGGGGCGGCGGTCGACAGCGGCGGCGAGCGCGGGATGCCGTTCCTCGGTCCGCACGCCGTCACCGTCCCCGGGACGGCGCGGGGATGGGAGACGACCATCGAGCGCTTCGGCCGTGGAACCCTGAGCGACGCGCTCCAGCCCGCGATCCGCTACGCGATGGACGGCTACCCCGTCACGGAGGTCATCGCCGACCACTGGAAAGGTGCCGAGACCCTCTTCACCGACGAGAATGCCGCCGAGGCGTACCTGAACGACGGCCACGCGCCCACGGTCGGTGAGCGCATGCGTCTGCCCCAACTCGGCGAGAGCCTGGAGGCGATCGCCACCGAGGGCGCGGACGTGGTCTACGAGGGCCGGATCGGTGAGGCGATCGCCGAGGAGATTCAGTCGAAGGGCGGTTTTCTCACCACGGACGACCTCGCGGCCTTCGAGCCGACCTTCCCCGACCCGGTCTCGACGCGCTACAACGGTGCCGAGGTCTACGAACTTCCGCCGAACAATCAAGGACTGATCGCGCTCGAAGCCCTCAACATCGCGAACGAGGTCGACGCCGGTAGCTACCCCCTCGACTCGCCCGAGCGGGTTCACTACTTCGCGGAGGCCACCAAACGTGCGTTCCACGACGGCCACCGCTACATCACCGACCCGACCTACGAGGACGTACCGCCGCTCGCGTCCGGGGCGTGGGCGGCGGAGCGAGCGAACGACGTCGACGCGACCGCGAGCGACGTGAGCTTTGGCGTCCCTGACTCACACGCCGAGGACGCCGATACCGTCCTCCTCTGTGTCGCCGACGCCGCGGGCAACGTGGTCTCGTTCATCAACTCGCGCTTCGCGGGCTTCGGGAGCGGGCTGGTCGCCGGCGACACCGGGATCGCCCTCCAGAACCGCGGCGCGTCGTTCTCGCTCGACCCCGACCACCCGAACAGCCTCGAACCGGGCAAACGGCCGTTCCACACCCTGATCCCTGGGCTCGTGGACTTCGCGCCCGACGGGAGCCGCGACGATTGGGCCGCCTTCGGCGTGATGGGCGGGTTCATGCAGCCCCAGGGCCACGTCCAGACCATCTCGAACGTCGTGGACTACGACCTCCCGCTCCAGGCCGCGCTCGACCTCCCGCGATGGCGCTACCGTGAGGACGGCTCGCTCGCGATCGAGGGACGGATGGATGGAAACCTCGCGACCAAACTCGCGCGGATGGGTCACGACGTCCGGGTGCTTCCACCCGTGCAGTTCGGCGGCGCACAGATCGCGAGAAACAACGAGGGAGTCCTCTCGGGTGCGACCGAACCCCGAAAGGACGGCACCGTCGCCGGCTACTGAATCCGCACGGGTCCACCGTGGACCCGAGCACGCAGGTGTGGAGAAGTCACTCGATCGCCAGTTGCGGTGGCCGACGCCTCAGACGAGCAGCAAGACGGCGGTGTAGCCCGCCGCGCCGACCGCGAACGCCCACCACCGGCTCTCGAAGTTCTCGGGGAGCTCCTCCTTGATCACGTTGAGGATGATCCCGCCTGCCAGGAAGGCGACCAACACGGCGACGAGCGCCTCGCCGACCTCGAAGAACGCGCCGATGGCCGCCCCGACGACGACCGCGAACGAGAGCACCCACCGACCGACGTCGTGGTATCGGTGCTCGTGGTCCTCGCGCAGACTGGCGTCGTTGACGACGAAGTGCACTCCCATGGCGACGGCGAACAGGACGGTCGCCGTGGGACCGGCCCGGTCGTGGAGGAGGTAGCCGATGATCCCGTTGTAGAGCGCGAACGAGCCGATGTGGATCCAGAAGACCCCAGCAGCCGGCAGCGAGACCCCGAACGGGGTGTCGTCCTGTCGCGAGCGGGTGACCAGCCGTTCGAGACCGTAGAACACGGCGAACCCGGTGAGCGCGACGAGATAGACGTGATGCTCGAAGAAAGCCGCGACGAAGAGGTCGCTCTCCTCGAGTATCTCGCCCCGTTCTTGGAGCTCGGGGAACAGGTGAACGAAGACGTACGCGACCGAGATCCCGCCCCCGAACGAGAGCCATCCGCTTCGCGGGATACGATCGATGGCGCGGAGGCCGCCCGCGAGCAAGTGGACGACCGCGAGCGCGATGGCCGCCGCGAAAACCACCCCGGTCCCGGAGTCGAACTCGGCGAGAGCGCCCCCGACTCCCGAGGCGCTCCTCACGACCGTGGCTTCGGGTTCCCACATGGAGTGCACCAACGTCTCGAAAGCGGAACAGCCCTCGGGTGCGGTCGCACATCGAGCGCTCACCGTTCCCTACCCAGTACGGGATCCACACCCGAGACAGGCTCGCCGGAATCCCGTGTGGGACGTATCGTCGACGACACGGGGCCGATCCACAGCGACGACTAACCATCCGAGGACGGGTGCTTCAGGGGTGACGCGAGCCAACGGGACGAGAGCCCAACCAGCGGCGACCGGGAGGGGTTATTCGGGTGGTTTGAGGGCGATGGACATGAGACCCGCGAGGATCGCGAGCACGCCACCGGCGAGGAAGGTCGGCGTCCAGCCCGCGACCGCGATCAGCCAGCCCGCGACCGCGCCGCCGAGCACGCCGCCGCCGACCTTGCCCATGTAGACCAGCGCGTAGTTGCTGGAGGAGTTGGCTTCGCCGTAGTAGTCGCCGACGAGACTTGGATAGAGCGTGAACTGGGGACTCCAGAAGAAGGTGGTGACGACCACGGCGGCGATGAACCCCACCCCGGACCCCAGCCGTCCGAGCCAGACCATCGCGAACAGCCCGAGCCCCGAGACCAGTGACATCACCACGATAGCCCACTTTCGGGAGACCCTGTCCGAGACCCCACCGACGACGATCCGGCTGAGGCCGCCGACCAGGGCGAGCACCGTCGCGGAGGTGGTGGCGACCGCGGCGGCGAGCCCGAAGCTCTGGGCGAACGAGACCACCTTCGCGGTCACCAACAGGCCGGCGGCGTTGACGAACGTGAAGGTCACGAAGAGGATCCAGAACTGCCAGGTTCGGAGCACCTCGCGCGGGGTGTACTGGCGGCGGGTGTCAGCGGTCGCGGTGCCCCCGTTCGCGGCGGTTCGTTGGTCGTCATCGTCGTCGGCGAGCCAGTCCTCCGGCGGGTCGCGGAGCGCGACCGCGCCGACGAGGATGCCGACCCCGATCAGGAGACCCATGTTCCGGAGGACCTCCGAGTAGGCCCCCAGGCCCGTGTTCGCGCGGACGTACGGGATGAACACGGCGCTCCCGGCGGCGAAGGCCATCGTGCCGATCCCGGTGGTGAGCCCGCGCTTGTCGGGGAACCACTTGAGCGCGGTGTTCACCGCCACGGTGTAGACGATACCGACCCCGAGCGCGCCGAGCGAGTAGAGCAGGTAGACCTGCCAGATCGCCGTCGCGTAGGCCAATCCGAGGTATCCTCCGCCGGCGAGCACGCCCGCGACGAGGCTGATCGTTCGGGGGCCGTGGTTGTCGCGCCAGATGCCGACCGGGAACTGTGAGAGGGACTGGATCGCGACGAAGAGCGTGAAGACCACGCTGAGCGCCGAGAGCTGGACGTTGAGGTCGGCGGCGAGCGGGCCCTCGATCGACGACCAGACGTACTGGTAGGGGCTGATGAGCCCCATCATCAGGGCGGCGGCGACGACTTGCCACCACCGCGACCGCCCCAGAACCTCCTTCGCGCGTGTCCCGTGGTCGATGTCGGAGGCCACGCTACGTCGTTCGCCCCTCGTCGGATCGAACGCTACGCGACGTTCCGCACCCGTTCCACGGACGGCGACCGGTGTTCATACGCTCGATTCGCCGCTGGCCCGAATAAGTACCCCGGAATCAGCGGAATTCGCGCTCGGTCAGTTCCCCTCGATGGCGTCGATCACCATTGCGGCGGCGATCACGGCCTCCTTCGGGACGTCGCCGGTGTCGTCGACCCTCACGGTGTACTCGTCGCGGAGCGAGAACCGTCCGTCGATCGAGCCCACGTGGCCGCCACCGGCGTCGGTGATCTCGTACGAGTGGGGGATGAACGAGAAGACGTCGGAGGCGTATCTGAGGAGGTCCGCGAGGGTGCTCCCGGACTCGATCCGCGCGATGACGGACTCGTCGTCCGGGTCGCGGAGGGTCCACTTGTCGGTCAGCATCGTCCACTGCCGATCGAGCACCACGACCGGTTCGCCGGTGACGTCGTCGGTGAGGGTGTAGTTGCCGGCGACGTCGAGGATGCCCCCCGCCGTGACGGTGAACACCGGGTCGCCGTCCGGGCCGACGAACGGGAACTCCTCCTTCAGCCGGAACATCTTCTGTGAGCCCTTGAGGACCACGTCGCCCGACGAATCGTAGGCCCGGTACTTGTTCCGGACCAACGATTGGACGACTCGGTACTCGTCGTCGGTGAGTTCGATGCCCGCGAGAGCGTCGTCGGTGCGTGACATTGGTCGGTTCTCGCCGGTCGAAGTGAAATAGTTTCGCACGAACGCCGTGGGGAGCGGGGGCGGGGCCGTCGTCCGGCGGCGGTACGGTGGCGGCCGCGGTGCGGTTGCGGTCAGCGGTTGCAGTGCGGAGCCTGGCGGATGAAGGGCGAGCGCCCGGAGGGCGCGAGGGCTTCGGCGGTGCGGTGCTGTGCGGTTGCGGAGGTGCTAGTGGTAGTACCGCGAGCGAACGGAGTGAGCGAGCGGGCCGAGGAACCCCCGAGTGAAACGAGGGGGTGACGCTGGCTTTTGATCCACATTTTGCTAGGGAGCGAACGAAGTGAGCGACCGCAGCAAAAGGTGGGGAACCGACAGGGTTTCACTCCCGGCGACCCCAGCGAACACAATGAGTAAGGACGCCATCGAGGTCCGAGGAGCCGAAGAGCACAACCTCAAAGACCTCGACGTCACCATCCCGCGCGACGCGTTCACGGTCGTCACCGGGTTGTCGGGATCCGGCAAATCCTCGCTGGCCTTCGAGACCGTCTACGCGGAGGGCCAGCGCCGATACATCGAGTCGCTCTCCGCCTACGCACGGAACTTCCTGGGTCAGATGGACAAGCCCCAGGTCGAAACAGTGGAAGGGCTCTCGCCGGCGATCTCGATCGACCAGAAGAACGCCGCCAACAACCCTCGGTCCACGGTCGGGACCGTCACCGAACTCCACGACTACCTTCGCCTGCTCTACGCCCGCGTCGGCGTGCCCCACTGTCCGGACTGTGGGCGCGAGGTCGGCGAGCAGTCCGCCCAGCAGATGGTCCGGCGGATCCTCGAACTGCCCGAGGGGACGCGGGCGAAGGTCGCCGCGCCCGTCATCCGCGACCAGAAGGGGGCCTTCGAGGACCTCTTCGACGACCTCGTGAGCGAGGGCTACTCGCGGGTGGAGGTCGACGGCGAGAGCTACGACCTCGCGACAAACAGACCGGAACTCGACGAGAACTACGACCACACCGTCGACGTGGTGGTCGACCGCGTGAAGATCAGCGAGAACGCGCGGTCGCGGATCACCGACAGCGTCGAGACGGCGCTCGAAGAGGCCGACGGCGTCCTCAAAGTCATCCTCCCCGACCCACCCGAGGACGCGGACCTCGGTGGGGCCGTAGCACGTGCGACCGGCGACCTCGCGGGTGAGGCCGACGACCGTGCGGTGGTCGAGTTCTCCGAAGCCCTCGCGTGTACCCACTGTGGGATCGACATCTCCGAGATCGAGACCCGGAGCTTCTCGTTCAACAGCCCGCACGGGGCCTGCCCCGAGTGTGAGGGTATCGGCGAGACCAAGGAGGTCGACCGGGATCTCGTTGTCCAGGACCCCGAGAAGCCCCTCAAAGAGGTCTTCGAACCCTGGAGTTACTCCCGGTCGTACTATCAGACCCGGCTCGACGCCGTCTCGGACCACTTCGGTGTCTCGCTCAGCACGCCCTTCGAGGACCTCGACCCCGACGTTCAGGACGCGTTTCTCTACGGCACTTCCCGGAAGGTCGTCTTCGAGAGCCGAACGCGGAACGGCACACGGCGCAAAGAGAAACGCTTCGAGGGCGTGATCCCGAACCTCGACCGTCGGTACGTCGAGACCGAGAGCAAGAGCACGCGCGAGCACATCGAGAAGTACATGGCCGTTACGACGTGCCCGGCCTGTGAGGGGACCCGCCTCAAACCCGAGAGCCGCGCGGTACTGGTCGACGACACCCCGATCACCGACGTGAATCGGATGTCCATCGGCGACGCGCTCGCACACTTCGAGGGGATGGAGGACGGGATGTCCGACCGCGACCGCACCATCGCCGAGGAGATCCTGAAGGAGATCCGGTCGCGACTCGGGTTCATGTGCGAGGTCGGACTCGAATACCTCACCCTCGACCGCCAGGCCGCCACGCTCTCCGGTGGTGAGAACCAGCGCATTCGACTCGCGACCCAGATCGGCTCCGGGCTGGTGGGCGTGCTCTACGTGCTCGACGAGCCCTCGATCGGACTGCACCAGCGCGACAACGATCGATTGTTGAACACCCTCGAAGAGCTCCGCGACATCGGCAATACACTACTCGTCGTCGAACACGACGAGGCCACGATGCGCCGGGCCGACGAGGTGATCGATATGGGCCCGGGCCCCGGCAAGCGCGGCGGCGAGGTCGTCGCCCAGGGCACCGTCGAGGAGATCGAGCAGGTCGAGGGCTCGATCACGGGTGAGTACCTCTCGGGACGGCGGGCGATCCCGGTGCCCGAGGAGCGCCGCGAACCCCAGGGCGAGATCCGGATCCGCGGGGCGCGCGAGCACAACCTCGCGAACCTCGACGTCTCGATCCCGACCGGTTGTTTCACCGCCATCACGGGCGTGTCGGGCTCCGGGAAGTCCACCCTGATGCACGACGTGCTCTACAAGGGCCTCGTTCGCGAGATGAACGACAACAGAACTGTCGACCCCGGCGAGCACGACGCCATCGAACACGAGGACATCGAGACCGCGAGGCTGATCGACCAGTCGCCGATCGGCCGTACGCCCCGCTCGAACCCCGCGACGTACACCGGTGTTTTCGACCACGTCCGCGAGCGGTTCGCGAGCACAAACCTCGCCAAACAGCGTGGCTACGAGAAGGGGCGCTTCTCCTTCAACGTCAAGGGCGGGCGGTGTGAGGCCTGTGGCGGGCAGGGCACCGTCAAGATCGAGATGAACTTCCTCTCGGACGTCCACGTCCCCTGCGAGGAGTGCGGCGGCGCGCGCTACAACGACGAGACCCTCGAGGTCGAGTTCAAGGGCAAGACCATCGCGGACGTGCTCGATATGAGTGTCGAGGAGGCCTACGAGTTCTTCGAGGCCGACACCCGACTCAAGCGTCGGCTCCAGCTCCTCCGCGACGTCGGGCTGGACTACATGCGCCTCGGCCAGCCCTCGACCACCCTCTCCGGGGGCGAGGCCCAGCGCGTCAAGCTCGCCGAGGAGCTCGGGAAGAAGCAGACCGGCGACACCCTCTACCTCCTCGACGAACCAACCACGGGGCTCCACTCGGCCGACGAACGCAAGCTCATCGGAGTGCTCCAGCGCCTCGTCGACAACGGCAACACCGTCGTCGTGATCGAACACGAACTCGACCTCGTGAAGAACGCCGACCACGTCATCGACCTCGGTCCCGAGGGCGGCGAACACGGTGGCGAGGTCGTCGCGGCCGACAGCCCGGAGGCCATCGCCCACGACGAGGACTCCCACACCGGGCGCTACCTCAGGGACCTCCTCCCGGCTGTGGAACTCGACGGACCGCGTTCGGACCGCCGGGTCAGCGCGGCGAGCGACGACTGACCGGAACGGATCGAGTTACGACCCGCCGTTGCGGGCCCGCCGGAACCACCGTGAGAGCCGGGATCGGAGGTCGAGCCGGCGTTTCGCCATGATGACCGTGCCGTCGGCCTCCAGACCGACGGCCTCGGGGGTCGCGCCGAACACTAGGCGCTGGAGGAGCCCTTCGCGACTCGCACCCACGATCGTGAAGCCGTGGTCGGCCGAGAGCGAAGCGATCGTCGGGACGACCTCGTCACCCTCGACTACGTCGCCCGCGACGTCCTCGGACTCGACGACGGCGGCCGTGGTCTCGACGTCGCGTTCCGCTCGCTCCCGCTCGTCCGCGGACGCGTCCGGCGGCACGACCGAGACCACGCGAACGTGGGCGTCGTTCGCTCTCGCGAGCGCGCTGGCGACCTCGGCGGCGTACGCCGCGTGCGGGCCGCCCGCGGTGGGGACGAGGATCGATCCGACCGCGGTCGGCGGACCGATCCGCTCGACGAGGACGTCACACGGTGCGTCGGTGGCGACCCGGTCGACGTTGCTCCCGAGCACGAAATCCCGGCGACGGCTCCGGCCGCGCCAGCCCAACAGGATCTCGTCGACGTCCTCGGCTTCGGCCGTCGTGATGATCGCGTCGGCGACGTCGTGGCCGATCCTGACCGTGCCGCCAGCGGGAACCCCCGCCGCTTCGGCGGTCTCGATGGCCTCTTCGAGGAGTTCGCGCTTCGTCTCGACGAACTGCCGACCCTCTTCGACCGGGGTCTGACGGGGGACCGTGACGACGCTCATCACCCGGATCTCGGCGTCGCGTTCGCGCGCGAGGTCGATTGCGGTCCGGAGGAGCCGGTCGGTCGTCTCCGGGTTCGCGAGCGGCACGAGGATCCGCCGTTCGCGCTCCTCGGGGGACTCCGCCGCGAGCACCGTCGGAGTCTCCGCCTCGCGCTCTTCGGCCTGTTTGCCCTTCGAGTAGCCGTAGAACACCGCGAGCCCGATGACCATCCAGACCCCGGTGACGGCGAGTGCGACGAGCCCCTCGTTGCTGGTGCCGATCCCGATGGCTTCGAGCCCGAGTTCGTAGATCAGGAAGGGCAGGAGCACGACTTGGGCGGCGATCCCGATCAGCGCGGGCCAGGGCATGAACGGCACCGTGAAGGTACGGTCCAGGTCCGGGTGGGTGGTCCGCATCCGTATCAGCGCCCAGTTGACCTGGATGAATAGTAGTATAAACATGATGTCGGCCGAGGCCGCGACGCTCTCGATCGGGAGCGTGACCGACATCGCCACGATCAGCACCGTCGAGAGCAGGATGGCGACGTGGGGCGTGCGGCGCTCGGGGTGGATCCGTTCGAAGACCGCGGGGAGTTCCCGATTTCGCCCCATCGCGAACGACACCCGGCTCGACGAGTACACGGTCGCATTGAGCGCGCTCGACGTGGCTGCCACCCCCGCAACGAGCAGGAGGAGTGCACCGTAGGGCATGAACTGGTTGGCCGCCTCGACGATGCCGAGCTCCCCGAGCCCGCCGAGCGCCTGCCACGTCGGTGTGCCCGCGCTCACACCCGCCAACCCCGCGATCTCCTGCGTGACGTCGATCCCGCCGATCGCGACGAACGCGACGAGGACGTAGATGGGGACGACGACCGCGAGCGAGTAGAACACCGCCTTCGGCACGTTTCTTCCGGGATCTTTGACCTCCTCACCGGACTGGACGATGATCTCGTAGCCCTCGAACGCGATGTAGGTGAAACCCATCGCGCCGATGATCCCGAACACGCTGTTGGGTGCGAACGAGGGGCTCGAGAGGAACTTTGCGGGCCAGTCGGGGGTGGTGAGGGTGGCGTACGCGCCGAAGACGATGAACAGCCCGAGGATCACGAGCTTGACGACGACCACTACCACCTCGGCGCGACCCGTCTCCTCGGCTCCGCGATAGTTGACGTAGCCGAAGCCGACCGCCACCAGCGCCGCCAACAGGCGCTCGGCCAGCGAGTGGGTGAGGAAGCCGAAGAACACGAAGTTCTCGGTGAGCGGCGTCACGGTGACGAGGAACTCCGTGAAGTAGGTCCCGAAGGTCACGGCGTAGAGCGCGCACGCGACGGCGTGGGCGAACCAGCTCATCCACCCGGCGTAGAAGCCGTTCGGCTCGACCAGTGACTCCGCGACCCAGAGGTAGCCCCCACCGGCCTCGGGGAACGCGCCACCGAGCTCGGCGTAGGACATCGCGGTGAACAGCGCCACGAAGCCGTTGATCAAGAACGCCACCGTGAGCGCGGGGCCCGCGATCCCGGCGGCGAAGCCGGTGAGCGCGAAGAT
>NZ_QZWE01000077.1:0-448 GCF_003602035.1 Halococcus sp. IIIV-5B | reverse complement strand
TCACTGGGGTCTCCTGTGGGGTAGTTGATGGTTTTCTCGAAGACGTTACCCAAAATGCTGGGGTCGAGGTCGTCGGGACTGCCGTCGGCGGAGAAGGTGTAGGATTCGAGAAACTCGATGATCGAGGTCATGACGGCATCGCGAACGTCGAAGCTCTCGTCGGTGAACCCGCGCTCGGTGTTCTCGTGCGGGCGGAACAGGCCCCCGTTGAGATAGGGGACGTCGGTGTAGAAGCCGACCTGTTTGATCTGCTCGGAGCGCTCGCTGGGGCGTTCGTCGAGCACGCCGAAAAAGAGGGGTTCGAGGAAGGTCTCGTAAAGCGACTGAGGGTAGGTACTCGGGTTGTAGGTGTCGGCGAGGTCCGCCAACAGATCCGAGGGGACGAGGCCACGGTCTTCGAGGAACTTGACGAAGATGAGGCGATTCATCAACTCGACGGCGAAGAGGC
>NZ_QZWE01000076.1:0-459 GCF_003602035.1 Halococcus sp. IIIV-5B | reverse complement strand
CCCAAGACCCATGTCTACCGGATCATCCGGTCCGGTGAGGTGCGCATCAACAAGGGGCGGGCGCAGGCCGAGACCCGCGTTGCCGCCGGCGATCTGCTGCGCCTGCCGCCGGTGCGCGTCGCCGACCGCTCGGAAGCAGGGAGCGCGGCCGTCGCGCCGGCGCGCGACTTCCCCTTGCTGTTGGAGGACGAGGCGCTGATCGCCATCGACAAGCCCGCCGGCGTGGCCGTGCATGGTGGCAGCGGCGTGAGCTTCGGCGTGATCGAGCAGCTTCGAACGGCGCGACCGACCGCGAAGTTCCTGGAACTGGTGCACCGCCTCGACCGGGACACCTCCGGCATCCTGCTGATCGCGAAAAAGCGCAGCGCGCTGACCGCCCTGCAGGACCAATTCCGCGAACGTGAAACCGGCAAGACCTATCTGGCGCTGGTCGAGGGCGACTGGCCGGCCGCGAAGAAG
>NZ_QZWE01000075.1:0-463 GCF_003602035.1 Halococcus sp. IIIV-5B | reverse complement strand
CCTCGATACGGCTCCGGCGGCTCCGACGACGCCTCCCCGCGCGGGCGCAGGTCGTGGTCTGCTCGCCGGTGTGTGACGACGCCCTCGTGCGTCTGGTCCGGCGGCTCGACGTCGGTGGCCACCGCGTGAGCGTCGTGAGCCCCGACCCCACGGCGACCGACACGCCGGGGTG
This sequence comes from Halococcus sp. IIIV-5B, assembly GCF_003602035.1. Taxonomy (NCBI): domain Archaea; kingdom Methanobacteriati; phylum Methanobacteriota; class Halobacteria; order Halobacteriales; family Halococcaceae; genus Halococcus; species Halococcus sp. IIIV-5B. Next base: position 291 of record NZ_QZWE01000075.1, on the reverse strand, counting down.
TCAACTCGCACGAACCGAACGCCGGGTCCGGCTCTCGAAACTCCGGGCCGCCGGGATCCCCGTGATCGACTGGGACGACGAACCGATCGCGGTGGCGCTCGCACGCGCCGGAGGCTCGCGGTGAGCCACGCTATCGACCCGTCGCCGCCACGACTGAGTGAGGGGGTCGCGGTCGTCGCGGGAGCGGTCGGCACGCTCGCGCTCGCCGTCTCGCCCGCCGCGTTCGGCCTCGGTGCGCTCGGGACGGTCGCCGTCGGCGCGGGGCTCTACCGGCGCTCGCACGCTGCCGGC
>NZ_QZWE01000074.1:0-526 GCF_003602035.1 Halococcus sp. IIIV-5B | reverse complement strand
CGAGCGAGAACGACTCGATCTCGCCTTCGACCGCGTAGGAGTCCGTCCCACCCGAGACGTAACCGGTAGCAGTGTTACCCAAGACATTATCCTCGTCTCCGAGCGTCCCACCGTTGGCGCGACTCTTCTCAATCGACCCCGAAACCGAGAAGCGGTAATCGGTCGGGCTACCAGTCCCCTCGATCGAGAGGATATCCTGGGAGTATGTCTCCGGGTCGATCTCCTGACCATTCAACGTGACAATCGCGTTCCCGTCGAGAGTGAAGCTCGTGAGCTCACCCGAGTACACATAGGAATCGGTGCCACCGGAAACGTAGCCCTCGACAGTACCTCCGGATATCTGGTCTTCGTCGCCGAGCGTACCGTTGTTGGCGGTACTCTTCTCAATCGACCCCGAAGCCGAGAAGCGGTAATCGGTGGGGCTACCGGTCCCAACCACCGAAAGCACGTTTTTCGAGTAGTCTTCTGGGTTGATTTCGTTTCCGTTCAGTGTGACCGTCGCGTTCCCGTCGAGAGTAATGGTCCT
>NZ_QZWE01000073.1:0-584 GCF_003602035.1 Halococcus sp. IIIV-5B | reverse complement strand
GTTCTACGTCGCCACCGACGGCTCCTATCGCCTCTCGGATGGGACCGGCGGGCTCGGCGTGGTGATCGAGACCCGGAGCGGCGACCGTGTCGCCCGCCTCGCGGTACCCGACACCGCACCCGACAACAACGTCGCCGAGTACCGCGCGCTCCACCTCGGGCTCGACGTGCTCGCCGCCAGGGCCCCCGCCGACGCCCGAGTCGGGGTGCTCGTCGACCACGACGACCTCGCGGCGAACGCCAATCGGGCGCTGCTCGCGACCCGCGGTGGCTGTCACTCGACCCGCTCGCTCTCGATCCCCGAGCGCTCGCGCCACCACTGGCGCGGCATCCGTGCCCGCCTCCGAGGTTTCGGCGAGTGCCGCGTCGCCCGCATTCGGAGCGCCGAGAACCCTGCCCACCCGCTCGCCAACACGCCGGCGCAGTACCACCACGTCAACGAGGAGCCGCCCCGGTGCGTGCTGCCGACCCCCTCCGGTCGCGACGAGATCCCGCCGCCCTCGCGCGCCGACCGGCCCGCGAGTGACTAATACCCACCTTTTGCTAGGGAGGCCGCGAAGCGGCCTCCCTGGCAAAATGTGGATC
>NZ_QZWE01000072.1:0-584 GCF_003602035.1 Halococcus sp. IIIV-5B | reverse complement strand
TCCCGGTGTCTTCGGCATCCATGATGGAGAGACGCTCGATAGGCGTGAGATCCTGATGCTGGACGGCGGTTTCGGCGGCGTCACCCCCTGCTTCGGACCCGGGAGAACCCTCCTCCAGATCCGCGAGCTGGTTTTCGAGGTCGAGGATATCGTCAAGGAGGTAGCTGTCCTTCTCCTCAGCTTTGGTGGCGCGTTCTTCGAGCTGTTGCTGAGATTGGCGAAGCTCGTGATTCTCGCGCGCGAGAGCATGACGATCCTCGCGATGCTGCTGCTTGGTCTCGTCGAGCTCGGAACGAACGTCATCGAGCTCTGACTCGAATCGCTCCTCTAGCTGAGCTTTTTCGGCTTCAAGGGCTTCAACACGGTGCAGAAGCTGGGTTGTCTGGTCATCCGATTCGTCGTCGGTCGGTCCGGTAGTTTCAATACCGGTGGCTCTGTCTGTGGTCATAGAGGCAAACTGGTTCCTCGGTTTCGGGAGTGTTCCTACCACTCCCGGCCCACGCGGTTGTTTTTGGTGAGCTATTGCTATGCGCGCAACGCTGTCACTTGAATCTATTGGACACACCCCCCAAGACCAATTAGTC
>NZ_QZWE01000071.1:0-742 GCF_003602035.1 Halococcus sp. IIIV-5B | reverse complement strand
TGAGCAAGCGATCGATATACCTCGTGACGTTCTCATAGAGTATTCTCCCAGTGCACGAATTTTCCCGGCGATCACAAAGCCTAAAGAAGTAGATGTGCTGAAACGAATTCTGCAATACCCGTCGCTCGCGGAAGACGTCACCGATGGGTGGCAAGCCCGACCACTTCCAGAGGAATTGAACAAGACTCGGGATTCAGACCGGTTCACACGAACGGAGGAGAACGGGGACTATCCTGTGTACGGCGGCGAGAACATTCACCAATTCCATTATAACGGCGCGATCGACAACCAAACTAATTCAGCACTAGCGTGGAGTGTCGAAGAATCAGTGGCTCCGGCAGAAAGCGCGAAGCGTCGGATCCGTGAGAAACGATTCAATACTGGAGAGCCAAAGAAATCGCTCTATAGTCAGTTCGGTGGACCCAAATCTGGAAAGTCTCAAAAGCAGTTTGTCAATGACTTGCTAGCAGAACACCGAGACAGTCCTCTATCCGAGGAGGATGTCCTTCTTGATTGTACCGAGTATCGACTCGCATATCGTGATGTTGCACGATCGTCGGATGAGCGAACGATGATCGCTACGGTGTTACCGAAAGAATTTGTCTGTGTCCATACGCTTCAGACACTCCGGCCCTACAATATCAGTCCTGAGGCATCTGGATTAAGTGAGAAACCGCTCCACGGGATTTACCAACGAGTATTCTCCGATGAGGAACTGTTCGTTGCTGCTGGGTTATTGAAC
>NZ_QZWE01000070.1:0-996 GCF_003602035.1 Halococcus sp. IIIV-5B | reverse complement strand
CTCGTCGAAGAGGGTCTCGCCGGCGACGAGGTGCTCGCCGACGGTGTCGAGGTCGAGCGTGAGCCCGAGGCCCGGCTCGTCCGGGATCGGGAGCCGACCCGTCCCGAGCACCGTCTCCTCGACCAGGTCGTCCCACCAGCCGAGCTGGTAGGAGTGGTATTCCACTGCGAGCATGTTCGGGATCGCCGCCCCGACCTGCGCGCTCGCCATCGTGCCGATCGGCGAGGAGACGTTGTGCATCGCGAGCGGGATGTAGTAGTCGTCCGCCATGTTCGCGATCTTCATCCCCTCGCGCATCCCGCCCACCCGCGGGATGTCGGGCGTGAGGATGTCGACCGCTTCGTTCTCGACCAAGTGACGGCTCCCGTGGGTTCGGTAGACGTTCTCGCCCGTCGCGACCGGCGTCGTGGTGGCCTGGGTGACCGTCCGCTGGACATCGTGGTTCTCGGGGGGGATCGGGTCCTCGAGCCACCAGATCGGGTACTCCTCGAGCGCGTACGAGAGGCGTTTGGCCCCGTCGGCGGTGTACGACCAGTGACAGTCGAAGGCTACCTCGGCACGGTCGCCGACCCGGTCGAGCACCTCGCGCACGATCGCTTCCTTGTGCTCGATGTCCCGCGGCGAGAGGTGACGATTCGCTCTGTCCTTCTCGTCGCCAGAGGGCACGTCGAGGTCGAACTTGATGGCGTCGTAGCCCAGTTCGCCGACGACGCGTTCGGCCTCCTCGGCGTTCGAGGCGGGTTCGGCCTCGTTGCCGGCGTGACAGTCACAGTAGACCCGCACTTCGTCGCGATACTTCCCGCCCAGCAGTTGGTAGGCCGGAACCCCGAGGAGCTTGCCCGCGAGGTCGTGAAGCGCGATCTCGATGCCCGAGATCGCCGAAATCGCCTTACCGGCGATCGAGCCCTCGCCCGACATCTTCTGGATCAGGTGTTCGTAGAGCCGGTCGATGTCGAGCGGGTTCTCGCCCACCAGGAACGGTCGCATTCGCTCGAT
>NZ_QZWE01000006.1:0-161424 GCF_003602035.1 Halococcus sp. IIIV-5B | reverse complement strand
CCGGTGACCGGCGCGCGGTCGAGGAACCGCGTCGCGAACGCGATCGCGACCGCCGTGACGCCCGCCGCCCCGCCCATCACGAACACGAGGCCGAGGTCCTGCAGTTGCAGGAAGTCGAGCACGACCTCCGGACGAGCCATCTCGCTGTAGGCGAGCCCGAAGCCGAAGAGCAGCCCGCCGAGGGCGACCAGCGGCACGAACAGCGGATGCCGGTCCGCGGATCGGGTCACGGCGTCACCCCGAGGGCTTGCATCGCCAGCGCGACGCCGACCGCGACGGACATGAACGTCGCGACGCTCGCGAGCGAGGTCTTCGAGCGCGACGCGAGCCCGTTGATGCCGTGGCCGGATGTACAGCCCTTCCCGATCCGGGTGCCGGCCCCGACGAGGACGCCGCCGACCAGCAGCCGCCACGCCTGGACGTCGGTCGTCCAGCCACCCCCACCGAGGAGGAGCGCGTAGACGGCCGCGCCGGCGACCATGCTCAGCGTGAAGACGACTCGCCAATCGCGCGAGGCGAGGTAGGTCGCCCGGTTGAACCGGGGGAGCGCCGAGACGTACGACAGCGTCGACTCGAAGAACGTGCTCGCGCCCGGCGCGATCGCCGTTCCGAGGTAGATGGTCGAGACCCCCAGCCCGATCAGCACGCCGCCGACGGCGTACTGACCGATACCGCGCGGGAAGAGCCCCGCGAGCGACACCTCGGCGAGGACCTGGAGAACGTATCCGGTCATCGTTCAGTCGCCCGTCAGTGCGTCCTGGCTCGCCGCACAGTTGTTCGGCCCCTGTTCGAGTTCGAACGCCTCCCGGTCGTCCGCGTCGCGCTCGCCGAGGTTGATCGCGACGATCGTCTCGTGGTTGCTCGGCCGCGGCGGCATGTCCGACCGGACGAACGCCACGAACGCTTCCCTCTCCATCGAGAGCGCCGCCATCCGGGCTTCGAGGTCGCTGAGCCGCGCGACGTGGGCCCCCTCGACGGTCTCGGTGTTCCCGCTGAAGTGGCCCGGCGCGACGACGGTGTCCGCGGGGAGCGGGAGGATCGTGTCCCGCAGCGTCTCGTGGAGGTCGGCCGCGGCCTCGGCCGCACCCTCGGCACCCGCTTCGAGGTCGGGGCGGGCGACGCTCTCGGTGAAGAGGCTGTCGCCGGTGAAGAGGACGTCACCGACGCGGTAGGCGGTCATCCCCGTCGTGTGGCCCGGTGCGTGGATAGCCTCGATCTCGGTCCCACCGACGGAGACGGTCTCCCCGTCCTCGACCGTCGTGTAGGGCGTCTCGAAGTCGATGCCGCGCTCGGCGGCGGCCTGGGGGACGACGGCTTCGGCGTCGTTTTCGGCCGCAACCCGACGAACGCCGCTCACGTGGTCGGCGTGGACGTGGGTGTCGAGCGCGTGGGTGATCTCGGCTCCGAGCGCACGCGCGTCCTGTCGATACGTGTCGGTGAACGCCCGGAGGGGGTCGACCACGGCCGCCTCGTCGCCGCTGACGACGAGATAGGCGAGACAGCCGCTGGAGGGGCGCTGGTACTGGGCGACCGTGACGTCAGTACCCGTATCGAGTTCGTGGTACTCGTAGAGCTCCGCCCAGCCGTTCATGCCGCGGGCGAGGTGAGAGACCTCGTAGCCGCGTTCCCGGAGCGTTCCGGCGACGTACTCGCTCGAATCGCCCTTCGCACAGAGCACCGTCACTGGACGGTCGTCGGGGATCCCGTCGAGGCGCTCCTCGGGAACGTCGTCGAACAGGAACTCGAAGTAGGGGACGTTGTGCGTCGTGACGTTCGGGCCGTCGATGTGCCACGCCTCGAACGCGTCGGACGCACGGGTATCGAGGAGGAACACCTCCTCGCCGCGGTCGATCCGCTCCTTCAGTTCGTCCGGCTCGATCGATTCGACCTCGACGTCGGGTTCGGGGACTGCGTCCTCGCTCATCGCCCCGACCTACTCGGCTCGGCCACATAAGCGTTCGTATAGAATAGTGATTTCTGTGCAATACAGTATCGCGATATCGTGCGGAGAGCGACGCTACACAACCGTTACCGTACGATACAGGGTGAGAGGATGAATGGCTGTTCGTCCCTCTCACAAGACTTTTGAACGAGGATGCAATGTTGTGGTGTAGAGGCAAGACAGCACATGAGCGCAGAACACGACGTGGTCGAAACGCTCGACGTACAGGGAGAGAACTGCCCCATGCCGGTCGTCAAGACCAAGCAGGCCGTCGACGGACTGGGAGCGGACGAGGTCCTCGAAGTGCTCGCGACGGACGCCGGCAGTATGAGCGACATCAAGGGGTGGGCCGGTTCGACCGCCGACGTCGAACTGGTCGACCAGGTCGCGGAGGCGGACGTCTACCGACACTACGTCCGGAGAGTCGAATGACGCGGTTCGTGGGGCATCGATGAGTACCGACACGCCACCCCCGGAGGCCGACGTGGACCCCGCGGCCCTCGAAGCCCGCATCGAGGAGCTCGAATCGGAACTCGACGCGGTTCGAGCCCAGGAGGACGGCCAGCGGATGGTGATCATCGCCACGAAGGGCACCCTCGACATGGCGTATCCGCCGCTGATACTCGCCTCGACGGCCGCGGCGTTCGGCTGGGATGTGACTGTATTTCACACCTTCTGGGGGCTCGAACTCCTCCACGAGGACCACTCGAAGGCGCTCCAGTTGAGCTCGGTCGGGAACCCGAACCTGCCGATCCCGAACGCGGTGGCCGCCCTCCCCGGCATGGACCGGGCGACCTCGAAGTTCATGGCGAAACGCATCGCCGACAACGACGTCGCGAGCGTCGAGGAACTCGTTCGAACCGCCCTCGACAGCGGGGTCGACCTCCAGGCCTGCCAGATGACGATCGACCTCCTGGACTACGACGAGGACGACTTCTACGACGGGGTCGAGACCGGTGTCGGTGCGGCGAGCGCCTTCCAGCGCATGGCTGACTCCGAGATCCAGCTCCTGGTCTGAGTCGACCGACCTCCCGCCGGACCCGCCCTCGTGGGCGGGGACCCGAACGCTTTTCGCTATCAACACAATACTCTACACTACAGTGTTACCCATCGATCCCTCGCAGGTCGACCCGGCGGCCATCGGCACGAAACGAACGACCCTCGAAATGGACCACGAGGAGGCCATCGAGCACGTTCGAGCTGTCTTCACCGGCGCCGGGTTCGGTATCCCCGTCGAGTTCTCGCCGTCGGATCTGCTCAACGAGAAGGTCGACGCCGACCGCGACCCCTACTACGTCCTCGGGGCCTGCAACCCGGCCGTCGCCGACCGCGCGCTCGACGCCTCGGCGAACCGACTCGGGGGGCTGTTCCCCTGCAACGTGGTCGTCTGGGAGGAAGAACCGGGCGTGCAGACCGTCTACCACGTGAGCATCATGCGGATCGCCCGGTTGGTCGGGATGGCCCCGGACGACGAGGCGATGGCCGGGATCATCGAGGACACCGGCGAGCTCGCCGACGAAGCCTTCTCGAACCTCTGATCGGCTGTATCGCCCACCACGAGCGGACGGGCGGAGAGGAGGGCGGAGGGTATCGCTTGGTACACTGGCATCGTCGGTGTATCGACGTCGTCGAGCGACCGGTGGAAATGTTTAACCAACCCAATACCGTACATGGCTCTATGTTCGAGACGATCAGCGCCAGGGAGCTCGCCGACCGGCAGGACTCCGGCCGGGACGACTACGTGCTGGTCGACACCCGTCCCCGGGAGAGCTACGAGGCGTGGCGCGTCGAGGGAGCCGAGAACGTTCCGTTCGGGCCAGCAGAGACGCTGAGCCGGGAACAGCGGACCACGATCGAGCGGCTTGCCGATGGGCGGGAGGTCCTCGTCATCTGTGGAAAGGGGGCCACGTCGACGAGGCTCGCCACCGAACTGGACGCGAACGGGTTCGACGACGTGGCGGTCGTCGGCGGTGGGATGCGCGCGTGGAACGCGCTCTACGAGTCGGTCCCCGTCGAGACGACGCGGGACGACCTCGTCCTCGTCCAGTTCCAGCGCCGCGCGAAGGGCTGTCTCAGCCACCTCGTCGGGTCGAAGACCGACGGGACGGCCGCCGTCGTCGACCCGACCCGACACGTCGACCAGTACATCACGACCGCCGCCGCGGCGGGGCTCGCGATCACACGCGTTCTCGACACCCACGTCCACGCCGACCACATCTCCGGCGGACGGGAGCTCGCGGCGAAGCTCGACGTTCCCTATCACCTGAGCGAGCGCGCCGCCGAACGCGACGTCGAGGGCGAGTTCGAGCCGGTGGCCGACGGGGAGACGATAGCGGTCGGTGGGATCGATATCGAGGCCCTGTCCGCGCCCGGACACACGACGGAGATGCTTGCCTATCGGGTGGCCGACGAGGCTCTCCTCACCGGGGATAGCCTCTTCCTCGACTCGGTCGGGCGAACGGAGCTCGAGTTCGGCGACGACGGAGCCGAACACGGCGCGAGGATGCAGTACGAGACGCTTCACGAGACGTTGCTGGCGCTCCCGGACGGGTTGCTGGTGCTGCCGGGCCACGTCACGGTGAACGACGACGGCACCTACGCGAACGCCGCGCCGGGAACGCTCGTCGGTGCACCGCTGGCCGAGGTCGAATCCCGGCTCGACCTCGTGGAACTCGACGAGGACGCCTTCGTGAACCGACTGGTCGAGGACGTACCCGAGAAGCCCGACAACTACGAGGCGATCATCGGTCTCAATCTCGGGCGGGAGGACGTGGAGAGCGACCGCGACGCCACGATGCTCGAAACGGGGGCGAACAACTGCGCGGCCTGACCGCCACGATCCGTTCGTTTCATTCAGTCAGTCGAAGTCGCTATAGAAAGGTATACAGCGAATCAACGACAACAGGATTGTGAGACGGGACACCATGAACGTACTACTGCTCGGAGCAAGCGGGCGGATCGGGCATCGAACGGCGAGCGAGCTGTTGCACCGGGGACACACGGTCACCGGCGTCTCCCGAAGCGGGGAGGTGAGCGACGTCGAGAGCGAGGCCCTCACGGTCGTTGAGGGTGACGCGACGGACCCGGAAGCGGTCGCACGGCTCGTGGCGGGTCACGACGCGGTCGTCTCCACGCTCGGACCGAGCGACGACGAATCGCCGGAAACCCTCTCGGAGATGTTGCGTGCGGTCATCGAGGGAATGCGTCGCGGTGAGGTCGACCGCCTCGTCTGGACCGGCGGCGCGGGGATCCTCCACGTCGACCCCGAGACACGGCTCATCGAGACCGAGGCGTTCCCCGAGGAGTGGAAACCGGTCTCGCAGGCCGCGATCGACGCTTACGAGCTCTTGGAAGACGTCGACGACCTCCGCTGGACCTACCTCGCGCCCGCCGGGCTGATAGAGCCCGGTGAACGAACAGGGGAGTACCGGACGGCCGAAGGCGAGCTGGTCGTCGACGAGGACGGCGACAGCTACGTATCCATGGAGGACTTCGCCGTCGCGCTCGTCGACCGGCTCGAAGCCGACGACGCGGTGCACACCCAGCTCGGCGTCGGCTACTGACCGCGGAACGGTCGACCCGGTCCGGAAGTTGACCCACCACTACTTACCCCGGGAGGGTGAATCGAACCCATGAAGACGACCTCCCGGGAGACGCTCGGCGACTTCTTCTGGAACCGCCACGCCAACCCGAAGAGCGGCTGGTCGCGGACGGTCGTCCTCCCCCTCCTGGTGTACGCCGTCGGCGAGCGCCGGTGGCGGCTCGTCGTCGCGACCCTGGTCTTCGCGGTCGTCAACCCCGTTCTGTTCGCCCCGCCCGAGAACACCGAGGCCTGGATGACGAAGGTCGTGCTCGCCGAGCGGTACTGGCGAACCCACGACGCCGACGTCGGTTCCTTGAACGTTCTCAACCTGGTGAACGTGCCGGTGACGCTGTACGCGCTCGTCGCCGCCTACCGACGGGATACCGGCGGGGCGACCGTCGCGACCTCGCTGTCGATGACGCTCAAGCTCGCGTTCGTCGCCGGCCTCGTTCGACGCTTCGAGGACGACCTCCCTGAGCTGGACTTCCCACCGACAACGGACCTCCCATCGACCGAGGGGACCCCACGACGTCGATAGGGAGCGGAGGAGCGGGGAGTTCGTGCCGAACGGGAGTCAGCCGTTGCATCGACTGCCGCGACCGCCCGGTCTCGCACTATCCCTTCCGGTCGCTACGAACGTGTCGACACCCGTCGCTCAGTCGGACCGTTCGGTGGCGTCGCTCACCGTCATCACCGGCACGTCAGCGTTGCCGGCCACTTTCTGCGTTACGCTGCCGAGGAGCCGACGCTCGATCTCCGGGTGGCCGTGTGTTCCCATGACGACGAGGTCGACGTCGTTCTCCGCGGCGTAGGCGAGGATGGCCGCCGCGGGCGTTCCTTCGAGGACCTCGGTCACGAGGTCGACGCCGGCGTCCGCAGCCGCGGTTTCGACCCCCTGAAGCGCCTGCTCGCTGGCCTTCCGGCCGACCTCCCAGAGGGTGTCGTGGACCTCCGATTTGGAGACCGTCAACCAGCTCGTCGAGGTGTCGATGACGAAGACCGCGTGGACGGTCGCGTCGTACGTCTCGGCGAGGCCGACGGCGTGTCGAACCGCGTTCGTCGAGGGACCGCGCCCGTCCGTCGGAACGAGGATGCGTTCGTACACGGGAGTCATCGTTCCCCGTCCCTGGTTCGCGCTCCGATGTCCCGTCGGGCGACGGGAACCGACGTCATCCTATCACCCCGAAACCGAACTGGGCGTACGGCCAGAAGTAGTGGACCGCGACGCCGACGATGGCGGCCGGTATCGTGGTGTAGATCGTCGCGATGATCGCGGCCTTCATGTCGATCGCCATGAGGGGGAAGAGCGCGTCGCCGTCCTGGCTGATCGCGTTCCCGACGAGCGCCGAGAAGGGGATCGCGCCCTCGGCGTAGAGCCCCGCGAACACGATCTGTGGTGCGCAGCCGGGGATCAGCCCCAGCGCCGCCCCGGCTAGCGGCGCGAGAACGCCCGCCGCCGCAGCGAGCGCGGCGATGTCGATCGAGAGCAGCGCCATGCCGTACTCGTAGATCAGGTAGGCACCGATCACCCAGACCGTGACCATGCTGGTCTCCATCGCGGCGTGCTGGAAGGTGTCGTAGGCGTCCGCGTACGTCTCCCGGATACGTCCCGCGTCGCCCTCGCCGATGAACCGACGGCCGAAGAAGTGGAGGTAGAAGGAGAGGGTCGTTCCCACCAGACCCGCGACGGTGAACAGCCCGAAGAACGTGGGTCCGTACTCGAACGGCACCTCGGGCGCGCCGCGGGCGAGATACAGCACGCCGGCGGTGAGACCGGCGAGCGCCACCACCCACCAGACGACGTGGACGCCGTGGGTGAACTTCGCCATGAACCCCGAGGTGTTCCGTGCGTGGTCGTGGCCGCCGTCGTCCATCTCGAAGCCGGCGATGCTCGGCCCGCCAGCGGCGACGCTCGTGGTCGCGAACCCGCCGTCGGTCATCGGCCGACTGATCCGCTCGACGGCGCGGTCGACGCGCCCGACCCCGAGGCCCCAGAAGTCGATCGCGTAGCCGAACAACACGCCCGAGACGAACGCCAGCACGTACGCGTAGAGCGCGGCTTCGGGGGCGAGCGCGAGGATCACGAACGCCGAGTCCCCGGCGGTGGCCGCGAGCGTCGCCACGACCGTCCCGAAGCTGATCGTCCCGCGGATGTACAGCGGCATCGCGATGATGGCACCGCCGCAGCCGGGGGTGAGCCCCAACAGGCCACCGGCGAGCGGCTGGAGGTGTTCGTTGTTCTCCAGGAACTGAACCACCCGTCCACCCGTTCTGTACTGGAGATAGCCGAATATCAGGACGGTGACCGCGACGAACGCCGAAACTTGGACGAAGCCGTCACGCACGGAGCCGAGGAGGATGTCGATCGCGCCCTGTGCGGTGAGTTCCAGGGGGATCATCGTTCCGTGGGTCTCGAATCCTTGCTCGGACGGCTAGAACGGCGGAGAGCCCTTCCATCCGAACGTCGATCGTCGTTCATGCTTGTGCGGAGGTGAGATGGCGAACGGTATAATTCTTTTTCCCCAATCAAATTGTTAGTCTCGTCTAATCCTCCTCGCGTGATTCGGAGATAGCGGTGAGTAGAGCGGGTACAGCGCCGTTCGGTAGCCGGCAGAGACGTCACCGCGAGGGTATCAAGGCGGCGAGAAACGGTCGAACCGAGAGACAGCGTTCCGGTAGAGCGAGCATGCGACGGCGAGACCGGCGACGAGGAGCACCGTGCTGGTGACAATTTGAAGCTGGAGGAGGTCGAGCGCGCGGATCGCGTTCCCCAGCCCGTCGAACCAGTCCGCAGCCATCGAGACCGGGCCACCGGGGGACCCCGCCAGCAGTCCGAGCAGCAACGCCGGCAACGAGCCGAACGACGCACCGAGGAGCCCTCGTGTGAGCCCCGGAACGACCGTGAGCAGTACCAGCAGACCGCCGGGGACGACGACCGCCACTAGGTGGACGAACACGGCGGTCATCCGTGGTGGAAGCACGTCGTCGCTTCGCCCGACGCTGATGGCACTGAATCGCGGGAAGGCCATGCCGACCGCGGGCGCGATGGCGACCGCTATCACGGTCAGCGATCCGCTGAGGGCGACCGTCTCGACACGTTGGACGAGTGTGTAGGGCGAGAACACGCTCGCGACGGCCGTCACGACGAGGACGGCCGGGAGACCGAGGAGCAAGCCGGGCGTCATGAGTCCCCGAACGTACTGCCGGCCGGGGACCGTCGTGAGCGTCATCGGCAACACTCGTCCCTCGTCGCCGAGGGGGTTCAGGGCGAACAGCGCGCCGGCGAGCCACGGCAGCATCACCGCACACAGCGGCGCTGCGATGGCCGTGATCGACCCCGACTGGTAGCTCGAACCCACGAGCGAACCCCCGACGGCGAAGACGGGCACCAGCAGGAACGTGGTTCGGTTCGGGTCGCGCCGGGTGCGGAGCAGCGTCCACTCGGCGACGCGCCTCGTCGGTGTCGAGAGGAGGTCCGGGACGACGAGCGGGCTCACGGCGGCAGCGAGCGCGCCGCGATGCGAGGATCTAGTTGCCCCCGAATCCACCGTTTCACGGGTCGCGCCGTCATCCGGATTCACCGGTTCGGTGAACCAGAGCGCGACCGCCTCACGTTCGACGAGCGCCCCGGCCACCACGACGACGAGGGCGCTACCGAAGAGCGCCCCGACCGCCCGAATCGACGAGCCCGCGAACGGCGACCCGGCCGTCGCGAGGTCGGCGAACCACGCCATCGGCAGCCACGCGAGCGACGTCGGGCTCACGACACCGAGCGGGGAGTAGATGAAGAGGAAGTACGCGCCCATCAGCACCAACGCCGCGACGGTGCCGAGAACCGTCTTGTGGCGCGCCACGAACGGTTAGCGCGCGATCAGCCACGCGATCGCGTATCCACACGCGGTCGCCGCGACGACCGCGGTGGCGATGAACAGCACGGTCGTCACCGGAACGAGGACCAGACTCGCGAGCGACCCCAACAGCAAGACCGCGGCGGCGGTCCCTACGACGGTGTACAGTCCGACGTAGGTGAGCGCACGGAGCGTCTCGGCGACGACCAGCCCGCCCGCGACCGTCCGGGCCGAGACGCTCGTGAGCACCATCGACTCGGCCTCGATGTGCGTGTGGGCCGAAACGACGCGTTGCCCGACGATGAACACCATGAACAACCAGAACAGGGCGATCGTGCCCCTGATCCCGTTCGGGACGGCGAGCGGTCCGATACCCCGGAGCTCGCTTGCGAACACCGCGAGAAGCGCGGTCAGGATCGCCGGCGGCCCCACCACGGGGAGAGCCGTCATCCCGAGCCGGGCTTTGTCGCGCCGGATCGCGCGCACCGAGCGCCGAAACTCGAACAGCCCGATACCGAGCGCGTGGCGCGCCCACCCCGACTCAGCCATCGGTGGCCTCCCGGCCTCGGGCGGGTGTATCGGTGGTGAGGTCGAGGAAGGCGTCCTCGAGGCTGCCGGTTTCGTCGGCTTCGGCACGGTTCGTCAGGGCGTCCGGCGTGTCCTCGGCGACGAGCCGGCCGTCGTAGAGAATGCCCACCGTATCGGCGACCGCCTCGACGACCGGCAGGATGTGTGTCGAGAGGAAGACCGTCGTTCCGCCGTCGGCGAGGTCGGCGATCATCTCGCGGAGCGTCCGGGCGGCACGTGGGTCCAGCCCCGACGTGGGTTCGTCGAGGAACACCACGTCGGGGTCGTGGAGGACGGCCTGGATGTAGGCGACCTTCTGGCGCATCCCCTTCGAGTACTCCGAGATGCGCGTGCCGGCGTCGGCCGCGAGATCGAGGTCCGCGAGGAGGCGATCGATCCGTTCGTGTGCCGCGTCGGTGGGGAGGTCGCGGAGCCCGGCGACGTAGTCGAGCTGCTCCTCGGCGGTCGCCTCCTCGTAGAGCGGCGGCTCCTCGGGGAGATAGCCGATGTGGGGGCGGAGCCGGTCGCGGTCGGCGATCGGGGCGGCCGCGATGGTCCCGGTCCCGCTGGAGGGGCGCGTGAGCCCCGTGAGCATCCGCATCGTGGTGGTCTTCCCCGCCCCGTTCGGACCGAGGAACCCGTAGACGGTTCCCGCCGGTACCGAGAGCGAGAGGGAGTCGACGGCGAGCGTGCTTCCGTAGCGTTTCGTCAGGTCGGTGGTATCGATCGCTGTCATTGTAGTTTGGATGAAGTCATCGACGGCCGTTGAGAAACACGGAGAGCGTTCGTGTAATAAAGGTGATGCCAGGGGAGAGGGGGTTCTCCCTGAGAGAGCCCCGATGGGGGGGTCGGAGGCTCTACGCAGGTAGTGACTCGGACGGGCAAAATCGGTTTCCCGGGTTTTCAGCGTCTGAAAATCGGCTCGAAGTCGGAGTTCGATCGGAAGCCACGCCGACGTTCCACCGTCGTGGCCGCGGTCGCCGTCTCAGTCGTCGTCGGCCATCGCGCCGAAGACCTCCTCGGCGTCGGCGGGCACGTTGAAGTCGTGGTAGTGCTCGCCCTTCTCCTTCGTGAGGATGTTGAGCGCCGCCGCGGCACCGTCGCCAGCGGCGATGACCGCCTGCCACTCCTCGGCACGGACCATCGCGCCCGTCGCGTAGGCGTCCTCAACGCTCGTTTCGGTCGTCACGTCCACGTCCACCGCGCCCTCGTCGGTGAACGCACAGCCCAGATCCTCGGCGAGGTCGCGCTTCGCGCCCGTCGCGAGGATCACGTAGTTCGCCTCGTACTCCTCGTCGGCCGTGACCGTGAAGCCGTCGTCGGTCGATTCGACGGCGGTGACCTCGGCTCCCTGGTGGCGCTCGACACCGAAGTCGTCGACCTGGGTCCGGAGGACCTCCATGTAGTCCGTCCCGTCGATGGAGCCGACACCGGGGTAGTTGAACAGGTGGGCCTTGTGCATCCACGTCTGGTCGGTATCGAAGACGGCGGTTTCGAGGCCGTTCTTCTGGGCGAACAGTGCTGCGCTGAGGCCGGCGGGACCGCCACCGACGATTGCGACGTCTACCATACTACCCTTTATTTTACTGCTCAGTAAAAGCGTTCTGATCCGGCGGGAACCCCGTTCGATCCGGACCACCGGTCGACGAGAAAACCCCTCAGAAACTCGTCATCCTCGACGGTCGAGACCGACCCCGACCGTGTCAGCTCAGCACGCGACGGGGGTTCTCGTAGACGACCTCGCGGATCGTCTCGACCTCGATGCCCAGCCGATAGAGGTCGAAGATCGCCCGTCTGAACGAGAAGACGTCGCTTCGGAGGATGCCCGCGCTGTCGGTCTCCATCATGACACGGTCCGGCCCGTACTCCTCGATGACGGCCGCGACGTCCCGCGCAGTGACCCCGAGCAGCCAGGGATAGCTGATCGTGAAGCTCAGGTACGCGTCGGTGTTCTCGAGCACGAACGGGGCGATGTCACGGTCGGCGTGGGAGAGCACCAGCTGCTCGTCGGGGAGCCCCGCCTCCTCGGCGAGCTCGACGTCCAGCTCCGTCGCGGCGCGTTTCGTGTCCGCGGCTTCGATGACCGACTCCTGCTGGAGGTCGCTGTTCAGTTCGTAGCCGGGGATCGGCCCCCGCTCCCGGTAGGGGACGTCCACATTGTCGAGGTTCGGCGGCGTGTGGACGATGGCCGGGAGGTCGTGATCGGCGGCGAGTTTCAACTGTTCGCGCATCACCGTTCGCTGTGCGTCGAGCTCCCACCGACTCACGTGCTGTGACCCGGTGATGCCGATCTCGCCGACGGCCCGGACCGCGTCGTGGTCGAGGTAGTCGGGCATCACGTCGAGCAGTTCCTCGACGTTCTCGACGCGCGCACCGGTGTGGATCCCGATACCCAGACTCGCATCGAAGACGTGTGACCGGCGGATCGGGTCGAGCCGATTGAGCGCGTCGTCCCAGAGGTAGCGAACGTCCTCGGGCGCGACCGGCTTGTACGGTGTCCAGTAGTACGCCGCGGCCATCATCACCATCTCGTGACAGCCGCTCAGCGCGAACCGCTCCCGGTCGTTCCACGAGAGGGTGTGTGCGTGGTTGTGGACGTCGATCCACGGGAGCGTCGTCAGCTCGGCGGGTAACTCGTCGTCCGGTTCGGTCGTGTAGTCGGCGTCGGTGGGTCGTTTCGTCGGGGAGGCTCGTTCTGGTTCCATCGTCGTTCTCCGTCGAATCGGCGTTGCAGAGTAGCTGTTCGTGCTGGCGACCGCGTAGGCTGTGTCGGACCGGCCGGGTCGGGAAACGGTCCGGCTCCGTCGCCTCGGTCAGTCCGTCGTGAGGTCGGGGAGCTGTTCGTCGATCTCGCTCACGTCGACGTCGAGCCAGTCCGGCACCTTGAGCTCCGACCCGAGCGCGTCGACGCTCTCGTCGAGCGTCACGCCCGGGCCCTCGGTCGCGAACTCGAAGGTCGCACCGCCGGGCTCGGTGAAGTACATCGACCAGAAGTAGTCGCGGTCCTTCCGCGAGGTCGTGATCAGGCCCGCCTCGCGGAAACGCTCGCTCCACTCCTTTTGCTCCCACTTCTCGCCGGTGTCGAAGGCGACGTGCAGGAAGGTTCCCGTTCCTTGGACTCCCTGTGGCGCGTTCGGGCGAACGAGCACGTCGACGTAGTTCGCGCCCTCCCTGTCGCCGGGGGCCTGATACCGGACGTGGTCGCCGGCCTGTGGGTAGTCGGCCCGACCGACCCGACTCCAGTCCATCGTTTCGAGCGCCCGGAAGGTCCCCGCCGGGTCGTTCGAGTGTATCGTGACGCTATGGAGCCCTCGAACGCCGTGTTCCGCGGGGACCGGGCCGCCGTCCCACGGGTCGATGTCGGACTCGCCGGTGACGAGTTCGAACGGTGTTCCGTCGGGGTCGGTGAAGCCGATCGCGGTCTCGCCGAACCGCTCCTCGACGGTGTGTTCGACGTCGTGCTCCTCGAAGCGGTCGATCCAGTACTCGACCGAGTCCTCGGGGATGACGAGGCCGGCCGCGCTGATCTGTCCCTTCCCGACGAGGCCCTCGTTCATGTCCGTGACCGGGAAGTAGGTCACGATCGAACCGGCCGTTCCGGACTCGTCCCCGTAGTAGAGGTGGTAGATCTCCTCGGGGATGTCGAATCGAACCGTTCGCTTGATGAACCGCAGCCCGATCACTTCCGTGAAGAAGTCCAGGTTCCGTTGCGGGTCGCTCGCGAACGCCGTTACGTGGTGTAGTCGGCTTATTTCTCCCATCGTACTTCACCGTTTACCATGCAGTAAAAGGATATACCGTTCGGGTTAGCGGCCGATTTTACTGGTTGGTAAACGGCCACGTCGAGAGGGGCCTCACTGGTCGGAATGGCAGTGGTTGTGGAGTTCGCCGACCCCTTCGACGCCGACGGTGACCGAATCGCCGTCCTCGAGCAAGACCTGGGGGTCCCTGAAGTAGCCGACGCCGTCGGGCGTCCCGGTGTAGATCACGTCGCCGGGTTCGAGGGTGAAGGCCCGCGAGCAGAACGAGACCAGTTCGTCGATCCCGAAGATGAGGTGACGGGTGTTCGACGCTTGAAGCCGCTCGCCGTTGACCTCGGTCCAGACGTCGAGATCCCCGAGGTCGGGGATCTCGTCGGGGGTGACGATGTCGGGACCGATCGGGCCGAACGTGTCGAGGCTCTTGCCGCGAACCCACTGCTCGTCGGCCATCTGGAGGTCGCGCGCGGAGACGTCGTTGCCCACCGTGTAGCCGGCGACGTGGTCGAGCGCGTTCTCTGGATCGACGTTCCGGGCTCGGTCCCCGATGACGGCGACGAGTTCGCCCTCGTAGTCGACCGCCTCCGTGAGCGTCGGGTCCCACTCGATCGCCGTCCCCGGTCCGGTGAGCGCCGTGGGGAACTTCGAGAACAACACCGGCGCGTCGGGTGCTTCGAACCCGCCCTCGTCGGCGTGGTCGGCGTAGTTCAACCCGACGCAGATCACCTTCGCCGGGTTCGTGACCGGGGCGTGTCGGTCGAGCGATTCGAGGTCGTAGGTCGCCTCGCCCGTCTCCGCAGCGTATTCGACGGCGAGTTCGACCTTCTCTCGCCAGCCCCACGTCGCGAGGAGGTCGACGGTTCCCCCGGGGAGGTCGACACCGATCTCGGCTGCCGCCTCCGGGACGTTGTAAACCGTCTCGCCGTCGACCACGCCCACCCACGCCGGGTCGTCGTCGGCCCCGAACCGTCCGATCCTCATCGGTGCGCGGGGCCCTCGTCGGCTCGCTGGTCGGTGCTGTCGGCCGGTCGTGAGTCGGTCATGGTGCTCCTCGTCCGTTGTCGACCCGTTCCATTAAGTTTACCGATCGGTAAAATTCGAGGGTCGGATTCGAGCGGGCGGTATCCGGTCGGTGTTCCTTCCGACCGAGGTGGCTCTATGATTGAACACCGGAGGCAGAACGAGGGAGGCGACCCCCGAGAAGGGAATCGACTCGTGGCTGTCGAGCCGTCGTGGACGGTCAGTTTCGGGCGGTCGAACGGGCGCGCTTGAACTCGGGCTCCTCGCCCGGCGGGGCGAGCGAGGAGATGACGAACTCGTCCAGCGCGCGGCGTATCTGTTCCGGCGCTTCGTCGTGGCCGAGCGAGATCCGCCGTCCGCGTGCGGCGTGTATCGCGTCGGTGATGAACTGCGCCGTGTTCTCGGGGTCGACGTCCCGGAAGACGCCCTGTTCGATCCCGCGTTCGATGACGCGGGTGATGCTGCGACGGATCTTGGTGTAGTGGCGGTTGAATATCTCGCGGTGCTGGTCGTCGTTCTGGGCCTGCGAGAACAGCTCGTGGTAGACGCGCATCCGGTCCCAGTGGTCGAAGTCGCTGGCGAACTCGGGGCCGAAGAGACACTGGTCGATCCGGGCGTCCAGCTCCGCCCAGAGGTCGTCGCTCTCGTCGACCGCGACGCTGCCCTCGTACTGCTCGATCACGTACTCGAGGAACGCCGAGATGAGGTCATGCTTGCCGTCGTAGTAGTAGTGGATCAACTGGCGGGTCATCTCGAACTCGTCGCCGATATCGCGCAGCCGGAGGTCGACGTAGCCGTGCTTGCTGAGCGCCCGAAAGGTCGCCTCCATGATCGCCCGCTCGGTGTCCGTAGCGGTTCCTCGTTCGCTGTCCGGGGTCATATATACCGTCGATAGGGTGGAGCGACGTATTAGATTCGTGGTTGCACCGCCCGTCGTCCCGACCGCTCACCGTTCTACGAGATGGATCCGCGACACGTACGGCAGAAAACGTTCGTCGGGAAGCCCGGCTACTGGACGTACGGCCCTCGCTGGCGGATCGGCTCCTCGTGTGGCGACCCGGCGACGGCGACCGCGCGGAACGCCTCCGCCCCGTCGCGTTCGAGAGTGACCTCCCGTGCGCTCGTGACCGGGAGGACGTCTCCCTCCGCGAACCGCTCCCCGTCGACCGTTCCGTGGCCGGCGACGCCGTAGAGGAAGCCCGACCAGCCGTCCGGTATCGTCCACGTCCAGCGGTCGGTGACCGCGACGTCGAGGTACTCCGTTCGCGTGTGGAGTTCGATCGGTGACCCGTCGCCGACGACGGTCGTCACGGTGGCACCGTCCTCCACCTCCGTCGGGAGCTCGTCGCCGGTCGCGTCGTCGTAGCTGGGGTCGATCCCCTTGGCCTCGCGCGGGAGGTTCACCCAGAGCTGGAGCCCACTACACGCGGCCCCGTCGGCGGGGAATTCGGAGTGTTGGATCCCGCTCCCGGCGGTGATCCGCATCACGTCGCCCTCGGTGGCCGTGTGCGTGACGCCGAGGGAGTCCCCGTGGTCCATCCCGCCGTCGATCATGTACGAGACGATCTCGAACCCCCCGTGTTCGTGCATCGGAAACCCCCGCTCGGGCTCGATGAAGAACCGCTCGAAGAGGACGAACGGGTCGAGGTGTTCGGGGTAGGTGTTCGTCGGGAAGGCGCGGTTCGAGTCCACACCGGTCCCGTGCCGAACCATCTCCCCGCCGATGGGGCCGACATCGGGTCGCGCTGGCTCGTTTGACATTCTGGTAAAATTCTGGTTCCGGACGTGATAAGCATCTCGAATCCGGAACCCGAACGTGCGTCGTCGGCCGTTCCGCGACGCGGTCACTCGGTTCGTGTGCCGCTGGAGACGGCCTCGGTGTGGAGGGTTCGGAGGACGATACCGAGGGTGACGAGCAGTATCACGACCGCGACCAGGACGAGCCAGTCGACACCGAACAGCCGGGGTGTCGCGGGTTCGGGATCCGCGATCCGCTCGTAGAGCAGGAGCACCATCGCGATGGCGGTCGATCCCTGTCCCAACAGGATTCGTTGCTTCGTGTTCATCTGAGCGTATCGAGTGCCGTATCGTCGGTCGTCAGTCCCGTTTCCCCGTTCCCGAGGCGAGTATCGGCCCTGGTTCGAAGACCGAGAGGTCGAAGTGGTGTCCCCCGCGGACCCAGTCGGCACCGATGAAGACGATCGAGCCCCCGCCGACGACGGCGAATACGACGAGAGCGACCAGCGTACTGCTGTCGTACGCCGTCGTCCCAGTGAGAACCGGTATCAACTGGCCGAGAGCCAACGAGACCCCGACCAGGACGTTGCCGACCCCGACGAACTGGTACCACTCGACACCGCCGAGGCGGCGGTCGAACCCACCGAGGACGAACGAGCACCCGGCGAGGGTCATCCCGCCGAGCAGGAGGGCGGTGGCCGGGTCGGCGGGTGACGGGAACCCGAAGGCGACGAGGATCGCCGACTGGAGCGCGATGACGAGGAGACCGACCAGCACGAACCACCGACGTTTCATATCGCCGCTTCGTGTCGTAGAACAATAAGGATACCTCCGCGCGGCGAACGCGAGCGACCGGGATTCTACGTCTACGCATTTCGTCGAGGTGTCCTGCACGTCGAGGGCTGGTACTGCTTCGAGGGGTCTCTCCGGCTCCCGAGGACGGCTTTCGAGAGGTGCACCAGAACACTATTTCGAGTCCTCCCCCTCCCGTCGGAGGATGGACGATGACTCCGGGTCGGGTCCGTTTTTCTCGGCGTCCGGGACGACCCCCGTCGGACTAATAGCGAAGACAACACACTCTTCTCCGGTAGTATCCAATGGCTTCGCACGACACGATGAATAGAGGGTCTGGTCTATCGTCGGATCTTGGGCTGCTGGCTCGTGGCGGTCTCCGGGCGGCGATACTCGTCGGTGCGCTCCAACTCGTCCCGCTCGCGTCGGCCCACGGCGGGACGGTCAGGATCGTCCAGTGGGCGTCGCTGCTCCCGCTCGTCACCGGGCTCGTCGTCGTCGCCGCCAGCATCTACCTCGGTCGGACCCTCGGCGCGGGTCGGGACCGATACGCCGTCTACGGGGTCTTCGCCGGGTTGGTGCTCGTCGCGGCCGGCGGCGTCGGGCTGGTACAGCTCTCGCAGATCCAGTCGTTCTCGGTCTCACAGTCGCCGATCCCGGAGGCGGCCTTCTACCCGGCGACCCTCCTCGTCGGCGCGCTCGTGCTGACCGGCAGCTTCGTCGCGGTCCAGCTTCGATGGCCCTCGCGCCCCCGGTACGCGATCCTCGGCATCGTCCTCGGGCTCTGGATCTCCTACTCGGCGGTCATGGACGCGCTCGGGGTCTACGGCCCGACCAACCCGGTGGGTTATCTCCTCGAACTCGCGCTGCCGGTGACGGTGGGCTACATCCTCTGGCGTGACTGTCGCCACCTGCTGGCCGACCTCCGGAATGACCGTCTCGCACGCCGTTTCGGGGCCGGGATCGCGCTCCTCGCCGCCGTCTTCTTCCTCTTCTCCTCGGGAATGTTGAGCTTCGCCATCGACGACGGCGTCGGGCTCTCGTGGACCCGGATCGACCTGGAGATATTCCCGATCCTCGCGCCGCTGGCGACCTGGCCCGCGCTCGAACTCTTCGTTCCCAGGCTCCCGTTCGTCACACCCGTCCTCGAAGCCGTCCTGCCGCCGGACCTGTTCGCGACGCCGCCGTACGTGCCGTTCCGGGCGGCGCTCTCGCCCGGCGTGGTCCTCTTCGTCGGGGTGCTCGGTGGGCTGGTCGGACTGAACGGGGCGGCCATCGCCCACTTCTGGAAGGGCGACGGAGCCGACGCCGGGGAGAACGATACGACGACGAACGCCATCACGGGAGCGCTCGCGCTGTCGGCCCCGAACGCGTGCTGTTGTTGTGGCCCCGTGCTCGCGGAGTTCGCGGTCGTCCTCCTCGGTCCCTCCACCGCGATGCCGCTCTACTGGCTGTTCATCGACCTCGCCTCCCCGGTGGGGATGATCTTCTTCGGCGTCACGATACTCGCGCTCACGGGGAACCTCGTTCGGGCCGACCGGATGAGCCAGGAGCCGAGGTCCTGCGTCGTTCGGGTCGACACGCCGTCCGCGAAGGCGTCGGGCGATTGAGGCACTCCACCGATGAGATTCCCCAACGGACTCGGCGTCGACACCGACCGATGGGGGATTCGGGTGGGTGCATCGTCGCTCGTCGGGGTCGCCGCGCTCGGCGCGATACCGTTCCTCGCCGCGGGGCACGTCCCGTCCACGGAGGCCACCGTCGGCTTTCGCTTCCCGATCCTCGTACTCGGGTCGGCCCTCGTGGGCTCGCTCGGTGGGGTCGGAGTGGTCGTCGCCCGAGCCCGACATCCACCGAGCCGGTTCGGCGGGAAGGGATTCTCCGGCGCGCTCGGGGTCGGGCTGACCCTCGTCGGTGTCCTCGTGTTGCTTCCGCTCGGGTCATCGAACCCCGAACTCACGCTACTGACCGGTGTGATGGGGGTCGTCGGCGCGATAGGACTCTCGCGGCGGATGCGTACCGGCGACAGAACGGTCGCGCTCTCGACCACCGGCGCGTTGACGCTTCACCAGTTCGTCGAGGG
Organism: Halococcus sp. IIIV-5B; assembly: GCF_003602035.1. NCBI lineage: Archaea > Methanobacteriati > Methanobacteriota > Halobacteria > Halobacteriales > Halococcaceae > Halococcus > Halococcus sp. IIIV-5B. Next base: position 142,094 of record NZ_QZWE01000006.1, on the reverse strand, counting down.
CATGGCGCTCGCCGGCGCGTACATCGCGGGTGGCGTGGTCGGGGTGACCGCAGCGGTGTTGCTGACGCTTCACACCGTCGCCGAGACCGCCGTCGTGGCGGGAACCCACGTCAGCGCTGCCGATACCTCCGGCGCGGTCGTCGCGGTCGGGCTGATGCAGACCGTCTACGTCGTCGCGGCCGGTGTCACCTTCGCGGTCGCGTGGTCGATACCCCTGTTCGTGCAGGACCTCGCCGCGGCGGGCGCGGCGGCCGTCCTGCTCGCCGTCGGGCTCCGCGAATGCTGGTCGGTCGTGGCCGATCGGTCGCCCTCCTGACGAGGTAGTCGGTGGGTCGCTTCGAACGAAGGAGCCACACCGCCGTCGTATCGAGGGCGCGAGTCAGCAACGTACCAGATATCGTACTGTCGATGTCACGTCGCCTTACTGGTGTTTCGTTTCGACGTTCAAGCCAGAAAGCACGACCTCGCTTCGCTCGAACCCTCGATCGATCCCTGGGATGGGGTCCGAAACGACCATGAACCTGCCACCATCGCTCCGACCGTCGTCGGCGCACACCGACCGTCGTCAGTTCGTCAAGCTCGCCCTCGGAACGGCCGCAACCGCCGTCGCGCTCCCCACGATGAGCGGCGTCGCCGCGGCTCACTTCCCGGACCAACTCGACATCGACGTCGAACCCGGATCGGAACGAAATCGGGTCGGGACCGGCGAGGACGGTCGAACGACGGTCGCGGTTCGCGCGACCACGTTCACGGACGAGGATGGAGAGCGCGTGACGTTCGACCCGACCGAGCGTGCCGTCAGATACCGATTCGGGACCGCGGACCTGCTCGCGAACGGCGGCGGTGCACGACCGGTCGATGATGGAACCGTCGAGGGCGACGATCTCGTTCTGACGTTTCCGACCGACGGAACCGGGTTCACGGGCGACGAGACGAGCGCGACCCTCTACTGGGAGCGGAGCGAGTCCGGCGAGCACGGCTACGCGGGGTCGGATACCGTCGAACTGCCGACCGACCTCTCGCCGAGCGATATCGACGTGTTGAACTACGCGCTCTCGCTCGAACACCTCGAACACGCGTTCTACCGGGACGCGCTGGCGTCGAGCGGCGGACGCTTCTCCGAACGCGAGGTCGAACGCTCCGAGGTCGCGCAGTACTTCGCGCGACCGACGCTCCGCTACTCGACGTACCAGCAGTTCGAGAACGTCCGTGACCACGAGAAGGCGCACGTCGAGGCGCTGACCACGACGATCGACGACCTCGGCGGCACTCCCGTTCGGGAAGCGGAGTACGAGTTCGGATACGGGACCGTTCCCGAGTTCGTCGCGACCGCGGCCCGTCTCGAGGACATCGGCGTGTCGGCGTACGCGGGTGCCGCCCCGTATCTCTCCGACCCGGACGTCCTCTCGGCCGCGCTGAGCATTCACTCGGTCGAGGCACGACACGCGAGCTACTTCGACACGCTGAACCTCCGTCGAGCGGCACCCGACGCGTTCGATACGGCGCGCTCGATGGCGCAGGTCGTCTCCCTCGCGAAGCAGTTCGTCGCTTCGGAGTAGCACTCGTTCGAGGGCGTTCTCCGTTCTCGATTTCGGTTCGGGTGCCCGTCATCGGGACGGTACCCGTCGACCCGTGGCGCACTGCCCTCGATTCGCTACTCGACGGTGATCCGAGTCGTGGCCGTCTGCAGGAATGCGGTTTCGTAGCCCTCATGTCGGGCGACCTGTGGCGGGGTTTCGACGGACAGTTCGAGGACGTCACCCGCCTGCACGGTATCGACCCCCGTGCCGTAGTGGTAGTCGAGTTCCGGATCGAGCGTTGGCGTAAGCGGGCCGTTGAACACTCGCCGTCCATCGCGTGTGAGCGTACCGGACAGCGACATCGCCGGCAGAACGAACCGGTTGTACGGCGTCCGTGCCGAGACGGCGAGATACGTGCTCCTGTCGATGTCGAAGTCAGTGGCATCCGGTATCACGGTGGCGACGAACACGATGTCGTCGGCCGTCTTCGTTCGGCCGAGCGTCCGGCCCGGAAGCGAACCGGCAGCGGGTGCGGTGGAGAGGGGCATCGTGTCCATTTTCATCGGGCTGATCGCCTGCCGGTTCCCCTTCCGGTCGTCGAGGCGTTGGAACGAGATGTTCTCGAGTGCCTCCCGACTGTAGTCGAACTCGAACTCGAAGGTCCGCGGTTCGGCGAACTGCCCGGCGAAACCCCGGAGTCGGCGGGTCGTCACGGTGGGGACGTCCACGGTCGCGGAGTAAGTGCCTTCCTCGGGGAGGGAGACGTTGTCGCCTGCATGAAAGCCCATGTTCTGGGAGATCATCGTCCAGGGGGTGTTCGTCGTGACCTCCTCGCCGTCCTGGGAGACCGTTATCGTCGGGCCGGTGTCCATCACGTACATCCCCGTCGCGGCGTCCCAGACGCTGACCATGAGGTGGAGCGTGTCGTCGGACGCTATCGAGACCTTCTCGGTATCACCTCCGGTGACGGTCCAGAACCGATGTGGATAGCTGTAGGTCAGCGCACATCGAAGCGTCCCCGGCTGGCCCTTCGTTCCGGACATCCCGGACATGCTGGAGTTGTTCTCCATCCCACTCATCCCGGACATCCCAGACATGCTGGAGTTGTTTTCCGTCCCGCTCATCCCGGACATCCCGTTCATCGAGGAGTTGTTGTCCGTCTCGTTCATCCCGGACATGCCGCCCATCGAGGAATTGTTGTCCGTCCCGTTCATCCCACTCATGCCAGCCATCTCCATCCCCTCCTTGTGCGAGGGAATGTAGACCCCATCCGGTCGGTTCTCGACCATCGGTGGTGCGTACTGGGACCCCGTGGTGAACAGTTGGGTACAGCCGGCGAGTCCACTGGACCCGAGAGTCGCAAAGACCGCTCCGGAGCGCAAGAACCTACGGCGATTCATCAGTACTGGGTCTCACAGCGGTGTCCCCCTATCCGTTCTGGTGCGGTTCTCGAAATCCCGGCGGTCGGGGTTCGACGGTCCCTCCCGAGCGTGGCCCACCGGTCGTACATATCGCGGGACGGCAGCGCGTTCGATGGACGAACCAGAACGCGCTTTTGGCTCGAACCCCACGTGATCGTATGCTTCCTCGCACGGACCGTGGCGTCTCGCGACGTGCGTTCGTGAAGGCCGCGGTCGCTATCGGCGGCGGGTCGGCGCTCGCGGCATGTACGGCACGTGAGGACACCCCCGACCTCCCGACGGGCCCGGACGACCTCTCCGGGTTCCCCGCGCGCCAGCACGCCTGGAACGACGTTCTCGACCTGGACGACGCCGACAACCACCTCGGGCCGCGCCACCGGGTGCTGCTGTACCTCGACTACGCCGGCGACGGCACACCCACCGATGCCGACCGCCGGACCGTCGAACGGGCGCTTCGGGGGCTCGAACACGCGTACCCCCGCTCGAACGACGGCCTGCTCTTCACGGTGAGTTACTCGTCGGCGTACTTCGACCGGTTCGGCGACTCGCTTCCGAAGTCGGTGGACCTCACGGCACCGAAGGCCCTCACCCCGTTCGAGGAGCCGACGCTCGATACCCCCGACGCGGTCGTCCACCTCGCGAGCGACTACGGGAGCGTCGTGCTCGGGGCCGAACAGGCGCTTCTCGGTGAGCAGGACGAACTCAACGGGGTAGCCATCGAGACGGACCTCGGGGGCGTGCTCGAACGAACCGACCGCCGGACGGGGTTCGTCGGCGAGGGACTGCCCGCCGACAACCAGGACGTCGACGGGATCCCCGACTCCGAGCCCGTGCCGGACGACGCACCGCTCTACATGGGGTTCAAATCGGGATTCGACAAGAATCAGGCGACGGAGGACCGCGTGACGATCCGGTCGGGTCCGTTCGCCGAGGGGAGCGTGCAGCAGATCTCGAAGATCCAGCTCCACCTCGACCAGTGGTACGACCAGGACAGCCGGTCACAGCGGGTCAGCAAGATGTTCTGTCCCGCACACGCCGAGTCGGGAGCGGTCGAGGGCGTCGGCGCGAATCTCGGCCGGTCGAGCGGGATGGACGACTGTGCGCCGGCGGCGACGGCGGCACGCGAGTCCGGTGTCGTCGGCCACTCCCAGAAGGTGATGCGGACACGCGAGAACGACCGCCCGATCATCCTCAGACGGGACTTCGATTCGACCGACGGCGGCGATGCCGGGCTCCACTTCCTCTCGCTCCAGCGGACGACCGAGGACTTCACCCGAACACGGGACGCGATGAACGGGACCGACCTCGCGTCCGAGTCCGCGCTCGGGCAGAAGAACAACAACGGGATCCTCCAGTACATGAGCGTCACCAACCGCGGGAACTACCTCGTGCCGCCACGCGCACACCGGGCACTTCCGGTGCCACAGCCGACGTAGCTCCGGTGCCACAGCCGACGTAGCTCCGGTGTCACAGCCGACGTAGCGCTCGCTCCTCGTTCCCATCGCGAAGACGAATCACTGAGAGTGGTTTGGATCTGGCAGCGTTGTCCGAGGATCGGCTATCGACGGAAGGCGGGTCGGGAGTACGCCTTAGAAAACAAGGCGAAACCGGTTTCGGGTTCCGGATCCTACTTCGAATGTGCGAACCATCGACGAGACCGACGCCGAGATCCTCCGACTGCTGACCGAGGACGCCCGCCGTCCGTACCGTGAGATCGCCGACGCCGTCGGTCTCAGTTCCCCGTCGGTCTCCGACCGCGTGAGCCGGCTCGAGGAGCTCGGGATCATCCGTCGGTTCACCCTCGACCTCGACCGCTCGAAGCTCCGGGGCGGCACACCCGTTCTGGTCGAGCTCTCGGTGCGACCGGATGCAGTCGAGGCGGTCCGTGAGACGCTCACGCGTGCCGATGGGGTCGAACACGTGTTCACGGCGGCCGACCCGCGGGTCTTCTTCCAGTCCCGCCTCCAGGACGCGAACGTTCGTGCGTTCCTCTCGGATACGTTCGACGAAGACGGACTGGACGCGATAACCGACTACGAGGTCGTCGTCCTCACGGACGCCGACTGGACGCCGCAGGTCGGCGGGACCGACCTCGCGATAACCTGTGCCGAGTGCGGCAACGAGGTCGGCGAGGAGGGCGAGACCCTCCGTGTCGACGGCGACCTCTACTATCTCTGTTGTCCATCGTGTCTAGAGCAGTTCGAGGCCCGGTACGAACAGTTCAGCGCCGGTGCCTGATCGGGACGAACGACGGTGCTGCTGTATCGTCCCGAGCGGGATACCGGAGAAACCCGCGGTCCGGAGCCATCGATCGCCTTCGGATCGTAGGTCGAGGTCGTTCGATGCCTACGTATCTGAAGAAGAGAGGCATTGAACGAGGACCCCGTATGTACTATCGATGAGTGAGCGAAACGTGCGACTCGACATTCGGGGCATGAGCTGTGCGACGTGCGCCGAGTCGATAACGGAGTCGCTGGACGGCCTCGCGGGGGTGAACGAGGCGACGGTCAACTACGCGACCGACGAGGCGACCGTCGAGTACGACCCCGAGGAAGCGTCGTTGGCGGGCATCTATGCGGCGATCGACGACGCCGGCTACGAGGCGGTGAGCACCTCGGTCACCATCGCCATCACGGACATGACGTGTGCGAACTGCGCCGAGACGAACGAGGAGGCGCTCGAACGCGTGCCGGGCGTGATCTCGGCGGCGGTCAACTACGCGACCGATGAGGCGACCGTCGAGTACGACCCCGCCGAGACCGACCACGAACGGCTCTACGAGGCGATCGAGGACGCCGGCTACTCCCCGGTGCGCGACGACGGGAGCGACGGTTCCGAATCGGAGCAGCGCGACACCGCGCACGAGAACGAGATCCGCCGTCAGCGGCGGCTCACGCTGTTCGGCGCGGCACTGTCCCTGCCGCTGATCGCGTTCATGGTCGAGAAACTGTTACTGGGTGGCGGTGCGCTCCCCGAGACGGTCTTCGGGCTGGAGCTCGATTGGGTGGAGTTCCTGCTCGCGACGCCGGTCCAGCTCGTGCTCGGGCGGCCGTTCTACGCCAACGCCTACAAGGCGCTCGTGAAGAACCGCCGCGCCAACATGGACGTGCTGATCGCTCTCGGCTCCTCGACGGCCTACCTCTACTCGGTGGTCGTCCTGCTGGGCGTGTTAGCGGGGAGCATGTACTTCGATACGGCCGCGCTGATCCTCGTGTTCATCACGCTCGGCAACTACCTCGAAGCCCGTTCGAAGGGTCGGGCCGGCGCGGCGCTCCAGCAGCTCCTCGAACTGGAGGCCGACACCGCGATCGTCGTCGATGGGGACGGCAACGAAACGGAGGTCCCGCTCGACGAGGTCGCCGTCGGCGACCGGCTGAAGGTCCGGCCGGGCGAACGGGTCCCGACCGACGGCGTCGTCGTCGACGGGCGGTCGGCGGTCGACGAGTCGATGGTCACCGGCGAGTCGGTGCCCGTCGAGAAGAGCGAGGGCGACGAGGTGGTCGGATCGACCATCAACGAGAACGGCGTCCTCACGGTCGAGGCGACCAAGGTCGGTTCGGAGACGGCGCTCCAGCAGATCGTGCAAACGGTCAAGGAGGCGCAGTCGCGCCAGCCGGACATCCAGAACCTCGCCGACCGTATCTCGGCGTACTTCGTCCCCATCGTGATCGCGAACGCGGTGCTCTGGGGGGTCGTCTGGTATCTCTTCCCCGAGGCGCTCGCGGGGTTCGTCGGCTGGCTGCCGGTGTGGAGCCTCGTCGCGGGCGGGCCGGCGGCCGCCGGCGGGGCGGTCTCGGTCTTCGAGTTCGCGGTCGTGGTGTTCGCCTCGGCCGTGCTGATCGCCTGTCCCTGCGCGCTCGGGCTCGCGACCCCGGCGGCGACGATGGTCGGGACCTCGATCGGCGCGAAGAACGGCATCCTGTTCAAGGGCGGTGACGTCCTCGAACGCGCCAAGGACGTCGACACGGTCGTGTTCGACAAGACCGGGACGCTCACCGAGGGCGAGATGGAACTGACCGACGTCGTTCCCCTCGATGCCGCTTCCGCACCGGACAGCTCCGAGACGGCGACCGACGGCGGTACGCGAGCGGTCGGCGGCGCGGAGGCCACGACGAACCGGACCGACGAGGCGATGGTGCTCCACGCCGCCGCGAGCGCCGAGTCCGGGAGCGAACACCCGCTCGCGCGGGCCATCGTCGACGGAGCCGAAGAGCGCGGCATCGAACGCACCGACCCCGAAGACTTCGAGAACGTACCGGGGCAGGGGATCCGGGCGACGGTCGGCGGGGAGGCGGTGCTCGTCGGCAACCGCCCGTTCGTCCGCGAGAACGGTGTCGACCCCTCGGCCGCCGCCGAAGCGCTCGACCGGCTCGAAGGCGAGGGCAAGACCGCGTTGTTAGTCGTGCGGGGGGACACGTTGCTCGGGCTCGTCGCCACCGCCGACACGGTCAAGAGGAGCGCCGAGGAGGCCGTCACGGCGCTCCACGAGCGCGGTGTCTCGGTCCACATGATCACCGGCGACAACGAGCGGACGGCCGAAGCGGTCGCCGAGGCGGTCGGCATCGACCCCGCGAACGTCCGAGCGGGGGTTCTCCCCGAGGACAAGTCGGCTGCCATCGACGACATCCAGCGGGACGGTCGAAGCGCGATGATGGTCGGCGACGGGGTCAACGACGCGCCGGCGCTCGCGACCGCCGCCGTCGGGACCGCGATCGGCTCCGGGACCGACGTCGCCATCGAGGCCGCCGACGTCACCCTGCTGCGCGACGACCCGTTCGACGTGGTGAAGGCGATCCGGATCAGCGACGGCACGCTCCGGAAGATCGAACAGAACCTCTTCTGGGCGCTCGGCTACAACACCGCGATGATCCCGCTGGCCTCGCTGGGCCTGCTCCAGCCCGCGCTGGCCGCGGCCGCGATGGCGTTCTCGTCGGTCTCGGTGCTCTCGAACAGCCTGCTGTTCCGCCGGTACACCCCCGACCACGACTACGAGCTGCTCGGGTTCCTCCGGTAACGGGCATCGTCGTGTGCGACCCCGGCAGCCCGAACGTATCGAACGAACTATACGATCGGTCTGGGCAGATCCGACGATGAATCCCTATCCCCTCCTCGGGCTGGCGATCGTCATCGAGGTCGTCGCGACGACGGCGCTCCAGTATTCGGCGGGGTTCACGAACCCGGTTCCGACCGCGGTCGTCGTCGTTGGCTATCTCGCGTCGTTCTACCTCCTGAGTCTGATCCTGAGCCAGCTCCCGATCGGGCTCGTCTACGCGACGTGGTCGGCGGGCGCGATCGTGCTCATCGCGGCCATCGGCACCGTGTTCCTCGGACAGCGGATCGACCCCGCCGGCGTCGTCGGTATCGGCCTCATCGTCGCGGGCGTCTACCTGCTCAACGTGGTCTCCGACGTCTCCGTTCACTAGCGCCGTGCCGCCGGGTCCCGTCGAGAACCGGTAGAAAAAGAGAGAGAAAGGAGCCGTCGTCGGCCCCGTTTTCGTTCGGCCGGTGAACCGTCCCTCGTCGGTCAGTAGGTCTCCTCGGGCTCTATCGGGCCGCTGAAGACCGAGTACAGCACCGCGAAGTAGGCGAGGATGATGGGGAGCAGGACACCCGCCATGATCGTCATCAGGTTGAGCGAGAGGAGCGGGACGACCGCCGCCCCGACGGTCAGGTCGGCCGCCGGGTCGATCGTCGGATAGAGGAGGGTCGCGACGAGCGCGACCAGACCGAACGCCAGCCCGCCCGACGCACAGAACGCCGCCAGGTCGGCCTCCCGTCGATGGGCGACGACCACGCCCGCGACGAGGAGGACCGTGAGCACCACGAGCGCGAGCGGGAGCGGGGCGAGCAGGGCATCGCGGAGACGCGGCGTCATCACGAGGAGCCAGCCCAGCGTGACCACGACCAACACCAGATACGCGACGGCGGCGCGCGTTCCGTACCGGCGCATCTCCGTCGGGAGCGCCCCGCGGGTTTTGAGCACGAGGAAACCGCTGCCCTCGACGATGGTGAGGGCGACGACGGCGAGCCCGACCACGACGCCGGGGATCGTCACCAGCTGTGTCGAGCCGAGGAGCCAGTTCGCGGCGAACATCCCGAGCGTGAACGGCGCGGCGACGCTACCGACGACGAACGCCCAGCCCCACGCCCGACGCCACTCGCGGTCCTCGCGCTGCTCGTAGAACTCGGGGGCGAGTCCTCGGAGCCCCAGCGCGAACAGCAGCGCGAACAGCAGGAGGTAGTTGCGGCTGAACAGGTTGGCGTAGACCGCCGGGAACGCCGCGAACATCGCCCCGCCGAACACCACCAGCCAGACCTCGTTGCCGTCCCAGAACGGGCCGACCGCGGCGAGCAACTGGTGGCGGTCCTCCTCGTCGTTCCGGGTGGCGAACAGCGCGCCGATACCGAAATCGAACCCGTCGAGGAACAGGAACATCGCGAGGAAGAAGAAGAGGACGACGAACCAGACCGCTTCGAGCGGGAGGCCGAACAACGGGGCCGAATCGAGCGAGAGCACCGACTCAATCATCCGTCGACACCCCCTGGTCGCCCGGATGCCGGTCGGGACCGTCCTGGATCGCCGGCGGGCCACGGCGAACGAGTCGGACGAGAACGTAGACGACGAGGACGAGCAGGCCGAAGTAGCCGACGGCGAACCCCGCGAAGGTGAGGAGGGCGTCGGATCCCGAGAGACCTGGCGAGACCGCCTCGGAGGTCCGCATCACGCCCTGGATGATCCACGGTTGGCGACCGATCTCGGCCACCATCCAGCCGAACTCCACCGCGATGAACCCGAGCACCGAGGAGGCCATCAGCGCCTTGTGGAGCAGCCGGTCCTCGAAGAGCTCGCCGGTCCGCCAGCGGTAGCCACCCCAGAACGCGAGCACGATGAACCAGAAACCGAGTGCGACCATGATCCGGAACGACCAGAAGACGACCGCGATCGGCGGCGTGCCGACGTTCGCGAACTCGCTGAGCCCGGTGATCGGGGCGTTCGGGTTCCCGCCGCTCGCCAGCCAGCTCGCCATGCCGGGGATCCCGATCCCCACGAGCTCCTTGGCCCGCGGGTCGAAGATCTGGCTGAGCGTGGTCGGGAACGCGATGATGTACTCCGGAACGTAGCGGGCGGTCTCCCAGACCGCCTCCATCGCGGCGAACTTCTCGGGCTGGGTGTTCGCGATGTGGCGCGCGTAGGCGTCGCCGTGGATGACTTGGAAGGGGGCCGAGACCACCATCACCGCGAGCGCGGACTTCAGCGAGCGCTCCCAGAACGCCGTCGCCCGACCCGACCAGACGTAGTACGCCGAGATCCCCGCGATCAACAGCGCCACCGAGAGCACCGCCGAGTTCTGCATGTGGACGAACTCCCAGAAGAACCGGGGGTTCGCGTACGCGGCGATCGGGTCGGTGAGCGTGATGACCGTCTCGCCGTTCCGCGTGACCAGCTGGTACCCCCGTGGGTGCTGCATCCAGGAGTTGACGATGAGGATCCACGTCGCCGAGAGCCACGACCCGAGCCCGGTCAGGAAGGCCGACGCGAAGTAGGTGCGGTCGGAGACCCGGTCGCGGCCGAAGAGGAACACCCCGAGGAAGACGGCTTCGAGGAAGAACGCCATCATCCCCTCGGTGGCGAGCGGGCCCGCGATGACGGCCCCGGCGGCCCGCGAGAACTCCGACCAGTTGGTGCCGAACTCGAACTCGAGGACGATCCCGGTCACGGTCCCGGTCACGAAACTGATCGCGAATATCCGGGCCCAGAACCGACGGAGCTGTTCGTAGACCGGCTCGTGGGTCCGTATCTCCTTCCACGTGAAGTAGACCAGAAAGGGCGCGAGTCCCATGCTCAGCACGGGAAACACGATGTGGACGATGACCGTCAGCGCGAACTGGGCCCGACTCAGGACGACGGGATCAACCATACGCTCTCGTCCGACCGGGACAGGATTGAGTTTCGAACCCCAGCATCGGGGGTCCTTTATCCGTGTGCCGGCGAACGGCCGTGCTCGGGCCGACGACGGACCCTTTGCGTGCCGCTCCAGTTCCTGAAAGACGGCCTCGCGCCTCAGCGCTCGCTTCCGGTCTCGGTTTTCATCACGAGCGCCGGTCGCGCCGTCAACCTGAGCACCCGGTCGGTGACGCTACCGAGGAGCGCCCGGTACTCGGCCGAGCGGCGTTTCGTGCCGAGAACCATCAGATCCACGTCCTGTTCGTCGCCGTAGTCGAGGATCGTCTCGACCGGGTCGCCGTACCTGAGCACCTCGACGACGTCGACGCCGCGGTCGGTCGCGGCGGCGTGGATCCCGTCGAGCGTCTCCTCCCCGTGTTCGGCGAGCCCGTGCTCCGGTCCCTCCGCCTCGTCGACGTACTCGTCGCCGCTGTAGGCCGTGTAGACGCTCTCGTCGACGACGTAGAGCGCGTGGAGGTCCGCGTCGTGGGTCGCCGCGAGGTCGATGGCGTGGGCTTCGGCGTTCTCGGACGCGGTCGTTCCGTCGGTCGCCAGTAAGATCCGGTCGTACATTCACCCGAGGTTCCCGCCCACCGACCAAGAGACCCGCGTCGATTACCACCGTCTGGGATCCGTCGTTCCGTGACGTCCAGTGGACCGATCCCTTCCACCGATTCCGCCCGCACACGTCGTGGATCCGTTCTCATCCGTTCGAAGCGAGGACCAGCACTTATTATGCGGACAAACGATACCGAAGACGATGACGAACAGCTGTCGCAGCCGGCACCACGATGAGTGACGTCGTCGGGGACGGTTATCGCTTCGACTGTCCAGCGTGTGGTGAGTCCCTGGAGGTGAACGACTCGATGAAACTGGCGCTCGTCGAGCAGGGCTGTGTCGTCTGTGGGGCGTCCGTGACCGCCGCCGCGTTCACGGAGCTCCCGGCCACCGACCGCCCGTAACCGGTCGTCGGGTGCGTCATTCTCCGTTTCGTCGTCGAGGCACCGTGGAGCGGCGTTTCGGTGTGTCACTGTCCGGTTTCGGAGGGCGGGATCCGCTGGTCGGGATATGAGCAACGCTTAATGCGGATCTCCGACAACGGCTCGACGAGAGGATGGCCCTGGATCAACAGACCGCGTTGTCGGACGCGAAGACGGACACGATTCTCGGCCGCCACGAGACCGGCGTGTTGTCGCTCGCCCGCGAGGACGAGCCCTACGCCATCCCGATCTCCTACGGCTACGACGCGGACCAGCGCCGTTTCTACCTCCGACTGGTCTCGACGCCCGAGAGCGAGAAGCGGCGGTTCCTGGCGTCGGCCCCTCGGGCGCGGATCGTCGTCTACGAGGAGGACGCCGACGTGTATCGCAGCGTCGTCGCGGTCGGGACCCTCCAGACGGTCCCGAAGGATGAGCTCACCGTCGAACACATCGAACAGTACGGCGAGGCGAAACGGCCGCTGTTCGAGATCTGGGGCGACGCGAAACCCGACCTCGACATCGAACTGTATCGACTCACCCCGGACTCAGTGAGCGGCCGCGTGATCGAGGTCGACCGGGAGCATGACCCGTCCTAGCGGCACCGACGAGACGAGGGTCGCGCCGTGCGCTCGGTCGAGCCCGACCGAACGCCGCTCGTAGCCATGTCGGAGGGGATCCGAGCCACGATCGAGTTCGCGAGCCCGGAGGGCTGCCCGCTCGCCGACCTCTCGGCGAGCGAGGAGGCCACGATCGACTCGGTCAGGGTGAGCGTCTGTCCCGCCGACTGTGAGGCCTGTGTCACCGAGTTCTCGATGGACACGGCGTGTGACCCCGGAACCGACGTCTCGCGGATCTTCTCGCACGGCTCCACGCACCGATACCGGTTCACCCACGGCGAGGGGGTGAGCTGTCCGTGTGAGTGTCTCGGCCGGTTCGGCTGTCCGGTCGACCGATACGTCGCCCGGGACGGAATAGTAACGATCGCCTTCTACGCCGCCGACTACGACCAGCTTCGAAGCGTCGTCGGGGCGCTCCGCGAGCGCTTTCCGGAAATGGACATCGAGCGGTTGATCCGCTCGCCGGCCGGCGAGCATCCCCAGGACGGGGTCTTCGTCGAACGGGGCAAGCTCACCCCTCGGCAGCTCGAAGTCCTCGAGACCGCCTACGAGATGGGCTACTTCGAACGGCCGCGACGCGCGAACGCGACGGAGGTCGCCGCGGCGCTCGACATCAACCCGTCGACCTTCGGCGAGCACCTGGCGGCGGCCGAGACAAAGATCTTCGAGGACGTCTTCTGAGCCGTCGTCGAGTCGCGCCACCGCATATAAACGTCCCCGAGTATTGGGGTCCCACGCTATTCCCCGTCGGTCGCGTCGGTGTAGCTATGAGCCAGTCAGGGACGGCGGCTGCGTTCGTCGACCGAGCCGACCCGTCGACCGACGCGACGACCGTCGTCAGCACCGAGGACACCATCCAGAGCCTGCTCAACGCGGTTCACACCCCCGACTGTCGGGCGATCCTCGCGGCGACGGACGACGACGCCCTGTCCGCGAGCGAGATCGCCGCGCGATGTGACCTCCCGCCGTCGAGCGTCTACCGGAAGCTCGGGCTCCTCACCGAGACGGGGCTGCTTGAGGAACGGACTCGGGTTCGGTCTTCCGGCCACCACACCAGCGAGTACGTTCGAGTCGGCGGGGACCTCGTCGTCTCGATCGCGCGCGACGGTGCGATCGAGCTGACCGTCCGACACCCACGTCCCGAACGTCGGTCGTCGATCGCCACCGAGGCCTGACCATCCCGGTGATGGAGTTTCACCGGACACCGTCGTAGAGAGAAGGGAGAGATATGGCAGATACCGACACTCAGCGGATGAACGCGGACGAACGGGCGGCGTTTCTCGGGACCGGCGGCACCGGCGTGCTGTCGGTCTCGACGGACCAGCCAGCACCGTATTCGAGACCGGTCTCGTACGGCTACGACGCGACCGACGGGGTCTTCTACTTCCGGCTGGCGCTCGGCTCGGACCGCGAGCGATCCGACCTCGCCGGTCGCACCGTCTCGTTCGTCACGTACGACCACACCGACGCGGGTTGGTGCAGCGCCATCGCGACGGGGCCGCTAGAGGAGACAACCGAGGAATCGATCGCCATCGAGACGCTGCAGGGGCTCGAACGAACCCACATCCCGCTCGTCGACATCTTCGGCACACCCCCGAAGGAGGTCTCGTTCGGCTTCTATCGGCTCGTCCCGACGGATCTCACGACCCGCACGGAAGGCAGAACCGAGGTTTGAGGTCGTATCGTTCGCGCTCGACGTCCGGGTTCGACCGGTCGTCGCCGAAACGCGTGACGAACTACGGAATTATCGTCACGGGGATCTCGGCCGCACGGACGACCGTCTCGGCCGCGCTCCCGAGGATAGCCCGCCCGATCCGGCCCTCCCCGTAGTGGCCCATCACGATGTGGTCGCACTCCTCCTCGGCGGCGATCCGGAGGATGTCCCGACCGATCCGGTCGGACGCCCTCGGTCGGTGCAGGGTCAAGTTCATGACCACTTCCGGGTCCTCCTCGATCCCCTCCTCGTCCAGCACCGCCCGCGCCTTGTCGAGGAGCTCCTCGGTGTGGCTCCCACGCACGTCGGTGATGTGAACGGCGTGGAGTTCGCCGCCGAACGCCCGCACCATCCCCGCGGCGAACCGGAGGGCTTCGCGGCTCCGCTCGGAGCTATCGACCGGGGCGAGTATCTTCATGATCGAGCGACGGCGCGCCGTCCCATAAACAACTAGTCCGGTTCTCGTCGCCGTAGACCCCATCCGTCGACGCGGCTGCCGCCCCGAGAACGTATTTGTCCGTCCCGAGCGAAGGCCGGTGGATGACCGACCCCCACCCGCTCGCTATCGATTACGGACATCACCCGCCGGTACGGGAGCTCCTCGACGTCGTGCGCTACTGTCTGGAGGACCTGAGCCTCGGGTTCGACCGCTGGGACGAACCCGCCGCTCACGGACCGGGCGCGTATTTCGCGGTCGTCTCGGGCCGCTCGCTTCGCAATTATGCCGACGCGATGGGCGAGAACGTCTGGCCGACCGAGGAGTGCTGGCGCGTCCACGGGGCGGATCCGAGTTTCTACGAGACGGTGCGGGACGTCTCGCGGTCGCGCGACGGGGCGGTCGTCGTCGGCGTCGACAACGTCATCCAGCGCCAGATGGTTCGGTTCAGGGATCTGTCGGGGATCGATGCCGCCGGGCCCGACGAACGGACCGGGGTCGAGTACGCGGAGTGGATGGGGTCGCGCCACATGAGCGCGCTCGAAACCTCGGCCCGAGACGAGGTGGTCGCGACGGTCACCCTCAGTGCCGAGGACGGACGCGTGACCGTCTTCCGGGACGGCACGTTCGACGCGCGAACGCGCGACGAGCTGGCGTCGGAGTGGCGCGGCTGACCGGTCCGAACCGGCCGGCGAGGGGGAACGACTCGGCTACGACCGGACTTCCTTCCGACCGGTCACGCGTTCGGCGTCGAGACGGAACGCCCGAAACGTCACGTCGTCCGGGGGCTCCTCGAAGATGTCCACGAGCGGGATGTCGACGCCCCAGCGCTCCTGGAGAGCGTCGGCCTCGTAGGGGAGCTCCGTGAGGTCGTCGAGTTCGCCGGTCGCGACGACGCTGCGCCACCCGTCGTCCGTGTGGTCGTGGACGACGAACGAGACGGGTCGGTCGAGATACCGTTCCTTCGAGCTGTCCTCCGGGACCGCGAGCCGGTAGTGGAAGTGGCCGGTGTCCCCGAGGTAGCCGTACGAGACCGGCAGCGAGAACGGCGGTTCGTCGTGTCCGGCCGAAAACGAGAGGACGCCGGTGCCGCCGTCCCCGAGGAACTCGTCTAGTTCTTCCTCCGACAGCTGCAACCAGCGGAGTCCGCTCATGGGGGCCAGAACGCGTCTGCAACTATTAAAACCGCGGGGTGGATCCAGAACGATTGCGGAGTACGTTCCGGAACGCGACCCCGAGCTCGCACGGGTGGAGCGTGACCCACCGACGGACTCAAACGGCTGTATCCCCTGTTTATTCCTCGATGATGCTCCCCACGCACGCGCTGGTCGGTCTGGCGCTTGCGACACCCGTCGCCCTCGTGGTCCCCGAACTCGCCCCCGCTGCGCTCCTAGGCGGGCTGATCGGCGGTATCCTTCCGGACCTCGACCTCTACGTCGGGCATCGACGGACGCTCCACTATCCCGAGTACTTCTCGATGGCGGCCATCGGAGCGGTCACGCTCGGGGTGGTCGCCCCGACGGCACCCACGGTCGCCGCGGCCTGCCTCCTGCTCGCCGCGGCCGTCCACAGCGTCATGGACGTCTTCGGCGGCGGGCTGGAGCTGCGCCCGTGGGAGGCGACCTCCGAGCGCGCCGTCTACGACCACCGTCGTGGCGAGTGGCTGGCTCCCCGTCGGTGGGTGCGGTACGACGGCGCGCCCGAGGACCTCCTCCTCTCGGTCGTGGTCGCCGCTCCGCTCTTGCTTGCGCTCGACGGCGTGTTCCGATGGACGGTCGTCTCGGCACTGGTCGTCGCGGCCGCCTACACCGTCGTTCGCCGCCTCCTCCCGTCGGTCGCGACCTGGCTCGTGGATCACTCGCTCGTCCAGGCGCTTCCGGACCGACTGCTGGCGCGCGTTCCCGCACGCTACTCGGGCGGACACGGACTCTCGTAGCGACCCCGTTCGAAGGGCCCGGCTCCCGACCAGTATCTTGATTTCCCGAGGCGACGTAGCCCTCGAAAGGTATGCTGCGCTCCGTGAAACGAGCGGCCGAACGCGGGCTCCAAGCCGGTATCCTCACCGTCTTCGCCGTCGGGCTTCGTCGACGGAGTCCGGGTGCGGTCGTCAACGCCGTCTGTGCGCTCTTCGTCACCGCCCTTCCGCGCCGTCTCGAACGTCGGTACGACCTCGAACTTCGGGCTTGGCAGCGCCTCTACGTGGACACCGGGATGCTGACCCACGCGGTCGGGATGCTCGGCCCGTACGACGACGTCTGGTGGTGGGACAACGTCACACACACGTGCTCCGCGACGCTTCTCGGCGGGGTGGTCTTCGCGGCCGCTCGTCGGCGGGACCGCGACCCCCGCCCGCGGGTCGTCGCGGTCGTGGTCTGTCTCGGGGTCCTCTGGGAGGTCTTCGAGTACGTCATCCACGCGGTCGCCAGACGCTTGGGGGTCGAACCGATCCTCGTTTCCTACGGGAGCGCCGACGTGGCCGCCGACCTCGCGTTCGACCTCCTCGGCGCGCTCCTCGTGCTCGCTTTCGGCGACCGCCTCCTCGGCAACCTCGTGGCGACGGACGAACACGACGGGCGGTGAATCGAGAGATCACGCCCGTCGACCACCGAACCGCTCGTGTCCGTGATGAGCGGTCCGACCGGTGGTTTCAGGCGGAGGCGAGCTGGCGGACGGTGAGGACCGGGACGGGACACGAGTCGACGACCGCTTCCGCGACGCTGCCGAGGAGGAACCGATACTCGCCGTGTCGTCCCCGGGTTCCCATGGCGACCACGTCGGCGTCGCTCTCGTCGGCGTAGGTGCAGATCACATCCGCGGGACGCCCCACGCGGACCTCGGTGACGACCTCGCGGCCCGCACGCTCGCGGACCGCTGCGAGGGAGTCGTCACCACGGTCCGTGAGCGCTTCTCGGGCCTCCTCGCGTTGGTCCGCCGCTTCCTCGGCGATGTCGTCCTCGTCGACGACGTAGAGGGCGTGTACCGTGGCCTCGAATCGGTCAGCGAGGTCGAGCGCCACCGACACCGCCCGTTCGACGCTCGCGGAGCCGTCCGTCGCGACGACGACCGTCTCGATCATGGGTCGGGATCGGGGATCGAGCCATAAAGCTCTATACGATCCGCCGGTCGCCGGTCGTTGGTCGGCTCACGACCGGGCTCGGACCGGCGTCGTCGATCGAGCCCGAGGTCGCTCGATGAACTTTTACTGTCCCCCCGTTCAGGGTCGTCCATGGGTGAGCCCATCGTCGTCGAAACCGTCCTCGCGCCGGTCGACGGGAGCGAGGACTCGGAGCGGGCCGCCGAGTACGCGCTCGCCATCGCCGAGCGCTACGAGGCCCGTGTTCACGTTCTGTACGTCCTCAACGAGATACTGGGACAGCGCGTCGCGTTGGACGGCGCGGAGGCCGATGCGGCCGTCGAGCGGAGCGAATCGTTCATGGCGACGATCGAGGCGCGCGCCGAGGACGTTCCGGTCTCCCATTCGACGGCCTTCGGGTTCTCGCCGACGATGAAGAGCCTCCATCCCGGGAAGGCGGTCCTCGACGCCGCCGACGACGCCGAGATCGACTTCATCGTGCTGCCGCGGGTGTCCGTCAGCGGCACCCCCGAGACCTCGCTCGAGAAGGCGGCCGGCTTCGTCGTCGACTACGCGACACAGCCCGTACTCTCCGTCTGAACGGCTCTCGGGGAACGATACTCCGACGGAAGGCGATTCCTCCTCGGTGGGAATCGGCGGTCCAGCTATGCCGTCCGCCACGCTAGCTACACGTGAGGGCACGACACGACCACGACGACCACGACGTGAGGAGTCGCGTTCCCCTCATGGATCCCACCATGTACGACACACTTCTCGTCCCGACCGATGGAAGCGATGCCGCCGAGGCGGCGGCCGAATCGGCGCTCGTGCTCGCCCGCCAGTTCGACGCCTCGATCCACGCCATCCACGTTCTCGAACGCGGCGACCTCCCGGCGGACGTCGAGTCCGAGGCCGCGGCCGAACTGACCGACGCGGCCGAAGCCACGCTGTCGACGGTCGCCGACCTGGCCGCCGATAGCGGCGTCGCCGTGACGACGCAGGTCCTCGAAACGACGGCCCCGGTCCACGACGCGATCGTCGATTACGCCATCGACAACACGATCGACGGGATCGTGATGGGGACGCACGGCCGCACCGGCATCGGTCGCTTCGTCGTCGGGAGCGTCACCGAGCGGACGCTCCGGGTCTCGCCGATACCCGTTCTCACCGTTCACGAGAACACGCCCCTCGACCGGGAGATCGAAACCATCCTCCTCCCCACCGACGGGAGCCCCACGGCGGAGATCGCCGCGGACCGCGCGGTCGCACTCGCCGCGGCGACCGGCGCGGCGCTGCACGTCGTTCACGTGGTCGACCTCACCGTGGCCTGGGGCGAGGGCAGTCCGCTCGTCATCGACGCGCTACGGGAGGAGGGTCGACAGGCGGTCGACGACGCCGTCGCTCGGGCCGACGACGCCGGCGTCCGGCCGGTCGAAGCGTCCGTCCTCAACGGAACCCCGGTGCGGGCGCTCCTCGATTACGCCGACGACCACGCCATCGACCTCGTCGTGATGGGCACCCACGGTCGGACCGGGCTCAACAGGTACCTGCTCGGAAGCGTCACCGAACGCGTCGTCCGTCTCGGGGACGGTCCGGTACTCGCCGTCTCGATGCCGGACGACCAGTAGTCAGGGGCGGGAGCGAAGCCACCTCTGGTTCACTCGGGGATATCAGCGTAGAAGCGTGTCAGCCCACACTCGGGGCAGAGCAACGCGGTGAGCGGTGTCCGCGACCCGACGCCGAGCCGTTTGAGGATGCCGTCCTCGCGCTCGGTTTCGACGTAGATATCGCCCACGCCCTCGGCGGTCGCGGTCGTCGTTTCCATCTCGACGTCGCAGTCCGGGCAACGACGATCGGACACGCCGGCCTATCGGACGGCCCGCATATGAGTCCCCGGTCGCAACGGGTGGGGCCAGGGACTTATCAAATACGTCGGCGCAGTGTTCTACAGACCACTCGCAGAAGGGACTCGGCTCACGATGGTGAAGACGAGCCATCGGCATCGTCGCGCTTGTCGGTTGTACGGTGTCTTCGGTGGCGACAGTCAGTCGACCGGCAGCAACGGTTCGACCGTGACGGCCGCCGACGTCCCGACCGGTCCACCGAACCCGTGAACGGCTACCAACGACCACTGGGTTACATGGGGTCTCGCTCTCTACCGGGGGCATGGTCTGCCGACGAATCAAGGCCATCTTCGAGTTCGCTCTCGGTGTGTTCGTGCTGCGGTTCGTGCTTCGGACGCGGAAGTCCCTCGCCGAGTACGCCGACGAAGTTGACGAGGACGGACCCGCGCCGTTGTCGCCGAGCGGGATCGCTATCGGCGCGGTGATGTCGCTGGTCACGACGTGGCTCTCCGACCTGGACGTGCTCGCAGTTCGCACGAATCGACGCCGCCGAATCCTGTTCGAACTCGTCAGAAGCGGACAGGGTGGGGTGTTCGCTCGGTTCACGTCGACCCCGGAATCGTTCGAGGTGAGTTACGGCCTCGGAAGCGTGTGCGGGCTCGTCGTCTATCGGCTGTGGTTCGGGCTTCTCCACCCGCTACCCGGTCCCGAGTCCGAAACGCACGAGCCCGCTACCGAGTGAGGACATCCCCATAATCGTTCAGCGACAGAACCGCCGATAGGCCAGCACGCCAGCGGCTACGACCGCCGCAACCCCGATCACGGCCGGGACGAACTGGCCGGAGCCCCACTCCCAGCCGAGGAACTGCGAGCCGAGTACGGCGACGAGACAGACCGCGAGTCCGACTGCCGTGCCGACCGTCGATCGATCGCGTTCGAGCAACGACGCCATGGGAGTAGCTACGAACCCCCATGTCATAAATCCCGAAGTTCTTTTCAGGAGAAAACTTATAATTCCGGAGGTGGAAGGCGTGGATATGGCATACCGTTCGGCCGGCGGGCGGGTGGTGCCGGAGACGACTTGGTTCACGCTCAGCGACGTCACCCTGAGAGCGGTGCTGGCGGTCACGTTGGCGACGGTCGCGGCGTCGTTGTTCCTCGCGTCGTCGGGGATGCACGAACTCTCCGTACCGCCGGTGGCGCTCATGGGCGCGGTGGTCGTGCTCGGCTACGCGCTCGTCACGCTCTTTCAGCGCTTCGAGGTCGAGGGGCTCCCCCTCATCGAGTAGGTCGGCGAGCTATCGCCGAGAGACGGTTTTCTGGGGATCTGATCGTCAGCGGATGCGGTGGGACGCCCGCTCGAGGATCGACCCGCGACCCCAATGCCGAACGCAGGGGAACGACGTCGGCGCTAAAAGGAAGACTCATACGAACCCGTCCGCGAACCTCGGCGGATGGGCAAGCGCATCGCCAGCATCGATTGTCTGCGTGCAGTCGCCGTGTTCTTCGTCGTGCTCGCCCACGTTCGGCCCTTCGTCGGGTACGGAGCCGACGGGAACTACCTCTACGTCGTTCTCGATACGATCGGGCAGTTCGACGTGCCGTTCTTCTTCGTCACGGCCGGCTACTTCTTCGCGCCGAAGCTCGAACCCGGCAAGGTCGGGTCGTACGTGAAGCACTCGTTCCGAAAACTGGGCTCGCTCTACGGGTTCGGGATACTGACCTATCTCTCGGCGGTAGTGTTCTCGATCGGCGTCGCAGCGCTCTCCGGCCGCCGGCTGGCGGCACCGCTCGTCAACCGTCTAGTGGAGGGCCTCTCACCGCTCGACCTGATCTACTACGGCGACGCGGTCGCCCCGCCGTTCTGGTTCCTGACCGCGCTGTTCTTCTCGATCTGTGCGATATCGCTGTTCGTCGTCGCTGAGAAGGGTCGATATCTCCTCCCGGTCGCCGCGGGCGTCCACCTCGTCGGACTGGTCGTCCAGAACTATCCGGCGCTCGTCTCGGTCTCGTTCCCGACCCGTGATGCGCTCTTCTTCGGGTTCTTCTACACCGCGCTGGGTTTTCAGCTACGGACGGTCGACTGGAGCCCGAGTCGGGACCGGAGCCGGCTCTATCTCGGCGCGTTCGGCCTGGCGGTGGTTGCACAACTGCTCGAACAGTACTTCGTCAACTTCCTCAGCCGCGGCGTCACGATACCCGAGGCGACGTACACGACGGAGTACACCGTCGCGACCGTGTTTCTCGTGCTCTCCCTCTTCGGCTACGCGCTCTCGAACCCAGACTGGGGTCGCGGCACCGTCCTCGAAAAGCTGGGCCCGTACGCGGTGGGGGTCTATCTGGTCCACTTCCCGGTGTTTCGGGCGCTCGTGGTCCTCAAACGACTCCTCCAGGTCGAGACCGGGATCGACCTCTCGGCGACGCTCGCCTGGCAGCTCCTCGTGACGCCGGTCGTGTACGTCCTCGCGCTGGGTATCTACGTCCTCGCGGCGAGGGTCGGTCTCGTCGAGGTCGGCGGGAGCCACCTCCCGCGTCTCTCGCGTATCCGCGACCGAGTGAGGCGGAGCGACGTGAGCATCCCACGACTGTAGCCGTGACCGGAGAGCCGCCAAAGAACGCGGTCCCGACGAACAGCTTGTGTCCCCCCTCGCAACGTCGACCGTTTACTGTTCGGTATCAGTTTCGGTATCCGTATCGGCGTCCCGGTCTCCGTCCTCGGTTCGCTCTTCGGTTTGGGATCGAACCTCCTCGATGTCGACGTCGGTTCCGAGTTCGTCCTCGTCGATCGCGGATTCGAGGGTCTCCCGGTTCGTGACCGCACCGAGCCCGTCCTCGTCGACGGCCGATTTGATCCGGTGGGTGTCGATCGCGGCGTCGACGTTTTCCTCGCCGGTACTCGACTTGAGACCGCGTTTGACGAGGACGTACCCCGCTGCCGCGGCGCTCCCCGTGGCGATCGCCCCGGGGATCCCGGCCCGTTTGTAGCCGAATTTCAGCGCTTTCTTGCCCAGTGTGAGTCCGAACATCGTACTATCCGTTCGTCGTCCCAGAGCGGTGAAAGGGAACTGCTTGCGACGGCGGGCCGTATCGGTCGACGGATGAAACCCGTAGTCCGACCGCCGTTCGGTTGGTGCTGTCCGTCTCTCAAGGGCCGACCACGTCTCCAATGTATGGTCGTGGAGGGGTGTTTGCGGGTGTTTCGAACGAAGCCCGTCTCACTCACCTCGATTCCAGCCAGGACGCGGGGAGCCACCACCCTCGAAGGAGATAGCCACAGACCGCCAGCAGCGACACGACACCGACGGCGGTGTAGAGTTCGACCTCCGTCAGCGAGCGGGCGGCGTCCCCGACCACGACGACGAGGAGCGCTTCGAGGAGGTATCGTCCGCCCCGTCCGAGGATCGACGCCAGGAGGTACGACCGGAGTCGGAGGTCGGAGACACCCGCCGCGACCGAGAGCAGTTCGTACCCCTCCGGGATGGGCGCGAACGCGCCAAAGGTCAGGACGGTGAACCCGTACTTCTCGACGTACGCTTCGGACTGCTCGACACGGGCCGCCGAGAACCGGGATTCGAGCACCGGTCGACCGCCCTTTCGACCGACGGTGTAGCCGATCACTCCCGCCGACACCGATCCCACGGTCGCGACGGCCGCATAGAGGGGGCCGAGCTCCGGTCGCACGACCGTGAGCGGAACGAGCACCAGGTCGGGCGGCACGGGGAGCAAGAAGAACTCCAGGAACGCGACGGCGAGCAGCCCCGGGGCTCCGAGCGAGACGAAGAACTCGCGTGAGAGTTCGATGGAATCCAGTAGCGCTGAGCCGGCCATCGTCCTCGGTAACGACGGGCGGTAGTAGAACCTGACGTCGTGTTCACGAGCATCGAGGCTACCGAGGGTATTTCGAGCTCGGGGGTCGAGGGACGGACGAACATGGTCTCACAGGTCGGTATCCACCCCTCGATCGAGCGACTCTTCCCGCCCACCGTCCTCCGGGACGCGCTCTCGGACGTCGATGCGGCGGTCCGGATCGTCGGTACCGAGACCGCACTCGGGGAGTGTGACGGGCTCGTCACGTTCGAGTACGACGAGGCGTTCCTCTCGGCCGGCCTCGATTGGATCCACTCGATCCAGTCGGGTGTCGACCGGTTCCCGTTCGACGAACTCGAAGACCACGGTGTTCGGCTCACGAACAGTGCGGGTATCCACGGCGACACGGTTGGGGATACCGTCGCGGGCTACATGCTGCAGTTCGCCCGAGGGCTGCACCATCACCGGACGAACCAGACCGAGGGAGAGTGGTCCTACCCGGAGTGGGACTCGGCGTTCACGCTTCGTGGGAGCACGCTCTGTGTGGTCGGGCTCGGAACCCTCGGACGCGGGATAGCGATGCGGGCGGACGCCCTCGGGATGGACGTCGTCGGTGTGAAACGAACGCCGACGCCCGTCGACCACGTCGACACCGTCTACCCGACGACGGAGCTCCACGAGGCGATCGAGGACGCACGGTTCGTCGCGCTCGCGGTGCCGCTCACCGACCGGACGAGGGGGCTGATGGCCGAATCCGAGTTCGAAGCGCTCCGTGACGACGCCTATCTGATCAACGTCGCCCGCGGTGCGGTCGTCGACCAGTCGGCGCTCGTCGCCGCGTTGCGGTCGGAAGCGCTCGCCGGGGCGGCCCTTGACGTCTTCGAGACGGAACCGCTCCCAGCAGCCTCGCCGCTCTGGGGGATGGAGAACGTGGTCGTCACTCCACACACCGCGGCGGCGACCCACGAGTACCATCGGCGGATAGCGGCGCTCGTCCGGGAGAACGTCCGCCGGCTGAACGGCGAGGAGGAGCTCGCGAATCGGGTCGTATAGCGGGAGTCGGTCGGCTGCCGCGTCGTGAACGCTTCCGTTCGTCCACCGCTGGCGTCCGTTGAAGGGATCGATGGTGACGACGCCGTATCGCGTAGCCGATCGAGATCGACGGAGGCCGCAGTCCGCGAACTAGCGCCTCCGCTGTGAATCTCGGGATAACTGGTGGGGACGCTAGAGCGGTGCGAGCCCGTTCAGCACGGTTCGAACCGTCCGCACGACGAGAAAGGTCGCCGACCCGCTGGCGCACGCACACCCGGAGAGAACGGTCACCGTGCTGGCCGCCGCCGCACCGAAGAGTATCGAGGCCGGCACGCGCCACCACCCCCGGAGGACCGGGAGCACGATCCCGACACAGAACAAGAGGAGGGGCAGACCGGTGAGGTAGAGCCGCTCGATACCGACACCGAGGTAGGCGAGCACGACCACTCTGTCCGCACCGGCCATCCGCAATGCGATTGACCCGATCGCCGGGGAGACCGAGAGGAGCGGACCGCGCGTTCCGAGCCAGACGAGGAGTGCCCCCGCCCCGAGCAGTCCGCTCCCGGCCAACAGCGTTCCCAGAGCGACGTCGCGGTAGACCGTTCGTCGCCGGAATGATCGAAAAAATCGGTTCACCGATCGTTCGTTTCGCCCTGCCCCATATCGGTGCTTCGGCTTCGTCTGGGCGTTCAGGAGGGGGACCGGGACGTCGATGCACGACCCGAAGCGACCGCGACGGCAGTCCGGCGGTCGCGACGTCGTTCCCGCCGACCTGAGAAACAGTTATGATTCTTCGGGGTACCGATCCTTGGGATGGCACGAAACCGAATCGCCCTGGCCGTCGGTATCCTCTCGGTCGCCGCGTTGCTCGTCGCCGCGCTCGGCCTCTATCGCGTGTTCTCGTACCTCGCCGGTGCGCTCATCGTCGCGGTACTCCCGCTGGCGGCCGTCGAGCGGGGCGACCGGGAGCTCGATATCGCCCCGTACACCGGGCTCGTCGCGGGCCTGGGGCTGCTGTTCGCGGTCGGGCTGACCGGGATCTGGCTGCTCTGGGAGCCCGGCACCGCGAGCGAAACGTACGTCCTCGGGGTCCCACAGTCGACGTTCGTCTACATCCTGTTCCTCTGGCTACTGCCGCTTCTCGCGCCCGTCTACTACGCGGTCTCGGTGTTCTCCGACACCGCCAACGAGGATCTCGTCGCCGACGTGATGGACGACGCACGGCAGGCACAGCGTGAAGGCGACTTCCCGCTCGCACCGTCGCAATCGCCGGGCGTCGACTCCGAGAGCGGGGGCGAGCGATGAAACCCCTCCAGGCGATCCCGGTCGCCGACGACCCGTTCGTGCTCCTGTTCGGCGGGCTCTATCTCCTGATCGTCCTCGCGATCGGCGTCTGGGGCTACCTCAACACCGATAGCACGAGCGACTTCCTGATCACGGGGAAATCCGTGGGGACGTGGGTGCTCGCGCTGACCGCGTTCTCGGTGATCCAGTCGGGGTTCGGGTTCGTCGGCGGCCCGGAACTCGTCTACTCCTACGGGATGACCGGGATGTGGATCTTCTTCACCGCGCCGCTCGGCTTCCTCATCGCGTGGGTGCTCCTCGCCCGTCGGATGCGGATCCTCGCCGACATCAGGAACGTCCTCACGCTCGCCGACGGGATGTACGTCCGCTACGAGAGCGCGTGGGTCAGGGGCCTCACCGCGTTCGCGGTCATCGTGGGCGTGATCGCCTACCTCGCGACCAACCTCGCCGCGCTCCAGTTCGTGATGCGGGCGATATTCGGGATCCCCGTGGTCTGGGGGCTGTTCGGCGGCGCGGCGATCCTGCTCGCCTACAGCGTCCTCGGCGGGATGATCGCCGGCGTCTGGACCGACTTCGTCCAGTCGATCACGATGATCGTCGGCGCGGTGTTCGTCTTCTACTTCGCGCTGGAGTTCGGCGGCGGTATGGGCACCATCACCCGGAACCTCGCGAGCGTCGACCCCGCGCTCGTCTCGCCGTTCGGTGCGATCGGCGTGCCCGCCGCGAGCGCCTTCACCGCCCTCGCGTGGTGGATCCTCTTCTCGATCGGGTCGGCGGGCCAGCCCCACCTCATCACGAAGTTCTACATGAGCCGCGACCTCACGATCCTCCGCTGGGGCGCGCCGATCGCCGCGATATCCTACGGGATCTCCAGCATGATCGCCTTCTCGGCGGGTCTCTCGATGCGCGCGGCGGTCGAAGGCGGGACGATCCCCGAGCTCCGAAGCGCGTCGATCGCCGCGCCGGTGTTCGTGCTGAACCAGACGCCCGGCGTGGTCGCCGGACTCGTGCTCGCCGCGCTGCTCGCGGCGATCATGTCCACCAGCGACTCGTTCCTCAACATCGGTGCCGCCGCGGTCTCGCGCGACCTCCCGCGGGCGTTCGGGCGACCGATAGACGACGAGACGACCGAGCTTCGGGTGACACAGATCGCGCTCGCGGGACTCACGGTTCTCTCGACGCTCGTGGTGTTCTTCTCCGACGCGCTCGTGGGGATCCTCGGCACGATCGGTTGGGGGTTCTTCGCGGCGGCCTTCTTCCCGGTCGCCGTCTTCGGGCTGAACTGGAAGGGCGCGACGAAGGAGGGGGCGGTCGCGGGGATCGTCGGCGGCCTCGTCGTCAACCTGTTCTACAGCGCGGTCCCGCGGATCGCCGAGGCGGCCGGTACACCGGGCGTGAGCGAGACGATACTCTCGCTCTACCCCTTCGCCGAGGGGTTCCCGGTGGGGACCGTCGCCCTGCTGGTCTCGATCGCGCTCACAGTGGGGGTCTCGGTGCTCACCCAGCGCGGCCGGAGCGTGCCCGCCGACCTGGTCACCCTGCTGGAGCGATAGGATGGCCGCGACGGAGTCGGTCGTCGGGCGATTCAGCGGCTGGTATCGACGGACACCGGTCTCGCTCGAGTTCTGGGAGGGCGTGCTCACCGACGAACGCCTGATCTGGTGTTTCGTTGGTGAGTCGTTCAGATCGCTGCTCCTCCGTGCCGACATGGGGACCACCGCCCGCGAGGAGATCGCTTCCCTCGCGCCCGACGCGGTGGCGGCGTTCGACGACCGGAACCGGGTGGTCGCGCTCGACGATCTCGATTCGATCCGGCTCTCGCCCGGCTCGCGCCTCCGGCGCTCGTCGTTGGTCGTCGCGTGGAACGACGAGCAGTTCGACCTCGAAGCGACCAGCGCGAGCGACTCCCACGAGACGTTCGTCGAAGCGCTCGCCGACGACGATCGGTTCGCACACGTCGAGATAGCCGTCGAGCGCACGTTTCTGTAGCCGGCGAAGCTATTTGTAGAGCCGTTTCGAAGCTCGACGGTATGCCGTGGCACGTTTCACTCGACGGGGAGACCTACGAGGACGCGCGCGAGTCGTTCCAGTGGGACCTCCCGGCGGACTACAACCTCGGGCGGGACCTCCTCCGAAAACACGACCGGCCCGGGGAACGGGTCGCGCTCTACCAGGCCTATCCCGACGGTCGTCGTGAGACCTACACGTTCGACGACCTCGACCGGCTCTCGAACCGCGTGGCGAACGCCTTCGAGAGCGCGGGAGTCGAGTGCGGCGACCGAGTGGGCGTGGTCGTCCCGCAGAAACCCGCGAACCCGCTCACCCACCTCGCGTGCTGGAAGATGGGTGCGATATCGCTCCCGCTGTCGCCGCTCTTCGGCGACGAGTCGCTCCGGCACCGCCTCGCGGACAGCGAGGCGAAAGCCGTGGTCGCCGACGCGGACGTGGTTGAGACCGTCGCGAGCGCGGCCGCCGAGTGCCCGGCGCTCGAAACCGTCGTCGAGGTCACGGACGACGATACGGGAACGGATTCCGCCTCGACGACGTTCTCGGGGCTGATCGAGAACGAACCCGAGGAGTACGGGATCGCCGAAACGACGGCCGAGACGCCCGCGATCGTGATGTACACCAGCGGGTCGACGGGGCCACCGAAGGGGGCGCTGCACGGTCACGGCGTCTGGGTCGGCCACTGCCCGGCGTTCTCGATGTACTTCGAGCGCCGGGTCGACGAGGGCGTCTACTGGACGCCGGCCGACTGGGCGTGGATCGGGGCGCTCGGCGACCTGCTCTACCCAGCGTGGCACTACGGCCGACCTGTCGTCGGCTACCCGATGGGCAAGTTCGACCCCGAGGGGTCGTTCGCTCTCATGGAGGAGTTCGACGTGACGAACGCCTTCTTCCCGCCGACGGCCATCCGGATGTTGATGGGGGTCGAGAATCCGCTCGAAACCTACGACCTCTCGCTCCGGGCGGTGTGTTCGGGCGGCGAACCGCTCACCCCGGAGATCCTGGAGTGGGCCGAGACGGAACTCGCCGGCGTCGCGGTGAACGAACTCTACGGCCAGACGGAGGCCAACCTCCTCGTCACCAACTGCCGGGAGTGGTTCCCGGCCAAACCGGGCTGTATGGGCAAACCCGTCCCCGGCCACGACGTCGCCGTCGTCGACCCCGAGACCGGCAACGAGCGGCCAACCGGCGAGGTCGGTGAGATCGCCGTCAAGCGGGGCGACGACCCCGTTGTCTTCGACGGCTACTGGAACGACGACGAGAAGACGGCGGGCGCGACGGTCGGCGAGTGGCATCTGACCGGCGACCTCGGGATGCAGGACGAATCCGGCTACTGCTGGTTCAAGTCCCGCGACGACGACCTCATCCTCACCAGCGGCTACCGAGTCGGCCCCGGCGAGGTCGAGCGCGCGATCCTCGAACATCCGGCCGTCGAGCAGGTCGGCGTCATCGGGGTCGCCGACGAGACCCGTGGGGAGATAATCAAGGCCTTCGTCCAGCCGACGTCGGGCACCGACACGACCGAGAACGGGGACGAACTGCGTGAGGCGATCCGTGACCGTGTTCGGGACCGACTCGCGAAGTACGAGTATCCACGAGCGATCGAGTTCGTCGAACGCCTCCCCCAGACGACGACCGGGAAGATCCAACGCCGAAAGCTCCGGGAAGAGGAACACGCCTCGAACGGGGAATGAGTGGACGGCAATCGGTCGTTCCGTCCGTGGAATGACTACGAGTCACGTACTGGAGGGCCAGTCGCTGTCCCCGAGAAAGAGCACGAGCAACAACAGCAGGCTCGCACCCAACAGCAGTGCGAACGCGGCGATCGGGATCGCCGGGAGCCGGACCCCGCCGACGACCAGCGCGATCACACCTGCGGCGACCCCGACCCCGAGGGTGCCGGCGAGATGGGTGAGCACTACCGGGTAGGTCCGGGCGCTCCGCCCGACGTCGGCCCCGAGCGTGGTCGCGTACTCGGCCAGATCCCACGTGAGGACCATCGAGCCGACACCGACCAGCAATCGAACCGCGTCCGGGTCCGAAACCCACGTCAGGAGGACGAGGCTATAGCCGAAGAGCGCGACCCCGATGCCGACGAGCGCGCGGGTCCACGACTCCCGAAGCGGAAACACGCCGAGAACGACGACCGCCATCGCCAGCGTTCCACCGAGGAAGGCGATCCGCTCGAACAACCCACCCGTCGAGAGGAGCCCCATCCCGAGCGCCGAACAGACGAGGCCACACCCGACGAGGACGGACCCACCACCGAGCACGCGATGACCGCGACGGCGAACGAGACCGCTCCCCAACAGCAGGAGGGCACCGACCGTTTCGACACCGACGACCAGCCCCTGAGTGAACGATCCCGCCAGGACCCAGGTGACGCAGGCCGCCGAGAGCACGGCGAGCGTACTCCCCGCGTAGGTCGGTTGCGCCACGAGGGGTGCGTCCGTCATCGACGCGCCTCGCCGTCGTGACCGACGGGCCAGACCAGCGGTTCGTCGGGCGACCAGTCCGCGACCGGCACCCCCCGATTCCGCAAGCACTGGACACGGTTCGTGCGCTCGACCCCGGCGAACGCCTCGTGGACGGTCCGGTCCGTCGTCACGTTCGGGCTGACGACCGTCACTGGATACCCCCGGGCGTCCAACTGTCGCGCAGCAGTCCCTCCGAACCCATCGAGGAGCGGCGAGAACAGCACGATTTCGACCGGTTCGTGGGTTCGTGCGACCAACTGTCGAACCCGCTCCGGTGCAGCGACCGTGGTGTCGTCGTTTCCGGCCGGGCTCGGGTGGTCGTGCTCGTGGTCCGCTAGCAGCCGCTCGATCCTGGCGTCGTGCTCGCGGCCCGCGTTCGGCGCGCACCACTCGAACTCGGTACCGACGGTGGCGACGCCGACCCGTTCGCCCCGCTCTTGTAGGGCCGACCGAACCCGCTGGGCGGCGGCGACACAGTAGGCTACCGCGTGTGGCTCCGTCGATGCTGGGGCTCGAATCGCGCTCCGACGGACGTCCACACAGAGCACGACCGCCGTCCGGCGTTCGTCACGGAACGCCATCGTCGCGAGTTCGCCACTTCTGGCGTATCGCTTCCAGTCGATCCGGTGTATCGAATCGGTTCGTTGATGCTCCCGCACCCGTTGGAACTCGATCCCCGACCCACCTGTCTCCGCCGTCGTTCGTCCGGGATATCGTCCTGCCCGCCGGCGCAACCGAAACGCGTGGAGGGCGAGGGGACACTCGACGTCGTCGTGAGCGGGTCGGCGTTGGTCGGCTCCGACCTCGGTCTCGATACGCATGCTCCCGCTGATATCGTGGGCTATCGCCGTCGCAGGCTCGAAGCGGTGATTGCCGTGCTTCGCCGCGACCGTGTACTGGAAGCTCGTCGATGCGCCGGGACGGAGAGCGGCCGTGTGTCGCGGTGTCCCGTCGACGACGGAGAGGAGGGCTGGCACGCCGTCGACGACCCGGAGGTCCGTGAGCGTCCGCGACCCCGTGTTCGTTATCGTGACGGTGACCACCACGGGGTCGTCGTGAGCGGCCGTCCCGTCGGAGACGGTTCGCGAGAGGTCGAGGTCGACGGTCGGCGGACCGACGAGAAGCGGATACCCCACGTACGCGATGCCGAGAAGCGACGCCGAAAAGAGCGACGGCGCTTCGAGATACAGCCCTGCCGTGCCCGTAAAGAGGACGAACAGGAGGGCGACTCGCCAGCGATGTGTCCGTTCGACCGACGTCACGGGCGGTGGGTCCTCCGTGACTCGTGACGTCGGTCGTAGGCGACGATCTCGTCGATGGTCCGGCGGGCCCCGTGACGAAAGGCGTGGCTAGCAGAAACTCGGGCGTAGAGGCGGACCGACCGGGGTGGCGAGGTGTCCCCGAGGAACCACGCCGCGGTAGCGTTCTCCGTCCAGTCACCGTGCCGTAGACGAGCGGCAGCGTCGTCCCGCTCGACGCCCGTCCGGCGACGGATAGTACCCAGAGCCGCCTCCCGGAGCCGCGTTCGGATCGCTTCGCGCTCCTCGTCGCCGAGGTGACGTCCGAGAAGCGGGTTCCCCAACAACGGTTCGAGGTTCGCACCGGTCCGCGGAACGTCGGGTACCCCCTCGGGTTCGTGGGGGCTCGCGTCGGTCCCTTCCGCGTTCGCGGTCGCATTTTCGGGACCTAGATACAGGGGAACGAGGAGGAGCGATCCCGCGAAGAGCGCGACTAGGCAGTACCCGACGACGAGGAGGTCATCCCCTCGCGGGTAGCCGGACGCGTTGAGCAGCGACGGAGAGAGGACATCGAGTCCGGTGAGGAGGCCGGCAACGACGACGAAGACGAGCGCCGTCAGCGCGAGCCAACGGCGAACACGGTGACGGGGGTGCTCATTCATCCGGAACGCCCCCGTCGTCGAGCCGTTCGAGCATGGCCCGGGCGTCGTTTCGACGGTCGTCCGTTTCGGACGCGTTGCCGTACCGAACGGCACAGAACACCTCAGTTATCGTCTCGACGGCATCGGGCGAAAGACCCGAGTCGACCGCGAGCCGCTGCCATTCGCCCGGGGTTCGCGACGATGGGGCCTCGACACCGTCGTCGATGCGGTGGACCATCGCGAGCCAAACCGCCCGGACCGACTGCGATTCCGTTTCGGGTGACCACGCCGGGTTCGTGGTTCCCGTCGACGGGGACCGGCCGGTCGGTTCGGTGCGTTCGCCGGACGAGGGCGAAACGCGGGGAACCGCGAGGCGATGGCGGTACTGATAGAGGAGCACCGAGACGGTGAGCGCGACGAGGAGTGCGACGACCGCGAGACGGTGGTGGTAGACGAACTGGAGAGCGACGATGACGACTCCAACGAGCCCCCTTCCGGCGGCCCGACCCGACGGGGCATCGAGAGTGACCCCGAAGAGCGCGAGGAGTCTGTTGATGACCAAGTAAAGGAGTTCGAGGATGGAGCCACCGGACGACGGCGGCATCGACTTCGGTGGTTCGGGAGCGACCGTCGTCGAGACCGTGGGTCCGAGGGTCCGTGTGACGGTGGCGAGCACCACCGCACCGAGAGCGATGGCGAGCGCCGAGAGCGAGCGAGCGAGCACGGACGCCGGTGGTGCGGTCTCCCATTGGTCGGCCTCTCTCCGATGGCCGTGATTTGTGCCGACCAGCCTTATGTAATTTTATACGTTCGGCGAGTCGTCCGGAACGGATCGCCGTCGCTGAACTCGGGTGCTCTCCCCTGCCGGGCGACGAACCGGGAGTTATCCTCGTTCGACGGCGTTTCGCCCGTATCCCCACGTCCAGAAGTCGCAGTTGGGACAGACGTATCCGAGTTCCGGGTCCTCGCACTTCGCGTCCGGGAGTTCGAACCGGTGGCCACACTCGTGACAGCCGATCATGCGTTGCGATGACACGTGGAGCCGAGAAATACGAGTCGCATGGACGGTCAGGGGAACGGTCCGGTCGTATCGAACGGTGAGCGGCGACCTCCCGCTTCCGACCGCCCGAATTGTCAGTATGCGAAAGCGTATAGTGGCCACCACCGGAGATCGACGGATGCGTACCGTCGTCATCGGGGCTACCGGCCACATCGGGTCGTATCTCGTACCACGATTGCTCGCCGCGGGGCACGACGTCGTGTCCGTGACCCGTGGCGAGAGCGAACCGTACCGGTCGCCCGGCTCGTGGGCGCAAGTCGAGCACGTCTCGATCGACCGCGAGGCGGCCGAGGCGGAGGGGACGTTCGGCGATCGGATTCGCGAGCTCCGACCCGACGTCGTCATCGACCTCATCTGCTTCGAACTCGACAGCGCGGAGCGGTTGGTGCGAGCGCTCGATGGGGAGGTTCAGCACCTGCTTCACTGTGGGACGATCTGGGTTCACGGGCCGAGCGCAGTGGTGCCCACGACCGAGGACCAGGCTAGAGAGCCCTTCGGCGAGTACGGGCGCAAGAAAGCCGAGATCGAAGCCTACCTGCTGGACGTCGCTCGCCGCGACGGGTTCCCGGTGACGGTCCTCCACCCGGGTCACATCGTTGGTCCGGGCTGGGAACCACTCAACCCGGCGGGTCACTTCTCCCCCGAGGTGTTCGAGCGGCTGGCGAACGGCGACGACCTCGCGCTGCCGAACCTGGGTTTGGAAACCGTTCATCACGTCCACGCCGACGACGTCGCACAGGCCTTCGAGGCGGCGCTGAACAACTGGAGCCGGGCCGTCGGGGAGAGCTTCCACGTGGTTTCGCCGTCCGCACTGACGCTCAGAGGCTACGCCGAGGCGGTCGCCGGGTGGTTCGGTCGGTCGGCGGACCTCTCGTATCTCCCGTGGGAGGAGTGGCGCGAGCAGGTCTCGGACGAGGAGGCGGAGGCGACGTGGGACCACATCGCGCACAGCCCGAACTGCAGCATCGAGAAGGCACGACACGCGTTGGGATACCAACCCCGCTATACGTCGCTCCAGGCCGTTCGGGAGTCCGTCGCGCGGCTCATCGAGGACGGAACCGTCGAGGCCGACCCGATCGCCTGAACCCGGAACGCCGTCGCTATACGGTCCGACCCCAGTCGACGACCTTGCGCTCCTCGGCCCGGGTTATCTCGTGGAGATCGGTCGTCGAGAGGTCCGCACAACGCTCGGCAATGGTCCGTTTCGCGCCCTGTGCGTCGATCCCGGGGGCGCTCAGGATGGCACGACAGTCCTCGGGAGCCGACGAGACGAAGCGATATCGGGAGACCCCGTCCCGGGGCGAATCGGGTGTCGCTGGTCGCGCTCGAAACCCAGCCTCGTACCGGTGCTGGCGCTCCTCAGCCATTCGTTTTCGTCCGAACTCGAGTTGGTGCAACCATCACTACTTCGACGTACGAAAACGGGATATTTGACTCTTAGCATGAACGTTCTAGGCCCCTCGCCCCGTCGATCGTTAGGCCCACTCGGGAGACGTTAGCCGTCGAATCTGTGGGTAGGGTGCCGTTCGGCGATGGTTCACGCGTCAGCGGTCGGCCGTCGGTGGGGAAGGGAACGTCCGAGTCGGGAACAGAGGGTATCCCAGGGGAGGAACATCGCGAAGAACACGAACACGTCGAAGAAGAACGGCCCGATGGCGACCGCGATCACGGCCTGCATTCCGAGCACGCCGACGACGAAGGGGTCTATCGGGAGCCGCGTCACCACCGCCACCAACAGCCCAAGTTCGAGAACCAGCGTCCCGACCGCGGCCGCCGAAACGAGAAGGGGATACTGGAGCAACGACGGTCCGATCGGTATCGGGTGCGAGTAGAGCGCGTTGCGGACGAGGACGATCCGGCTGAGGTTCGCGGGGCCGGCCCACGCGAGCCCCGCACTGAGGAGTTTGTCGACACCACCGCCGAAGTAGACGATCGCGATGACGACGAGGTTGTACTTCAGTGCGGTCATCGGGTAGGCAGCGTCTTCGGAAGCGGAGGACCGAGGGGTGGCCGTCTCGGGTGACGAGCGACTAGCGGTGGCCTTGGTCAGCCGCCGCCGGAGCGCCCGCCAGAGGACGGCCGCCGTGAGCACGTCCTGGTCGCGATACAGACCGAAGAGGATCAGGAAGTAGACGCTGAAGAACAGCGCCGTCGTCCCGCCCGAGGTGTTCACCGTATAGCGGACCGCACCGAGGTGCCCGACGAGCAACGCGCTCAGGAACGTCGTGAGACCGAGTCGATAGCCGACGAGGACCAGAACCAGAAGACCGATCAGCGCCCACTTCTCGACGACGAGGACCGTCGGCGAGGCGGGAACGAGGAACGTGTAGGTGTCCGCGACGGTGAAGGGCGTCGCGAGCAGCCGAGGCCAGTCGTACCAGACCGTCTTCCAGATCAGGTAGCCGGCGAGGATCATCCGAGCCGCCGCGAGGTTCAGCGGCGTCGAACGGGTCTCGTCGCGCACGTAGTTGATGAAGAGCGCCATCGGACGCGGTCAGGCTCCCGTCCTGTTGGTCGCCGATGGCGATGCCGAAGTGGAGGAACCGTCGAACGCACACGGGGCGGTGGAGAAGTTAGCGGCCGCTTCGGTCCCCTCACAGCCGGGATAGAACCCCTCGACGAGGGTCTCGGAGCGCGAGAGGACCTCGGTCCCGTCGGGAGAGGTGGTCAGGTTCGTTCGGTACAATCGGAGCCCGACGAGGGGGACGTTCGATCGGATCGTCGCTTCGTCCCACGATTCGAGGAAGCCGTGTGGGGGGAAGCGGAGGTACTGCACCACCGAGCGGTGGCGCGCCGCTTGACGATGGTCGCGCGCCCGAACGAGGAGGTATCGGACCAAGCGGCGGTTCTGGGCGGGCGAATACTCCGTTCGCATCTTCCGTGTGAGCGCGGAGAAGGAGACGGAATCGGCCGAGAGCGTCGCCTCGGTTGGATACGACAGCTCCTCGCCCTCGGCGGTGACGAGCCGGAGCGAGTGGTGGGTCTGTGATTCCGGGCGCGGCTCCGAGAACTTGTGCCAGTGCATCATCGGGAGCACGGCCAGCCCCGTGAGGTTGACGACCAGGAACACGACCAGAAAGCCCGCGACGTAACTCCGCTTGACGTATCGGTGCCGGTGGAACGCGAGCGCGAACGCCGTTCCGACGAAGAACGCGACGAAACACAGCTGAAGCAAGGACGAGAGCGACGGCAGCAGGGTAGAAAGGAGGTCTCCAGTTAGTTGGAGGGGAGCGGACGTCACGATGAACACCGGAAGCCCCCAGGATAAGTAATCTGTTATCTTCGAGGTGAGTACGGAGGGTCGGCGTCGTCGCCGACGAAGTGACGGGTAACTCGAACGGTCGGCTGCGACGAAAGGGGGAACCGCTCGCACTGACGAGGGCGACTGTTGGACGGGCGGTAACCAGCAGAGCGAAGTCCGTGTGTCCTGGATCGACGAACGATGGTAGATCCGCGACCGGTCGACGCTGGCGTACAGCGATTCGAGGGACGGCCACTCACCGATCGTGCCCGTCGGTGAGCGCGAGGACCGGCACGGCTTCGACGAGAACAGGAACTATCTCGCCGAGGCTCTCGGCAAGTTCGTCCCACAGGTCGTCGCACACCGGGCGCTCCGTGTCTCGGTCGAAACCGACGGGAAGCGATACGGGGTCGGCGAGCCGGTCACGATAACCGCGACGTTCGAAAACCGGCTGCCGGTTCCTATCGTGGTTCGAACGCCACGACAGCGGCTGTGGGGGTGGAGCGTCGATGGCGAACTCGAAGCCAGCGACGAGACCCGCTACACCCGAACGAAACCGGGTCGGTTCGGTTTCCGCCCTCGCGAGCGAAAGCGGATCGAGTGGCAGTGGAGCGGCCGGTTCGAGCGAACCGACGAACGCCGGTGGGTTCGTGCCGAACCCGACGAGTACGAGATCACGGTTTTCGTTGCGCTCGAAGGGGAGCGACGACCGTCGGCGACGACGACCGTCCGGATCGGGTGACGGCGTACTCGGAGACTACCCGCGATGGAGATGACAGGCCGCGAAGTGCGTCCCGGAGCCGTGCTCCGGCGTGACCTCGTAGGCGGGTTCCGCGGTGGCACAGATGCTCTGCTGGGCGAACGCTTCGTCCAGTAACCGATCCGCGGACTCCCAGTCGCCGGAGAGAACGTGGTCGATCGCCTGGTCGACGATCGACGCCGTCTCGCCCGCGAGCGACACGTCGGCGAAGAATCGACTTTTGAGGGATCGTTCGTCCGCCGGCTCGAACGTCCGGCGGTCGACCGCCCGCATGAACGCCCGCACGGCTTCCCACTGTTCGTCGGTGAGGTCGTACTCCGGTGGCTGGATGAGTTTCGGACACCGCGTTCTGAATCGACACCCGGAGGGTGGATCGATCGGGCTCGGTACGTCACCTTCGAGCACGCCGCGGGTCCCCGTCGCCAGCGGGTCCGGAACCGGGATCGAATCGAGCAGCGCCCGTGTGTAGGGGTGTTGGGGGTTCTCGAACAGCTCTTCCGTCCCGGCAAGCTCGACGAGCTGTCCGAGGTACATCACCGCGACGCGGTCGGAGATATACCGGATAACCGAGAGGTCGTGGGCGATGAAGAGGTAGGTCAGCCCGAACTCCGCCTGGAGTTCGTTCATCGTGTTGAGCACCTGGGCCTGAATCGAGACGTCGAGGGCGCTCACGGGTTCGTCACACACGATGAAGTCGGGGTTGACCGACAGCGCCCGCGCGAGGTTGATCCGCTGGCGCTGGCCGCCCGAGAACGCGTGTGGGTAGCGGTTGTAGTGTTGTGGGTCGAGACCCACCTTTTCGAGGAGTTCGTGGGCACGCGCCTCCCGTCCCTCGTCGTCGAGCATCCCGTGAGCCTTCATCGGCTCCTCGACGATGGACCCGACCTTCATCCGGGGGTCGAGGCTCGACTGCGGGTCCTGGAAGATCATCTGCATGTCCTGACGCTGCGCCCTGAGCTCCTCGCCGCTCAACTCGGCGAGGTTCGACCCTTTGAAGTAGACGTCCCCGTCGGTCGGACTGAGCAGTCGGAGGATGGTCCGGGCGAGCGTGCTCTTCCCACAGCCGGACTCGCCAACCAGACCGAGCGTCTCCCCCTCCCTGATGTCGAACGAGACGTCCTCGACCGCGCGAACCCGTTCCGAACCGAAGAATCCGGACAGGAACCCGCTTCCCTGGTCGAAG
Source organism: Halococcus sp. IIIV-5B (assembly GCF_003602035.1). Taxonomy (NCBI): domain Archaea; kingdom Methanobacteriati; phylum Methanobacteriota; class Halobacteria; order Halobacteriales; family Halococcaceae; genus Halococcus; species Halococcus sp. IIIV-5B. Next base: position 103,793 of record NZ_QZWE01000006.1, on the reverse strand, counting down.
TGCTTGGTCAGCCCATCGACCTCTAGCAGCACCTCCGGGTCACCGGTCCGGTCGACCCCATCGGTCCGGCCGGTCCCGTCGTCGACGTCCGGCGACGTCCGTGCGTCACTCATCGTTTCCACCCACGCTGCGCTCGGCGTTCGACCGCTGTGACCGGCCTCCAGCCACGAGGTCCGGGGCGAATCCAGTATCGACCTCGTCGGTCAACGGGTCGCTGTCCCAGTACTCGACGTCGAACGCGTCGTGCATGAGGCAGGCGGCGTTGTGTCGTGGGTCGTCCGGGTCGCTCACGTCGCGCGCGTCCGGATGCACGCGAACACAGACCTCGCGGGCGTCCGGACACCGGGTGTGGAACCGACAGCCAGTCGGCGGGTTGATCGCCTCGGGCATGACACCCTCGATCGGCGAGAGCTCCCCGACCGTTCGGTCGGGGCGGGGGATCGATTCGAGTAGCGCCTTCGTGTAGGGGTGTTTCGTCTCGTAGAACAACGGTTCGACCTCGGCCTGCTCGACGATCTCGCCGAGGTACATCACGTTCACGCGGTCGCAGATCTCGGCGACCACGCCCATGTCGTGGGTCACCCAGATGAAGCTCGTCCCGTACTTCTCCTGAAGGTCGTCGACGAGGTCGAGGATCTGTCCCTCGACCGTGACATCGAGGGCAGTGGTCGGTTCGTCGGCGATGATCAGACTCGGTTCGCACGACAGCGCCATCGCGATCAGCACCCGTTGGCGCATGCCCCCCGAGAACTGGTGTGGATAGTCGTCGTAACGGTTCTCGGGTTCGGGGATACCGACCTCTCGGAGCATGTCGATCGCCTCGCGCTTCGCGGCGCTCGAATCGAGGTCGCGGTTGAGCTCGATGAACTCGCGGAGCTGCCCGCCGACGGTGAAGACCGGGTTGAGGCTCTCCATCGGATCCTGAAAGATGATGGCGATCTCCCGCCCTCGGATGCGTTCCCGCATCTCGCGGTTCGAGAGCATTCCATCGCGCTCGACGAGTTCGCCGTCCCCGCGCTCCTCGAGACCGAACAACGTCTCCCCGCGGAACGTGACCTCGCCGCCGACGATCTCGCCGGGGCGTTCGACCAGTCGGAGGAGGCTGGACGCGGCGACGCTCTTTCCGGCCCCGCTCTCGCCGACCAGACCGACGATCTCGCCCTCGTTCACGGTGAAGGAGATCCCGTCGACCGCACGAACGACCCCCGCCTCGGTGAAGAAGTGCGTCGTCAAGTCCTCGACCTCGAGAAGTGGTTCCTGACTCATTCTCGATCCCTCGTTTCGGTGTCTGTGTTCATAGTTGGTGATCGGTGGGCGTCCGTCGTGTCGCGAACCGGTTTCGTGTCGTTGCTGTCCCGTACATGTCAGTTGTTGAGCCGTGGGTCGAGTGCGTCCCGGAGCCCGTCGCCGAAGAGGTTGAACCCGACCACCGTGATCAGGATGGCGATCCCTGGCCAGAGGCTGAACCAGATGCTCTCGAGCATGTAGTTGCGCGACTGGGAGAGCATCTGTCCCCACGAGGGCGTCGGAGGTTGGACCCCGAAGCCGAGGAAGGAGAGGCCGGCGACGATAATGATGCTCACGCCGACCTGGAGGGTCGCTTGCACGAGCGCGGGCGCGAAACTGTTCGGGACGACGTGTCTGAAGATGATGTTGCGGTCCTTGACACCTGCCGCCCGTGCCGCCTCGACGTAGTCCTCCTCACGAACGCTGAGGACGCGCGAGCGTATCAGGCGAGCGAAGACCGGTATCGAGGCGATCCCGACGCCGATCATCGCGAAGAGCAGGTCCCGGCCGAAGACGGTCATGAACGTGACCACGAGGATCAAAAACGGGATCGCGTACAGGGTCTCGACACCGCGCATCAGCACGTCGTCGACCCAGCCACCGTAGTAGCCCGCCACCGCACCGATGACGACGCCGCCGAAGAGCCCGAAGGCGGTCGCGATGAATCCGACCTGGATGGCGATACGCGTGCCGTAGAACAGCCGGACGAGGATGTCGCGGCCACGGTCGTCGGTGCCGAGCGGATGTGCCCAGGTACCCGTGCCGAGCGCGTTCTCGACGTAGACCGGTGGCTGGAGCGCTCGCACAACTGCCGGGTCGGTCACGGGGATGACCCAGAACGTGTTCGCGAACCAGTAATCGAGGAGTTTCGCATCGACGTACGCGAACACCGCGATGGCGGTCATGAAGCCGATGATCACCAGTCCGGTCAGGGCGGTCGGGTCGTGACGGACCTGCCCGACGGTGTAGCGCCAGCCGATCCGTGATTCGACCTCGCGCTCCTGGTCGTTCGCTCCGCTTTCCTCGGTTCGCCCCGAGGAGAGCATCTCGTCGGACTGCGTTTCACCTGTCGCCATGTTATGCCCGCCCCTTCGTCGAGCGAGTTTCGCCCGGGTGTGTCTGTGTGTCCCTCATTTCATTCGTTCTCGCCGTAGGAGACGCGTGGGTCGACGTACGCGTAGGAGAGGTCGGTGAGGATCACGCCGACCACGAACGCCAGCCCGAACACGAGCGTCGTTCCCATGAGGAGCTGATAATCCTGGTTGAGCACCGCGGTCAGGATCAGCGTCCCCATCCCGTTGATACTGAACACCGTCTCGGTCAGTACCGCCCCGCCGAGCGCCGTCGAGAGGTTGAGTCCAAGTACGGTGAGGACCGGGAGCTGTGCGTTGCGGAAGGCGTGTTTCCGGAGGATCGTCGTCTCGGAGACGCCGTACGCCCGCGCGAGCTTCACGTACTCCTCCGAGAGCGTCTCGAGCATCGAGGAGCGCTCGATACGGGTGAGCGCCGCCATCTGCAGCGTCCCGAGCGAGAGCATCGGCAGGAGGAGATGCCGCCCCGATTCGACCAGGACGTCGAGACGCGTCGTGGCCCCCTCGACCCGGAGTGGGTGTGTCCAGGGGAGTATCAGGTTCGTCGCGGGGAGCCAGCCGAGCTTGAACGCGAAGATGATGATGAGCATCAGCCCGATCCAGAACGAGGGCGTGCTCACGCCGATCAGCGCGACGACCCGTGCGACGTGGTCGGTCGGCTTGTTCCGCCGCTGGGCCGAGACGACGCCGAGGGGTATCGACACGGCGATCGCGAAGACGAAACTCGAGAACAGGAGGAGCATCGTCACCGGAAGCCGTTCGAGGATCTTCTGGACGACAGGGACCTGATAGTAGAGGCTCTGGCCGAGGTCGCCCTGGGCGACGCCAACGAGGTAGTTGAGATACCGGACGTACAGCGGCTGGTCCAGCCCGAACTTCGCCTCCACCGCCGCGACCTGTCCCGGTGTCGGGGCGGGCCCGAGCATGATCCGTGCGGGGTTCCCGGGGATGGCGTTCGAGAGCAGGAACGTGATCGTCACGATACCGATCAGGACCGGGATGGCCTGGAGCAATCGACGAGCGGTGTAGCGGGCGAGTCCCACGAGTCACCGTCCCCGCCGGTATCGATCCGCGATGCCGAATCGTGTGGTCGTCGTGTGAATCATTGAGTATGCGAGCGGGTGTGGAGGTCACCTGACGTTACTTGTTGACCGAGACGTTGTTGTAGTTGGAGACGAGGCTGAGGCTGCTCACCGGATGGGCCGTGAAGTCGTCCACGTAGCCCTTCACCCCGAAGCTGTTCTTGAGGTTGTACGCTGGCAGGTTCACCCGGTCCTCGAGGATGGTCGTGATGGCCTGCTGGTAGAGCCGCTTTCGCTCGCCCCGGTCGGTCGACTTCCGGGCGTCGATGATCGCGGAGTTGACCTCGTCGTTCTGGTAGAAGTGGCCCTGTCCGACGCCCGCCTGTGACTGGGCGAACAGGAAGTACATGAACGAATCGGGGTCCGGCGACCCGGACCACCCGAGCGTGTACATGTTGTAGTCGTTGGGGTCCCCCGAGACGTACTTCTCGAGGAACGCACCCCAGTCGAGCCGCTGGACGGTCGCGTTGTAGCCGGCCTCCTTCAACCCGTTGGCGACGCTGGTACCTATCTGCTCGCGCTTGTCGTCCGGCGGGACGATGATCGTCGCGTTCCAGTTGTCCGGAACGTTGTCGCTGTCGTCGAGCATCGACTTCGCTTGGTCGATATCCTTGTCGTGGGGGATCTTCTTCCACTTCTCGATCGGCATATCCCAGTCGTCGACGAGGACCTTCGGCAGCGGGCTGTACTGACGAACACCGGTCGGTTCCACGAAGTTCGACACCGCCTGGTCCATCGAGAACGTGTAATCGATGGCCTCACGAACCGTCGGGTCCGCGGTCGGCCCGTTCTTACAGTTGAACGAGAGGTAGAAGTAGCCGACCCCCGGGACGGCGTCGATGGACGCATCGCCCATGCTCTTGACCGTGCTCCACGATTTGGGTGGTATCTCCTCGACGACGTCGTTCTCGCCGGACCGGAGGGTGGTGATCCGGGTGGTGCCCTCCTCGACCGGGATGAACTCCACTTCGGCGAGGTTCGGCTTGGGGTCACCCCAGTAGTCGTCCCAGCGTTTGATGCGGGTGTAGTTCCCCTCCTGCCAGCCCTCGAAGGTGAACGGACCCGCCCCGACCGGGTTCTCGGTGTTGAAGGCGTCCTTGTTCTTCTCACGAACCGATTTCGGGACGATGTAACCTGTGAGGTACGACTCGAACGCGCCGAACGGGTACTTCAGGTCGAACTGAACCGTCTTGTCGTCGACGGTTTCGGCCGTATCGATCATGTTGAAGTCGGCGGCGTTCTCCGTCTCCTCCTCGACGGGGGCAGTGAAGGAGTAGGCGACGTCCTCCGCCGTGACTGGGTCACCATTGTGGAACGTGGCGTTCCCGTTGAGCTCGATGACGTATCGCTGGCCACCGTTCTCGACTTCGGGTTTGCTGGCAGCGATCTGGGGTACGATCTCACTGCCCTGTTCGTTCCACGTGTACAACGGATCGAACACCAAACCCGCGATCTGGTCGGAGGGAACGTCGTTGAGCACAACGGGGTCGAACTCGATCGGGCTCTTGACCTGGGCGAGTTTGAGTTTGCCGTTGGAACTACCACCGCCACCGCCACTGCTTCCGTTCCCACCGCCACCACCTCCGTTCCCATCGCTTCCGTTCCCGCCGCCACCACTCCCGTTTCCGCCACTTCCGTTTCCACTGTCCGGCGCGGAAGCGCTGTTGAAACAACCGGCGAGGCTCCCGACACCAACGACCCCGGTTCCCTGCAGGATCCGGCGTCTGGTTACGTTGTATGTTGATTGTTCGTCCGTCATAGTCTGTCTCGGGTACCAATACCACCCTATGAGGATAGCTATATGTACTTTTGGATCGTTTGAGGCGTTTCGGTGTATCGATTAGTTATCCTCAATGACGATGCGCTGTCGCTGTCGGAATCGATTACGTATCCGGTTATAGTTCGACACTTATCAACATACTAATCATTCATGATATACGTGTGTTGGCACGGGGTGAGCAGTCATTGAGTAGCGGGGAACCCCAGACGAAAGAGAGGAACGCGCTACGCGAACTCTCCGGACCGCCTTCCCGGGGAGCTATCGGCGGGAGGAACGAACGCGCTCGACGAGCGTGCCGACAGCCGCCCGTCCGGGGGCCCCGTCCTCGATCCAGACCACGTACACGGCCACCGCTATGACGAGTTGGAGGGCGAATCCGGGTGAGAGTGAGATGTCCTGTAAGTGAGTGAGGAAGGTGCCCTCGTCGCCGAACGGTGGCGGCGGGAGGAGCGGCCACCCGAGATACGAGAGGTAGGCGTACTCGCCGGTGAAGAGGTAGGTGTAGCCGTCGGCGACGAGATGGGAGAAGTAGCTGATCGCGAACACCGCTCCGAGGTCGGAGCGCCCTCGCTTTCGACAGTAGGCCCAGACGATCGCGCTCACGAGGACGGCGGCGAACACCGAGTGTGCGAGCGAACGACCGCTCGGCAACACGTGGAGGGTCCACGTGAGCGGTTTGTCGACGAGGTCGGGGAGCTGGGTGCCGAGGACGATGGCGAGAACCGCAGCCGCGTCCGGGGGGTTCCGATAGACGAGCCGGGAGTACACCGAACAGAGCACGTAGCCGAACGCGAGATGCCCCCATGGCCACATACGGTTCGATCGAGACCGAGACTCCGCATAGGTCTTTTCGTCCGGAGGTGTGCGGTGTCACAGTCTTGGGTGACGAACTCCCGCGGGCGGCCATGCCCGCTGGTCCCGCCAACGGCCTGCCGTGTCGCCGTGCCGACGATCTCCTTAAATGAGAGTCTCGTCCCGTGGCGATCCGGTTCGTTCCTCGGCGCGAAATCGTCGTCGGAAACGACTTTTACTGGTTGTCCCCTCTCTCGAACGTGAACAGGGAGGATGACCACCGCTTACTACTTCATCAGCGACCTCCACATCGGTGGAGACGAACAGCTCCAGGACGTCGAATTCGAGGACGAACTCCTCGGCTTTCTCCGGGAACTCGAAACGGGCGACGAGGACGCGGAACTCATCGTCAACGGCGACGCCTTCGGGTTGTGGGAGTTCACCGAACTCGACGGGATGGAGAAGTTCGATGCGCTGCTCGAACGGTATCCGGAGCTCTTCGAGCAGCTCCGGGCGACCGGCGAACGGATCCCGATAACGTTCATCCCGGGAAACCACGACTACGAACTCGCCTGCTACCCGGAGTACGTCGAGCGGCTGGCCGAGTACAACGTCGTCCTCGACCAAGACGTCGCCATCACGCGCGACGTCGGTGACCACGTCGTCTGGATCGAACACGGCCAACAACGCGACCCGAACAACCGGAGCCCCGACTTCGGCAACCCGTACGCCAACCCGCCCGGCTACTTCGTGAACCGACACGTCACGAGCAAGGCGGGAAAGCTCTCCGGCCGCGGCAGGTTCAACTGGTTGAAGGACATCCAGTCGCTGACACCGATGGAGGAGATCCCCGACTGGATGGTCTCGAAGTACTTCTATCGGGAGATGAGCCCGTTCCTTCGATACGCGGTCCTCCCGTTCCTCCTGCTGTTCAACCTCAGTCTCCTCTACGCCGCCCTGGTCTTCCTCGACGGGGTGGGACTCTGGTCGGGACCGCTGGACGTCGTGACCACGCTGCTCCGCCAGTTCGGTGTCGTCGGTGAACTCCTCGACGTCGTGCTGGTGGTCAACCTCGTCGTCATCGCGATCCTGGCCCTGGTATCGGTCCCGCTGTTCTTCCTCGTGAGGGACGTCCGGAAGACGCTCGACCGCTTCGGGTTGCTACGACTCGACGAACCGAGAACGGCCGGGGGCAGCTACATGGAAGGCGCACGGGAGGTGTTCGAAACCCACCCGGAGGTCGCCGTCTTCGTCTACGGCCACACCCATCGCGCGTCGGTCACCGAGGTCGACGACCGCGCCGTCGTGAACACGGGAACGTGGCTGAAGCGGCTCCACCGTCAGTCCGTCGTACTCGGCGTGCTTCCGTGGGTCTTCTACCCCTCGTTCCGGCTGAACTACGTTCGGATATCAGCGGAGGACGGTGCCGTGGTCGTCGAGTATCGAGTCATCGAGAAGGAGGACCCCGAGGACTTGACGACGCTCGAAACCCTCCTCACGCACGACCCCCGACCGGACGAGTCGATCCCGGAACGAACGGTCGTCGACCCTACGTGACCGTTGGCCGTCAGCCCCGATCCAGCGTCATCGACGGACCCTCCAGCGCTACACCGCTATCCCGCCTGCCGAAGCGACCCACTTCGCGTTCGACCCGAGGGGTAGCAGGTGTGAAACCGGGGAGGAAGAGGAGGATCGTCGGGACGTGTTACAGGTGATGCCAGGCAACGGAGTCCCCGTCGATCCTACATCGTTCTCCACGCCGTTTCGTGATAAGTTTTGTGTGGGTTCCCGTCGGTCGCACGGGGAACGGGCCCGCGGGACTCTATCATCAAGAACCATATAGATTATAACATACAAAAGTGTTATATTGTGGTTATCGTGTTATACGGGTGGGAGGTGTCGAGTGGCATATCGGCCTCCCATCTACCCGACCGCTGCGTCGTCTCACTCCGCGTCGGCGACCCGATGACGGTAGACGTGAACCAGGTCGTCGGTCGTTGCCTCCCGGTGTTCATCACTGATATCGGCGTCGACGAGCGCCGCTTCCATCTCGTCGGCGGAGATGGAGGTCCCGTGCTCGGTCCCGTCGATTAGACGATCTACCAGCTCGCTCTCTTGCTCGCTCAGGGTAACGTTCGCCGTGTCGATGAGCGGAACGTGGCCGTTCTCCGAGTGGTTAGTGTTCTCGTTCGTCATGGTTCGTATCGTAGGGTCCTGTTCGGTACCAATCTTACGGCCGGTCGTCGACTCCAAAAAGGTGGCATTCCACACCAATGGAGCAGTGCAGAGTTTCCCGAGAAACCCACTCGGGACTGTCGGGAGCAGGAGGCACGTACGTCTGCGTTCTCGACTTCGACCGCTTCCAGTCGACGCTCAGCATCGAGGAACAAACCTGCCAACGAAAGCGAGCCGCTCATAGGCCGACCACACGTATCGAACGACGCGTTTCTGGGCTCGGGCGGTCGGGGATCGGTCTCCCGCCCGCCTTTCAACTCATCCGAGAACGGCAGGTGCCGGCAGTACCTACTGGTGGGTAGCCGCCCTCCGGTCGGATGGCATGGCAACCATTGACGAAAGCGCCGAAGGCAAGACCGTCGTGACCGCCGATGGCACGACCGTCGGAACCGTCGTCGACGCCGACAACGCGACCGCACACGTCGAGCCCGACCCCGGACTCACCGACGAGATCGCCGCAGAACTCGGCTGGGGTGACGCCGACGAGGGGACCTACCAACTGGACAACGACGCCGTCGAAACCATCACGGACGACGAGATCCGGCTCGAAGAGTACAACTGAAAAGAGGCCGACGACTACCGCGATCCCGTCCCGTGCAACGTGAGTAGGACCGCGGGTTCGGGGGAGACCTCGATACCGCGTACTCGGTCGGAGAACGTATTAGCGAGACCCTCAATATAACTTGTGTTCGTCCAGATTCAAGAAAATAACGTGGCGGTATGTCCTGTTTTTTCGGGATGATCGGCGCGAATCGACATATATTCCTGACGCCGGTTTCGAGTTGCGATCACATGGCGTGCGTACCAGTATCATGTCTCACGCGAGCCGCTATCGGACGGAGAACAAGCGGTCGGTTCCCTGAGTCACGGTCGTCGACTCGTTCGGGAATGGTTCGCTGATGGGGGTGCTCGATTCCCTGCTCAACGCGGATCGCGAGCACAGTAACTTCGTCTACGCCATCGCGCTCATCGCGGCGTTGAACGGGTTGTTGTTCGGGTTCGATATCGGGGTGATCTCAGGCGCACTCCTGTACATCGGGCAGACGTTCCCGCTCACACCGTTCCTCGAAGGGGTCGTCACGAGCAGTATGCTCGTCGGAGCGATGATCGGGGCTGCCACCGGCGGGAAGCTCGCCGACCGATACGGTCGTCGTCGGTTGACGCTCGCCGGTGCCATCGTGTTCTTCGTCGGGTCGTTCGGGATGGCCCTCTCCCCGACGCTCGAATGGCTCATCTTCTGGCGCGTCGTGGAGGGGGTCGCCGTCGGGATCGCGTCGATCGTCGGCCCGCTACTCATCTCGGAGACGGCCCCGTCGGATATCCGTGGGTCGCTCGGGTTCTTCCAGCAGCTCATGATCACGATCGGGATCCTGGGGTCGTACATCTCGAACTACATCTTCGCTCCCGAGTTCTTCGGGATCATCGGCTGGCGGTGGATGCTCTGGTTCGGCGCGGTGCCGGCGGCGGTCCTCGCGGTAGGGACGTACTTCCTGCCCGAGAGCCCTCGGTGGCTCATCGAGAACGACCGTGTCGACGAGGCCCGGGACGTCCTCTCCCGGATCCGAACCAAGGACGAGATCGAAGGCGAGATCGAACAGATCCGTGATGTGAGCGAAACCGAATCGAAAGGGAGCCTCTCGGACCTCCTGGAACCGTGGATCCGCCCGGCGCTCGTCATCGGTATCGGTCTGGCGGTCATCCAGCAGTTCAGCGGGATCAACACGATCCTCTACTTCGCGCCGACGATCCTGAGCAACATCGGCTTCGGCGACATCGCCTCCCTCGCCGGAACGCTCGGTGTCGGGGTCGTCAACGTGGTGCTGACGGGGGTCGCGATACTGCTCGTCGACCGTGTCGGCCGGCGGCCACTGCTGCTCGTCGGGACCGGTGGGATGACGGTGATGCTCGGGATCCTCGGCCTCGGGTTCTTCCTTCCCGGCCTATCCGGCGTGATCGGCTACATCACCCTCGGAAGCATGCTCCTCTACGTCGCCTTCTACGCGATCAGCCTCGGTCCGGTGTTCTGGCTCATGATATCCGAGATCTACCCGCTCCGTATCCGCGGTACGGCCGAGGGGACGGCGAGCGTCTTCAACTGGGGCTCGAACTTCGTCGTGGGACTGACCTTCCTGCCGCTCATCGACCAGATCGGGGAGGCGTTCTCGTTCTGGATACTCGGGGTCTTCTGTGTCTTCGCGTTCGTCTTCATCTACACCCGGGTCCCGGAGACGATGGACCGTTCCCTGGAGGAGATCGAAGCGGACCTGCGGGAGAACACGGTCGTCGGTGCCGACACGAAGTCGACCGAGTGACGCGGGACCCCTCGGCCGTCGAGTTCCGTGTGGGCTTCACCTCGCTCACTTCCACGGGTTCGACACCAGCTCGGTCTGGACGTCCGAACCCACTTCGATCCGGCAGTCGGATCGTGGCTCGGCGATACACAGGAGCACGTAGCCCGCTGCCAGATGGCGGTCCTTCAGGGCGCGTGGCGGGCGCGTGTGCTCGATCCGCCCGTCGACGACTCGTCCGGTGCAGGTGGCACACGCGCCGGTTCGACAGCCGAAGGGAAGCGCCAAGTCCGCACGTTCGGCCGCGCCCAGAACGGACTCGTCCGCACGGACCCCGATCACCGTTTCGCGACCCGCCGACCACGACAGGACGGTCTCGTGGACGCTACTGCCAGACATCGCTGGTACAGTCGCCGTCCGGCCAGCGGATCTCGTGGGCACGGGCCGGGCCGGCGGGAAGCTCCCCGAAGTCCACGAGGAACTCCTCGTCGAGCTGCATGGTTCCCTGACGTGGGTTTACGTCGGCCTTCAACATCACCGAGCCGCGCTCGGCCTCCTCGGGGTAGAACTGGTCGTCCCAGCTCGAGAACAACGAGGTGGTCCAGTAGAGACGCTCCCCGTCGAGACTGAGTTGGAGCATCTGTGGGCCACCGGCGAGTTCGCGGTCCTGAACCGGCGCTGGGTCGCCGAAGTGCCCGCCCGCCCAGATGCGGTCGGCGAGCCGCGGGTTCGACGGGTCCGAGATGTCGTACATTCGAACGTCGCCGTGGAGCCAGTTCGAGAAGAACAGGTAGCGGTCGTCCATCGAGACGAGGAGGTCGGTCACGAGCCCCGGGACCGGCATCTCCCACCCGTCGTGCTCCCGAGCTTCGACGTCGATGACGCACTCCGCGCGCCACTCGTCCCCGGCATCGTGGAAGTGGAACACGTTCGAGGAGAGCGCCGCCCCGACGTACCCGTGGGTGGCTTCGGGGCTGTGGAGGAAGCGGACTTCGAGGGGTATCAGCCCCTCCTCACCGAGGTCGATCGTCTGTTCGACGGTTCTGTCCCCCCAGTTCCAGACGTGGATCCGTCGGCCGTAGTCGCCCGCCTCGACGTCGTCCAGGTCGAATCCCGGATAGTACGTCTTGGGTGCGGCCCACTCGCTGGAGACCATCACGTCGTGTCGTGGCTGGTACCAGTAGTCGTAGTTCATCTCGATCTCGCCGGGCGGCTCCCACCGCCCCTCGACCTCGAAGTCCTCGTCGAGTGCGAGGAACCCGCCGGGAAGGTCGCCGTCCCGGTCGCCGAGCATCGAGATGAGGACGTTCCCGTCCGGGATACAGTGGACGGTGTGTGGGGCTGAGAGGTCGTGTTCGAACACTTCCTCGGGCTCGATGACCTTCGTGAGTTCGGGGTTCCGTCGGTCCTTCGTGTCCACGATGTGGATCCGCGAGGAACGCTGGCCGGGGATCACGAGATGGCGGCGTTCGAGCCCCTCCACGTGACAGGACGACGAACAGGCGTTCCAGCCGAAGTGGTGGAGTTCGTCGCCGCGGTTCGGCATCTCGACGCGGTCGATGACCTCGGTGTAGCTCTCCGAGTCGGGGTCGACGTCCACCACGCCGAGGAAGTCCGGCGCGTCGACGTCCGTGCCGACGTAGAGACCCATCACGTAGGCGACCTTTTCGGGGGTGGACTCCTCGATAGCGGCCTGCGGGGTCGTGTAGCCCGGCCCCTCCGAGCCACCCGGCTGTGCACCGTCGGTCGACGTCTCGTTCGGTTTTCGTGCGTCACTCATGCGCATACTCTGTCGGCGGACGTCGATATCAGGTGGCCGAAAGCGGCAACATGATCCGTTTCCGAGACGGGTAGGTGCGAAACCCCGTCCGCTATGGGGAGGCTGCCGACGGCAACACCCCACGAGGGTTCGAGATCGAAGGTGAGCGTGGAGTAACCGGCCCTGACGGATGACTCCTCTCTGGTCAGAGCCCAGGATCACCCTCGGAGCTTCCGAGGGAACGGAGCTATTCGGGCGGGGAGCTCCACTCCTCGCCGTTGTCCTGTGGCTCGTAACCGATCGTCTCGCGAGCGTGTTCGAGGTCGTCGAGCCACCGGCGGTCGTTCGCGCTCACGCCGTAGAAGTGGTCCCACTCGACCGTGTCGTCCCGGAGGCAGCACTCGACGAGGTGCGCGAGGTCACGCCGGGAGTGCCAGAGCCCTTTCATCCGGGCGACTTGCTCGTCGTACTCGTCGCTCCCCCGTTCGATGGTGCCATCGTCGACGCCGCGCTCGGCATCACCGTACGGGTGGTCGTACTCGGGTTCGCGACACGCCCCGATACGGAGCCCGTAGAAGCGGACGTCGTGCGCCTCCGCGGCGAGGCGACCGAGGTCCTCGCCGTACGACTTCGTGAGACCGTAGGCCGAGTCCGGTCGATGTGACTCGGTTTCGTCGGCCGTTACCCCGGAGTCCGAGGTGTAGACCCCGGGTGCGTTCCGCACCTCGACCATCCCGACCGCGTGGTTCGACGAGGCGAAGACGATGCTATCGAGGTCGGCCTCGATAGCTGCCTCGTAGACGTTGTTGATCCCGCGGAGGTTCGCCGCGAGGGGAGCGGACCACCCGACGCCGCGAGCGCTGGCTCCGCCGGTTCCCGGAACCAGGGCGAGGTGCACCACCGCGTCGTGGCCCTCGAACGCCGGCCGGATCGCCTCGTAGTCGGTCACGTCGGCGACGACCGTCTCGCGGTCGGGAAGCGGGTCCGTATCGAGACACGTGAACGAGTAGGCCGAATCGTCGCCCAGGTGGTCGAGGATCGCGCCGCCGACGACACCGCCCGCGCCAGTGATGAGGACGTCCATACTACGCGAACCCCGGCCCGTGCCATGAACCTTCGCTCCCTCCGGATACATTAGCGTCCGTCACGAAGCGAGGCTATGCCACGCGTCACGGTCGTCGCCGACGACCTCACCGGGGCGACCGACACCGGCCACAGCTTCGCGGTCCGCGGTGCGGCGACCCGTGTGGCGGTCCGACCCCTGGAGGGAGTCGCCGTCGACCCGAACGTCCGCGTGGTCAACACCGACTCGCGGTACGCCGACCCACGGACCGCCGCCGACTGGGTCACGAGAGCGGTCGATGGCTTCGATGGGCTGGTCTACGACAAGGTCGATTCGACGCTCCGCGGGAACGTCGTCGTGGAGGCGGAGGCCATCATGGACGCGACGAGCGCACGGTTCGGGATCGTCGCCCCCGCAGCGCCCGGACTCGGGCGCGTCACGGCCGGCGGCCACCATCTCGTCGACGGCCGTCTCCTCACCGACACCGAGTACGCGAACGACGCCAACGGCCCGACGACGGCACACCTCCCTACCCTCTTTTCCGAGTCGACGTATCCGGTGGTCCACCTCGACATCGGGACGGTCGCGAGCGGGAGGGAGGCCGTCGGCGAGGCGATCGCGGGCATTGCACCCGACCGGGCATTCGTGGTCTGTGATGTCACCCATCCGCGCCACCTCGCGACCGTCGCCCGCGCGGGCGCGTCGCTCGACGACCGCGTCGTCTACGTCGGGAGCACGGGGCTCGCGGCGGAGATCCCGATTCCGGGTGACACCGACGAACCGACAGTCGAACCTCCGGTGCTCGACGCGACGACCGGGGGCGGTGCACTCGGGATCGTCGGCAGCGTCAGCGACACGACCCTCCAGCAGTTGGCCGCGCTGCCCGACGACCGAGTGCTCTCGTTCGGTCCTGAATCGCTGCTCGCCGATCCCGAAGGTGCGGGTCTGCGGATGGGTAACCGGACCGTGAAGCGTCTCACGAACGGGGAGTCGACGATCGTCACCGCTGCACCGGACCGGCCGGCGGTCGAACGGACGCTCGCGGTCGGTGACAAGAAGGGCCTCACTGAGGCCGAGATCCGCGAGCGGGTCACACGCGCGCTCGCCGGGAGCGCCCGTCGAGCCATCGGGGACGCGAGCGGGCTGTTCGTCACCGGCGGGGACGTGGCGATGGCGGTTCTCGACGCGCTCGATGCCACGGAACTCGTCCTGTCGGGCGAGGCGGTCGAGACCGGGATCCCACGGAGCCGGATCGCGGGCGGTCCCGCCGACGGTCTGCCGGTGGTCACGAAGGCCGGCGGGTTCGGCTCCCCGTCAACAGTGATTAACTGTCTGGACTCCCTCCGTGGCGACGATGACTGACCGACCCACGGTCGGGGTCACGATGGGTGACCCGGCCGGAATCGGCCCGGAGGTACTCGTCAACGGATACCGCGCGCTGCGGGAGGTGGCGGACCCCATCGTGATCGGCGACGCGGGCGTGCTCGAAGCGGCGTGTCGCGTCTGTGGGTCGAACCTCGGCGTCGAACCCGTCAGCGCACCGACCGAGGCTGCGTTCGCCGCCGACCGGATCCCAATCATCGACCTCGACAACGTCGACGAAATCGACCGGGGAACGATCCGGGAGTCCTACGGACGGGCCAGCCTCGCGTACGTCGAGCACGCGATCGAACTCGCGCTGGACGGGACCATCGACGCGATGACGACGGCCCCGATCAACAAACAGGCGACCGCGCTCGCGGGGAGCGAGCACGCCGGCCACACCGGGCTGCTCGCCGAAGCGACCGGGACGGAGAACTACTCGATGATGCTGATCGAAGCGGACCTCCGGGTGAGCCACGTCAGTACCCACGTTCCGCTCTCCGAGGCCTGCGACCTCGTCACCGAGGCGGCGGTGCTGGAGACGATCCGGGTGACCGACGACGCACTCGCGGACCTCGGCATCGACGATCCAACGGTCGCAGTGGCGGGGCTCAACCCCCACGCCAGCGACGGTGGGTTGCTTGGAGACACCGAGAAAGCCGAGATCGAACCCGCCGTCTCGCGGGCTCGCGAGGAGGGTATCGACGCGTTCGGACCGGAGTCGCCGGATACGGTCTACGTTCGGGCCGCCCGTGGCGACGCCGACTGCGTCGTCTCGATGTACCACGACCAGGGGCACATCCCGATCAAGATGCTCGGCTTCCAGGGGGATGGCGCGGTGAGCGGCGTCAACGTCACCATCGGCCTCCCGATCGTGCGCACCAGCGTCGACCACGGTACCGCGTTCGACATCGCGGGCGAGGGGGTCGCGAGCGAGGCGAGTCTGGTCGATGCGGTGGAGGTGGCCGCCGAGATGGCCAGTAGTCAGGACCGCGCCGAACGTCGGGGTGAACCCGCGTGAACCTCGACTTTCCCGACGCCGAAACGCTGCGGGCGGCCAACGACGTGACGCGCGAGGACCTCCCCCGCTTCGCCCGTGTGCAGCGCGACCGCGACCTCGACTCGATCGACGACGTCGAAGCCGCGGGTCGCGAGGCGGTCGGAGACCTCGCCCTCGATTCGTTGCGTTCGGGTGCCGAGGTGGCGGTCACGGCGGGGAGCCGTGGGGTCCACGACATGCCCGCCCTGCTCTCGGGGGTCGTCGACGGGCTCGGTCGTCGAGGGTTCGAACCGTTCGTGATGCCGGCGATGGGGTCACACGGTGGCGCGACCGCCGACGGCCAGCGCGAGACGCTCGAAACGCTCGGGGTCACCGAGGACCGCCTCGGCTGTCCGGTCCGCTCGTCGATGGCCGTCTCCGCGATCGGCGAGGACTCGCTCGGTCGCCCGGTCTACGTCGCCGACGACGCGCTGGCCGCCGACGGCGTCGTGCTCGCGAACCGCGTCAAACCCCACACCGACTTCCACGGGCCCGTCGAGAGCGGGCTCTGTAAGATGGCCGTGATCGGGCTCGGGAAGCGTCGCGGTGCGGAGTCGCTCCACAACGCGGGGCTCGCCGCGGACTTCAGCGAGGTCATCGAGGAGCGCGCCCGGATGATCGTCGACGCATGCGTCGTCGGCGGGGTCGCGCTGGTCGAGAACGCCGCCGACCGGGCGACGGTCGTCGAGGGCGTGCCGCCGGACCGGATCCCCGACCGGGAGCCCGAACTGCTCGACCGGGCTCGCGCGGAACTCCCGATGCTGCCCGTCGACGACCTCGACCTGTTGGTCCTCGACGAGATCGGGAAGGACGTCTCGGGAACCGGGATGGACACCAACGTGGTCGGTCGGGTGCGCTTTCACGGCGAGCGCGAACCCGATGCGCCGAACATCACCCGGATCTACGTTCGCTCGATCACGCCGGCGTCACACGGCAACGGGCTCGGGATCGGGCTCGCCGACTTCGCCCACCGGGACGCCGTCGCCGCGCTCGACCTCGACGACCTGTACACCAACATCGCGACCAGCGGTGAACCCTCCCGGGCGCGACTCCCGTTCGTGGTACCGGACGACCTGACGGCCCTGACCCTCGCCTGTTCGACCACGGGGGTCGCCGATCCGACGGACCTGCGGGTGGCTCGGATCGAGAACACCATGGAACCGGACACGCTGGTCGTCTCGGAACCGCTCGCGAACGAACTCGCCGAGCGAGAACGGCTGTCCGTCGGCCCGCTCGAACCGCTCACCTTCGAGGCCGGGACGTTCACCGAGTGACGTGCTCAAGGGTAGTCACCGCTCGCTCTGTCGGGACCGTTCTCCGTGGTGAGATCACCGTGACGTCCGTCTCCGGATACAATTCGAGTGCGTACTCGAGCCCCGGCCATGCGTGATTCGAGTCCGTGAGCGGGACGAGTATCCGTTCCGTCATAGATACGAGTACACAGTTCTCAGGAGTTCTCCTCGTCGATCTCGGCCCCACAGTCGGGGCACTCCGTCTCCGCGATGGACACCCGGAGGTCACAGCGGGGACAGATGGCCAGGTAACACGCACGCTCACCCATGGTCTCGCTTGACGCTCGTCGCATAAAAGGTCTCGACGACAAGCGGGTATCCGCGTGTCGTACCGCTCTCGTGCCGTCCAGCTATCGAGTCGGTCGGCAGTCGGAATTTGGGAGGGTATTGGTTATCCTTCGTCAGCAGTCACGTGACGACCGGTCCCACACGCTCGGCCATATCCGCGGTCAACCACGGTGCTACACCCTTCGAAGTTTTTCGTTCCGTCTCAGCAACCGGATTTTCGTGCTGGCACTGCAAGCGTTATTGACCCGACCGGGGTAGAGGCGAACAACTGGGGTCCTTGAACACGCTGATCTCTCTTCGACGGGAACTAGGAACACTGTGGGCTGGCGGAAAGGGGAGGCAGCTAGTCGCGATAGCGCTCGGCTGGGGTCTCCTGAACGGGACGCGGATGATCTATCCGGTGTTGTTGCCATCGCTCAGCGAGAGCTTCGACTTCACGCTCACCACCGCTGGCCTGTTGGTCACCCTCATCTGGGTCACCTACGCGATCGGACAAGTCCCAGGCGGTGTGCTGGCCGACCGGTACGGTGAGCGGACGATACTGACGGCGGGATTGGTGATCGTCGCCGGTGCGGTGTCGTTGGTCGTCCTCGCCCCGACGACATGGAGCCTGTTCGCGGCAACCGGACTGGTGGGTGTCGGGCTCTCCCTGTATCCGGTCGCACGGATCACCGTTCTCTCGGACCTCTATCCCGACCGGATCGGTCGTGTATTGGGGATAACCATGGCGGCGGGCGACACCGGCCAGACGGTCCTTCCGTTGGTCGCCGGCGTTCTCGTCGGCCTCGCGTGGCAGGTCGGCCTCGGCTTCGTCGTGCCCCTTCTCGTGGTGGTCGCGGTCGCCGTCTGGCGAGCGCTCCCACCGACCGCCCCGTCCGAGACGGCGGACACGGAGCTGACCCTCCAGCGGGCCACGGACGTGCTCCGGGAGCTCTACCACCCGACGTTGGTGATAATGGTTGTCATCCTGACTCTATACATCGGGGTTCTGCAGACGTTCTCGGCGTTCTATCCAACGTATCTGATCGACGAGAAGGGGTTCTCCGCGACGACGGCGAGCGCGTTGTTCAGCCTGTTCTTCGCCTTCGGTATCGTCGCGAAACCGCTCGCCGGGGTCGCGTACGACGCGATCGGGATCCGGCGGTCGCTCCCGGTCATCCTCGGCGGGGCGGTCGTCGGTTTCACCCTCCTCCCTTTCCTCGATCGGTTCTGGTTGCTCGCCGCGGATACGGTCCTCATCAGCTCGATGCTAGGGTCGGGTGCGATCACCCAGTCGTACCTCTCCGAGACGATCCCACCGGAGATAGAGGGCACCGGATTGGGGGCCGTCAGGTCGAGCGCCTCGTTGCTCGCGTCGATGGGACCGGTGCTCTTCGGTGCGGTAGCCGAGCGGGGGTTCTTCGACGAGGGGTATCTCTCACTGGCACTGCTCATGGCCGTCGTTACGTTGCTCACGTTTCGACTTCCCGCCGAAGCCGACCAGCCGTGAGAGCATTGACTACCGAGGTCGGCGGGATCACACCGTCCGACAGCCACTCTCCTCGAACCGGGATGCATCTCGAACTCGTCAGGGATCTGATCCAGATCACACGGACGCTTCGGTCGGCGATCGATACCTTCGATCGACCAAGCCGAACACTTAATGGAACCTGCCGGCTGACTTTTATACGATGACCGAGCCCGGGCCGGATAGCCGAGGGGCAGCAGTTTCGCGTCGAGGACTTCTGAAGGGTATCGGTGTGGGAACGCTCGTGATGAGTGCTGGCTGTTCGTCGGACGACGATGGGGCCCCGACGACCGAGACGCGGCCGGAGGCGACCGCCGTAACCGAGGTCACGACCGACCCGCGCCAGCAGTCCATCATCACCACCGACTCCGTCGGCCCGACTCCCATTCCGGGGACGACCGGCACGCCGTCGAACCGGTCCGCCACCACCGGCGCGACGGTCCGAAACGGGACCCGCCGAACGAGCGGTCCGTGCTCCCGGTCGACGGCTGAGACGTCCTCGCCGACGGGGACCCTCCCCGGATCGTCGACGTGCTCCACTGGGACCGGGGTCCGCTCCCCGACGATAGCCGCCTCCACCTCGATGACCGGATCGACGACCACCTCGGAGTCCACGTCCACACCGACGACGACGTCGACGGCGGACGCGGCCTCTGCGCCCTCCGATCCGCTCCTCACAGGGGCCTACATCGGTGGCTCCGGGTCGTACGCCGGCAATCTCGAACTGTTCGAGGACTGGCTCGGCCATCCGCCCGCACTCACGATGGAGTTCGTCGAGGGGTTGCGATCGAGGGACGTCGTGAGCCGGTTCCTCGCCAATCGGATGACACCTATCTGGGAGGCCGGCTCCGTCCCCGTCGTCACGTGGCTTCCATCGACCGGCACGACCACCGAGACCGCCGACGACATCGCGCGCGAGGTCGCCGACGGGGACCACGACGCGCTCATAGAGCGGTGGGCGGCACGACTCAGGGACTGGACCTTCGGGGATGGGACTCAGCGGCGGTTCTACTTCCGGCCCGGCCACGAGATGAACGGCAACTGGTTCCCGTGGAGCGCCGACTCGTCGTCGACGACGAACGATTACATCGAGATGTGGCGGCGGATCCACGGGATCTTCACGGAGAACGGACTGGACGGGACGACGATGCAGTGGATGTGGTCGCCGAACGCCGACGAGATCGGTGGTGTGCGGGCCGAAGCCTACTACCCGGGCGACGACTACGTCGACTGGGTCGGTCTCGATGGGTTCAACTTCGGGGATTCCCAGTCGTACTCGGAGTGGCGGACGCCCGAGGAGATATTCGGGTCCATGCTCGAACGGATGCGGGAGTTGACCACGAAACCGGTCGCGCTCCCCGAGGTCGCCTCGTCGTCGTTCCGGGGTGACGACTACACCCCGTCGGCGAAGGCACGGTGGGTGCGGCGGTTGTTCTCGTTCGCCGACGACAACGACGTCCGGATGGTGAACTGGTTCAACACCGAGAAGTCCGGGGTGGACGAGTCCGACTGGGCGGTCTTCGGCGGCGAGCGGGGGACGGATACCCACGAGATCGACGGTGAGTCCTACGCCACCTACAACGCGTATCGGGCGACGGTGAACTCGCCGTCGGTCATTCGTGGCGACGCCGACACGGCCGCTCGCCTGACGGACCGCGAGTTCAGCGGCGACCTGTGAGGGACTTCCCCACGGCATGAGCATGTTCGGCGGCGGTGCGAGAGGTGAGGAACGATGAAAGCGACCGCGGAGTGAGGTCGACCTCGTCCCGTCGCCGTTGCAACACCGCTCCACACGGAAGAGGGTCATCGAGGCCCTCCTATCCGGGCCGCTGAGGGACGAACCGGGATCCGATGGCCTCGCTGCGTCCGTCGTCCCCGCTCGTCGAGCGGGGTTCCTCGTGACACGAAAATTCCGAGCCGAGGGCAGAACGAATATACTTGGGTGTGGTGCCTGCATGTGCCGTGTCCGGCGAGACCCGGATCGCCCGCAAACCCAACGCTTAGATGCGCTGATCACGAGATCCGCACACGATGTTCTGGACACGGACCGGTGGGGAAGAAGGCGAATGAGCGACCGCGAGCGCCCGCCCAACACGACCGACGACTCCGAACCGGCACTCGACGACGAGGATCAGAACGAAGAGGAGAGCGCCACGGAGGACGCGCTCCGGAGCACGATCGACAAGTCGGAGCAGGGGGCACCGGCCGCGGGGTCGGCGGTTCGTGACCGGTTCTCCGCCGACGAGATCTTCCAACGGATCCTCGCGACCGCCGACGAGGAGTTCAACCGAAGCTTTCGGTTGCTCTTCCTGAGCGGCCTCGCGGCGGGGTTCGCGATGAGCCTCTCGTTCGTCGGCGTCGCCGCGCTCTCGGGGCTGATACCCGGCGAGAACGGAGCCTCCTCGGCCGCGGGCTACCTGCTCTACCCGGTCGGGTTCATGTTCGTGGTGCTCGGGAGCTATCAGCTGTTCACCGAGAACACGCTGACGCCGGTGACGCTGGTGATGACCCGGGTCGCGTCGATCCCAGCCATGCTCCGCGTGTGGGCCGTCGTCTTCGCGGCGAACATCCTCGGAGTGGCGGCGAGCGCGTACGTCCTCGCCAACACCCACGTCCTCGAACCGGAAGCCGCCACCATGGCCAGCCGGATCGGCCACCACTTCTTCGAGCTCTCGTGGGGAGCCATCTTCTGGAAAGGGGTCTTCGCCGGCGTGCTCATCGCCGGCATGGTCTGGCTGATCCACGCCGCGCGTGACACCGCCGCTCGGGTGTTGGTCATCTTCGCGCTCACGTACGCCGTGGGAGCCGCCGAGCTCGCCCACTGCATCGTCGGCGCGGGCGAGACACTCTACGTGGTCTTCTCCGGCGGCGAGTCCCTCCTCGCCTTCTTCACCGAGTTCCTCGTGCCGGCGACGCTCGGCAACACCGTCGGCGGCGTGGTGCTGGTCGCGCTGTTGAACTACAGCCACACCCACGAGAGCCGGGCGTACAACCGGACCGACCTCGACTGGAACGACTGGCTCTTCGGGAACTACATCGGGAAACCGACGACCGCCACCTCGGCCGAGGGCGACGGTTCGACCTCCGACTGATCGGTCTTCGATTTCGACGATCGACGATATTCGAATCGACAGAGGCATATGACCGCTCGTCCCACCGGGGTCCATGAACAGCGTCGGCATCGACGCGGTCGCCATCCACGCCGGAAAGCTCAGGCTCGACCTCGCGGAGACGTTCGCCCCCGCGATGGACGAAGCACCCGAGAAGTACACCAAGGGCCTCGGCCTCCACGCGAGTTCGTTCCCCGACGTCGACGAGGACATCGTGACGATGGGCGCGAACGCCGCCCATCGACTGATGGACCGAAAGGGGCTCGAACCCGACGACATCGGCCGGATCGACGTCGCGACCGAGAGCGCGTTCGACAACTCCAAACCCGTCTCGACCTACATCGCGGGCTGTCTCGAACAGGTCTACGAGGGCGACTTCCACCACGCTAACAAGGGCGAGCGCAAGTTCGCGTGTATCTCCGGAACCCAGAGCCTCGACGACGCCTACAACTGGATCCGGGCCGGCCGCCATCGCGGCCGCGCGGCGCTCGTTATCGCGACCGACACCGCGCTCTACGCCCGCGGCGACGCCGGCGAGGCCACCCAGGGCGCGGGCGCGGTGGCGATGCTCGTGACCGAGGACCCGAGTCTGGTCGAACTCAGCCCCGAACAGGGCTTCGGAAGCGCCGACGAGACCGACTTCCTCAAACCCAACCAGCAGTTCCCGAGCGTCGACGGCAAACGGTCGGTCCAGGTCTACCTCGCCCGGATGCGCGAGGCGCTGGAGGACTACGAGTCGGTCGCCGAACCCACGCACCCCGACCAGTTCCGCTACATCCCGTTCCACACGCCGTTCCCAGGCATGGTGCGCAAGGCCGCGATGCTCGGCTACCGCCACATGATCCGCGATTCCTCGATCGAGGACGACCTCGCACCCGAGATCGGTCGCCAGCCCCGGATCGAGGCGTTCGACGACGAGGAGCAGTTCATGGACGCGGTCCGTGACTACATGGACGACCTGAAGGAGACCGAGGCGTACCGCGAGTGGTACGAGGGGGCCATCGAACCGACCCTCGACATCGCGCGCCACGTCGGGAACTGGTACACCGGTTCTGTGCACGTCGCCCGCGCGAGCGCGCTCAAGCGCGCGCTCGAAGACGACGTCGACATGACGAACGAGAAACTCCTCGTCGGGTCCTACGGTAGCGGCGCGCAGGCCGAGATCCACACCGAGACCGTTCGCGAGGACTGGGCCGAGGAGATCGGTGCCCTCGACATCGACGACCAGCTCGCGGCGCGCTACGACATCTCCTTCGAGGAGTACGAGCGGGTCCACGACGTCCACAACCACGACAAGGAGACCGACTTCGAGGCGTTCACGACGCCCGACGCCGAGTTCGTCCTGAGCGGGCGCGGCCCGATGGACGAACGGGTCTACGAGTACGTCGAATAGTCGGGATACCGTCCGAGAACTCCGACCGGCTTTTCAGTCCTCGTCGTCGGGAACGGAACCGAGAACGCCGTAGCGGAGCCGATAGACGACGCGACCCAACCGCGCCCCAAGCGAGAAGCTCCAGCGCGCCGCCGACCGGCCCTGGGGCAGTCGACGGACGAGCGTGTTCACGCCCCCCTTAACGCCCGCTCGCCGCGTCCGCGACGTCCGGAGGTCGCCGCGGTCGGTGTCGTAAGCCCACGAGTAGCCGACCCGGTAGACGAAGCCGGCGACCAGCCAGCGCGGGTCCGGGAACGTCGACTCCTCCTCGTCCGTCACGAGCCGTCCCCACGCCAGCAACACGGGGATCGAACAGAGGCTGACGAGGAACTCGAACCGGGCGCGCGTTCGGCGGCTGATCATACTCCTGGTCGGCGGAGCGAAACGATAGTTCTATCGCCGCTGACACGGGGGCCGATCCGCATCGGCCGTCGGACCGAACCGAACTCGCGCCGGTTAGCCGAACATCCAGTCGGGCGAGTCGTCCGTCTCGGGGGCGAGCTGCTCGGCGAGCCCGGCGTAGTACTGCTGGAGGTTCGCGGCGTACGTCCGGAGCGGGTCGGTGTCGACCGTGAGGTCGTAGACCGACTCGATCGCCTCCAGCAGCCGGATCGCGGCCTCGATGTCGGGGACCTGGGCGTGGACCGGCGTGACGAACACGCCCGTGCGGAGCGGCGACTCCATCCCGCGGGCGACGAGCTTGGCGTTGAGACCGTTGAAGAAGCCGCCGGGCATCGGCGGGATCTCGGTGTCGCCCAACCGATGGTCGCGGTAGTCCTCGGTGGCGACGTAGAACGTCCGGTGCTCGTCGGGGCCGTGCTGGTAGGGGACACCAGAGAGCACTGCTATCTCGTCGACGTCGTTCGCCTCGGTCCAGTCGAGGACGGACTCCGCGACGGCGTCGGTGGCCCACGGCGGCACGAAGAGCTCGTTCATGAACACCGTGATGTCGAGGTCAGGTCTGGAAAACAGCCGCGAGGCGTGGCGCGGCGCGCCGTTCTCGAACGGCGTCACGGCCGGCAGTCCCTCGGTGGTGACGTGGCCGATCTCCTCGAGTTCGAGGTGGTCGACGAGGTAGTCGGCGGCGGTGAGCCCCGCGAGCCCGAACTCCGCGAAACCAACGACGAGCGTCTCGGAGTCGGGCGCTTCCGTGTGACTGATGTCGAAAACGGACCGGTTCTGTCCCTGGGGTGCGGCCATGTCCCGGGTTCGTGGGAACCCCGTTTAACGATTCGCCATGCGGGGCACCGATCCGGGATCGGACCGCGAACTCAGGTCATCCCGCCGAGGGCGTCGAGCATCGTCTCGAGGTCGCCGTCGGTCACCGCGAGCGAGAAGCCGTCGGCACGCGCGAGCGCCGGGGCGTGCTCCCAGAGGTCCTCGGTGTCGAGGCCGTGGAGCACCACCGCGGTCGGGGTCTGGGTGAAGACCCGGAGGGCGACGAGGGCCCCCTCACCGTTCGAGACGCCGGTGAAGACGAGCGCGCGGTTCGTGCTCTGGCCGTAGAGCCGATAGAACTCCTCGGTGGAGAGCCGGACGATCGCCTCGATCGAGTTGATGACCGTGTGGCCCGCGACGGTGTCGCCGGTTCCCCCGACGATCTCGGTGGCGTCGATGGCGTCGTAGAACACACCGAGCCGTACGGGCGTCGGGTACTCCCGGAGGTCGCGGACGACCTCGCCCTCGAACCCCATCGAGAGGAGACGGGCGTACTGACGGAGGTGCTCGCCGCCGCGCGCCTCGTCGATGTCGAGCAGGCCGGTCACGATGCGTCTGACGACGCCGATGCCGGGGCTCTGCCGCCGACCGCTCTCGTAGTCGGAGACCACCGAGGCCGAGATGTCGAGTTCGTCGGCGAGCGCCGTCTGGGGGACGTCGAAGTCGGTGCGCCACTTCCGGATCGTCGCGCCGGGGTCGTCGCTCAGCACCACGTCGCCGGCGATCTTGCTCGCGAGCTCCCGGCGCGGGCCGCGGTCGGTCATACCCACCACACCTACGGCCCGAATAAAACCCTACTGGCCTTCGCACGAATCCGGGAGCGACGGCAGGCCTACGCGAACCGGGCTTTCAGTCGGGCGTAGCCGCCACGGTAGACGAGGTGGAACGCGATGGCGTACGAGACGAGGAGCAGGAACGTCTGGAAGAGGATCCCCCGGAGACCGTAATCGGCGAGCGCCGCGTACGAAGCGCCGATTCCCGTCAGCACGAACGAGGTGAGCGCGAGAACCACGAACGCGGCGACGAACATACAGAGAATATACAGGAAGAGGCGCTGGACGGACAGCGACCGCCGGACGAACACCACCGTCGCCGGGACAGCGAGAACGAGGGTGACTCCGGACGCAATCAACTGCGAGAACGGATCCGGCGGGATGAACAGGACGGGTACCGGCTGGATGACCGCGAACAGTCCCAAAAACGCGAGCACGTATCGGGCGAGGGCCGAGAGTCGAGACACGACTCGGCGATGGAAGGACGCTTGAATAGCCCTTCCGATGGTCTCGGAACGCGTAACTACGCACTCGACCACCCACCGGCATGGAGACCAGACGATACGACCCGGACCGGGATTCGTCGTCACTGTGGGGCCTGAAAGAGCGCTTCGAAGGCGAACTCGGTGGCCTCGGTGGCGACGAGAAGGCCGACACCTACGACGACAAACTCGACGAGGACTACCGCGAGCGCTACCTCGACTGGGCGGCGTGGTGCGTTGAGCACGACTCCAAGTGTATCGCGGTGGCCGACGCGGAGGGGAAGGAACTCGCGGGCTACGTCTTCGTCCTCCCCGAGGAACTCTCGATGATCTGGGATGCGGGCGTGGTGAACGAACTCTACGTCGGCGAGGCACACCGCGGGAGCGGTCTGGTCGACGACCTGCTCGACGCGGCCTTCGCGTGTGTCGAGGCCCAGGACCTCCCGCTCGATCGGGTCGCGCTCGATGTCGACCCCGACAACGGCCCCGCGAATGGGGTCTACCAACGTCACGGCTTCGAGCCCTGGGGCGAGCTCCTGATGCGCGAGCACTGAACTCTCGATAGCGAGGAGACCACGTCGAATAATTTCATCCCGAACGGCGACAGGGGCAGCTACCAGATCTCGATGCAAACGAGAGACCGCCCCGCCACCGCACCCGCCACGCGACGGCCACACGCCTCCCCAGCCGATTCACTCCGCTCGGGCTTCGCCCTCGCGTCGTTCATCCCTCGCACAGTGTCCGCACTCGGCGTTCGTTTCACTCACGCACGAGCGCGAGCGCGCGCCGACTGCATCCGGCGACCGGAACTGGGAACCAACCGGTCGAGATCGGATGTACGGCCGGGCGAGCGGGCGAACACCGAGCCCTTTTTGCTCCGTCGCGCGAACCGCTACCCGTGCTGTCGGTCGAGTTACACTGTCACTCCGAGCTGTCGTTCGACGGCCGCGACCCCGTCGACCTCCTCCTGGCCCAGGCCGAAGCGGTCGGGCTGGACGCGCTCGCGATCACCGACCACGACGAGATCGACGCCAGCCTCGCGGCCGCCGACCGGGCCGCCGACTACGGGTTGATCGGGATCCCCGGTTCGGAGGTCACCTCCGCCGCGGGCCACGTCCTCGCGCTCGGGATCAGCGAGCGGGTCCCGGCGGGGCTCTCCTTCGGCGAGACCCTCGCCGCGATCCGCGACCAGGGCGGCATCGCGGTGGTCCCCCATCCCTTCCAGCGCTCGCGCTCTGGGGTCGCGCCCCACATCACGCGCGCCGAACTCGCCACCGCCGACGCGATCGAGATCTACAACTCCCGACTCCTGACCGGGCGCTCGAACCGCCACGCCGAACGGTTCGCCCGCGCGAACGACCTCCCGATGACCGCGGGGAGCGACGCCCACATCGCGGAGATGGTCGGCCAGGCCGTGACGAAGGTCGACGCCGCCGAGCGAACCGTCTCGGGCGTGCTCGACGGGGTCACGGCCGGACGGACCGAGGTCATCGGCAAACGGACCCCGTGGCGGATCAGCCTCCGGCAGGCGAGCGGCGGGGTCAAACGCCGGATCCGGAGCCGGGTCACGGGTCTCTTCGGGTAGGCCGGACGAGATCCGAAATCGATGTGCGCTGACCGACGGTTTTGTGAGGGCTTTTGTGACGTGATCCCGAAGGGAGGGTGAGAATGACCTCCACCGCCAGCGAGCCGACCGACGCCGACGACCGACGGTGGTGCCACGACGCGCTGCAGGGCACCTCCCGGACGTTCGCACTCACGGTTTCGGCGCTCGACGAACCGATGGCGACCGAGGTCTGCGTGAGCTACCTCCTCTGTCGGGTCGCCGACACCGTCGAGGACGCCGGTCACATCCCGGACGAGGACCAGGCCGAACTGCTCTCGACCTACAGCCGCGCGCTCGACCCCGACGACGCCACCGACATCGAGGCGTTCGTGGCGGCCGTCGAACCGTGGCTTCCGGCCGACCTCGACGACGACTGGACGGTGGTCGCCCGAGCCGACCGCGTCGTCAGGACCTTCGACGGCCTCGACCCGACGGCGAAGGCGGCGGTCCGCGACCCGATCCGCGAACTCGTCGACGGGATGGCGATGTTCGTCGAGCGCCACACCGAGACGGGCGGCATCCGTATCGAGAGCCTCGACGAACTCGAGGAGTACTGCTGGTACGTCGCGGGCACCGTCGGCACCCTCGTGACCAACCTCCTCGCGCGCGACGCCCCGCCCGAGCGGGTCCGCCACCTCCGCGAACACGACCGCGCCTTCGGCCTCCTCCTTCAACTCGTGAACGTCGCGAAAGACGTCACCGACGACTACCACGAGGAGAACAACGTCTACCTCCCGGCGGCGTGGCTCCGCGAGCACGGCGTCGACCAGGAGCGAGTCTGTGCCGACGAGAACGTCCCGGCCGTCGCGTCCGTCGTTCGTCGCGTCGCCGAGCACGCCACGGGCTACCTCGACGGCGCGCGGACCTACCTCGAAGCCACACCCGAGACCAGCGGCAACACCCTCGCGGCGTGGGCGGTCCCCTACCTCCTCGCGGTCGGCACGCTCCGGGAACTCACCGACCGACCCGAGGACGTGATCCGCGAGGGCGGCGTGAAGGTCTCCCAGGCCGAAGTGTTCGCGATCGTCGAGCAGTTCGCCGAGGGCGTCGACCGCGAAGCCCTCTCGTCGCTTTCCGCGACGGTAGCCAGAAAACCCTTTCACCGGGCTGGGTAGCCCGCTTCGGGAACGAGGCGGACGTCGCGGTTCGGCGGTCTAGCCGCCGTCGCTCCCGCCGGCGTGCTCAATCGATGCGCTCGGCCGCCGCGAGCGCTTCCTTCGCGATCCGGATCGTATCACGTCCCAGCGAGTCGCTACCTGCTTCGGCGTCGAGATCCGTGGGGGTGTACCAGTCCCACGCCTCGGGGCCCGGTTCGTCGTCACCGGCGGGGGCGATCTCGCGGTGGGGAGCCCGCGCGAAGTAGACCTGGTCGATGTGCTGGTGATAGACGCCCTCGGAACCCACGTCGATGTCGTAGCACAGCTGGTAGCGTGGCGTCGGGAGCGCGCGACCGTCCGGGGCGTCGACCACGGGGGCGTCGCCGAGCAGGTCGACCTCGTACCCCGTCTCCTCGCGAACCTCTCGGATCGCGGTCTCGTGCGGGAGCTCGTCGCGGTCGACGTGGCCGCCGGGCGGGATCCGAATGCCGAGTTTGGGGTGGTGGTGAAGCGCGACCGCGCCGTCGTTGACGAGGTACACGGTGGCGGTGAAGTGCCGGGTCGTCTCCATACCGAGGTGGTGAGCGGTCGGGATTTCGAGCTTCCGGTCCCGGGGAGTTGTCGGGGAGGGGACGTGGCATCCCCGTGATGGTCGGACATTCGAAACGCTTAGTGGTCGCGCTCGCCGTCGTCGGATATGAGCGAAACGGCGGTCGACCCCGAGACGGTCGAGCACGTCGCCGAGCTCGCGCGGGTGGACCTCACGCCCGACGAGCGCGAGCGGTTCGCGGCGCAGTTCGCCGAGATCCTCGACTCCTTCGCGGCGCTCGACGAGGTGCCCGCGGTCGAGGCCGAGCCCGACCTCGTGAACGTCCTCCGGACCGACGAGGTACGGGAGGGGTTGTCCCAGGCGGACGCCCTCGGCAACGCACCGGCGACCGAGAACGGCTACTTCGAGGGGCCGCCGGTCGGATGAGCCACGACGCGTTCATCAGCCACGAGACGATCGAAGCCGCAGAGTCCGGCGTGCTCGACGACCGACGGGTCGCGGTGAAGGACAACATCAGCACTGAGGGCGTCGAGGCCACGTGTGGATCGGCGATGCTCGCCGACTACGTGCCGCCCTACGACGCCACCGTCGTCGAGCGGCTGAAGGAGTCGGGGGCGACCATCGTCGGCAAGACCAACATGGACGAGTTCGGGATGGGCACCACCACGGAGACCTCCCACTTCGGGCCGACGACGAATCCCGTCGACGAGGAGCGTGTTCCCGGTGGGTCCTCGGGCGGGAGCGCCGCGGCGGTGGCGGCGGGCGAGGCCGACCTCGCGCTCGGTTCGGACACTGGAGGATCGGTACGCTGTCCGGCGGCCTTCTGCGGCGTCGTCGGGATCAAACCCACCTACGGGTTGGTCTCGCGCTACGGACTGGTCGCCTACGCCAATAGTTTGGAGCAGATCGGGCCGCTCGCGCCCACGGTCGAGGAAGCCGCCGAGCTCCTCGACGTGATCGCGGGGCCGGACGAGCACGACGCGACGACGCGAAAGCAGGAGAGGGATGTCGACTACGCGGCGGCCGCCGACGGCGACGTCGACGGGATGACGATCGGGGTGCTCTCGGAGCTCGTCTCGGGAGCCGACGAGGGCGTGACCGCGGCCTTCGAGGGGACCATCGCGGACCTCGAAGCGCAGGGAGCCGAGGTTCGCGAGGTGAGCCTCGATTCGCTCGCCCACGCTGTCCAGGCTTACTACGTCATCGCGATGTCGGAGGCCTCCTCGAACCTCGCGCGGTTCGACGGGGTTCGATACGGGGTCTCGGGCGCGTCGGACGAGGGTGACTACGACGGGAACTGGAACGACGCGTTCGCTCGCTCGCGCGAGGCGGGCTTCGGGTCAGAAGTGAAGCGCCGGATCCTCCTCGGAACCTACGCGCTCTCGGCGGGCTACCACGACAAGTACTACAAGAAGGCCCAGGACGCCCGCGCGTGGATCAAGCGGGACTTCGACGACGCGCTCGCCGAGGCGGACGTGCTGGCTTCGCCGACGATGCCCGTCCTGCCCCCCAAACTCGGCGAGAGCCTCGACGACCCGCTCCAGCTCTATCTCATGGACGCGAACACGGTGCCGGTGAACCTCGCGGACCTCCCCGCGATATCGGTGCCCGCGGGGACGGCCGACGGCCTGCCGGTCGGCGCGCAGTTCGTCGGCCCGGCCTTCGGCGAGGAAGCGATCATCCGGGCGGCGAGCGCGGTCGAGTAGCTGACCTGAGGCGGTTCTGTTCGAACGGTAGCGGGGATCCGTGTGCTATTCTGGTGGCAGGAAACGGTTATTTACACGTAAGTGATGAGTAGTGGATGAAAGATGGATCCGAAGGAGAAGCGTGAGGTGTACGAGGTAGCGCGTCGGGCGGTGCGTGACGAGGTGCATGCGATGATCTCGGATCTCGTGGCGATGGCGATCGGGAGCGCGCTGTTGGTCATCGGCTTACTGGGTATCATCGATGCGGCGGTCCAGGGCTCGCTGCTCAGCCTCCAGGGTGGTTTCAGCGTGTTTCTCGCGCTGTTGGGTCTCGGGATGGTCGGCCGTCACCTGGCGCTGGGACCGCTGGCTCCGACGGCATCTCCCGGTCGGAAACACGACCCAGCGATAGGGGTTCGCGGGTGCTCGGTGACGGCCGAGCGGCCGCGGTGCGGCTGCGGCGGTTGCGGTCCTGGCGGATGAAGGGCGAGCGAGTGGAACGAGCGAGGGCTTCGGCGGTGCCGTGCGGTTGCGGTTGCGGAGGTGCTAGTGGTTGTACCGCGAGCGAACGGAGTGAGCGAGCGGGCCGAGGAACCCCCGAGTGAAACGAGGGGGTGACGCTGGCTTTTGATCCACATTTTGCTAGGGAGCGAACGAAGTGAGCGACCGCAGCAAAAGGTGGGTCCGGAAGGAACAAGTCGCTGGCTTCGTTTTGTCGAACCATGTTCGGAGGAGGCGGCGGCATGAATCCGCGGAAGCTCCAGCAGATGATGAAACAGATGGGGATCGACATCGAGGAGATCGATGCTGAGGAGATCGTGATCCGGACCCCCGACGAGGAACTCGTCTTCACGGACGCCGAGGTCCAGCGGATGGACGCCCAGGGCCAGGCGACCTACACCATCACCGGCGAGCCCGAGAGCCGCGCGGCGGGCGACACCGTCGAGGCGACCCCGCTCGACGACGGGAGCGAGTCGGCCGACACCGGTGGGGATGCCGGCGGCATTCCGGACGCCGACGTCGAGATCGTCGCCCAGCGCACCGGCGCGACCGAGGAGACCGCGCGCGAAGCCCTCGAAGCCGAGGACGGCGACCTCGCGGCGGCGGTCTCGCGGCTGGAGTGACCGCCGTCCTGTTGGTCGGCGAGGGTCGTGAGTACCTCCGCGAGCCGGGCGAGCGCCTCGAAACCGACCTCGGCTATCTCGACGTCCCGGACGAGATCGAGACGGGGGACACCGTCGAGACCCACCTCGGAACCGAGTTCCGGGTGCGTGGACTCCGGGGGCCCGACCTCTTCGAGCACTTCGAGCGCACCGGCGCGCCGATGCTCCCTCGGGATATCGGGCTGGTGATAGGGCACACCGGCGTTTCGGCGAGCGATCGAGTGCTCGATATCGGCACCGGTACCGGCGTGCTCGCGGCCTGTCTCGGGCGCACGGGGGCCTCGGTCGTGAGCTACGAGCGCGACCCCGAGTTCGCCGAGGTCGCGCGCGAGAACATGGCGCTCGCGGGCGTCGACGGGCGCGAAAACGAGTACGGCACCGTCGAGGTCAGAACCGGCGACGGGCTCGACGACCTCGAGACACACTCGGAGTTCGACCTCGTGACGCTCGACACCGGCGACGCACCGGCGATCGTCGAACACGTCCCCGACCTGCTGGTTCCCGGGGGATTCCTGGCGGTCTACTCGCCGTTCATCGAGAGCGTTCGCGAGACCGTCGAGACGGCGCGCGAGGTGGGGCTCGACCCCGAGACCTACGAGACTATCCAGCGCGAGATGGACGTCGGCGAGCGCGGCACGCGCCCCTCGACCGCCGGCGTCGGCCACACCGGCTATCTCGTCTTCGCGCGGGCGTAGCGCTACTCGACCGCTCTTATCAGGTCGAGGAGGTCGCCGCGGTACTCGCGCGGGTCGTTGGGAGCCTCTTCGCCAACCGCCGTGAGCAGTTCCGTGAAGCCCCGTGTCGGGTACGCGCCGCCGGCGAGGCGAAAGCTCCCTTTTCGAACCCAGACCCCGAGCCAGCCCTCGATGTCGACGTCGAATCCGTCACCCCACGCGACCGCGTAGCGCGCGGTGTACTTCGTGAGGCGGAGGCGCTCGCCCGACCGCGTTCGGGCTCGCTGGGTTCGGCCGCGGTCCACGTCCCGAAAGCCGCGCTCCCGGAGGTCGTCCGCGAACGTGCGCCGTGCCTCGGTCGCGACCGTCGGGAGGAGCGCCGCGGGGCCGATACCGGGTGCGAGCGGTGGTCGGAAGTCGAGCCGGGTGGTGAAGAAGAACCGCCAGGGCGCATCGAGGTCGCCGTCGGTCGCCCCGCGAAGCCGCGCCCGAAGCTCCGCGTCCTCGTAGAGCACGGTCGTGCCGACGACCTGTATCGTCGGGAGGCGGAACAGCGTCTCGGTGGTCGTCTCGGCGTGCGCCCAACCGCCGGCGTCGAGACGTTCGCTCGGGAGGTCCGGCGTTTCGTCACGGTCGACCATAGCGACGGTCGGGCTTCGACGGTGATGAGTTATCGCCCCGCCAACCGCTTGCCGGTGTGGCTCGGTGCCACAGGGGTCCTCAGAAACTGTCGATGACCGGGATGCCCATCGTTCCGAAGTCGCTCATCGCTTCCAGACGACTCGAGACGTCGTCGAGCGTCACGGTCTCGGAGACCACGGCACTGGGGTCGAGTTTGCCGTCGCCGACCATCCGGAATATCTCGTCGTAGTCCGTCGGCGGCATTCCGAGCGAGCCGATGAACTCGATCTCCTGCATCACCATCAGGTCCGTCGGGAGCGAGACCTCCCCACCCTCGTCCTGGGTCGAGAGCCCCACCTGGATGTGCTGGCCGTGGGTCGCGAGGCTCATCACGGAGTTTCGGCAGGTGGTCGCGATCCCGAGCGCGTCGACCGAGACCGTCGCGCCGCCGTTCGTGATGGCCTTGACCTCGCCCGGGACGTTCTCGACCTCGCTCGCGTTCACCGTCTCGCTCGCGCCGAGTTCGTTGGCCTTCTCGAGTTTGCCGTCCTCGAGGTCGACCGCGACCACGTTGCCGCCGAGCGCGCTCGCGATGTGGACCGCCGAGAGCCCGACGCCGCCACAGCCGTGGACCGCGACCCAGTCGCCGCCGCCGACGTCGGCTCGGTGGGCGAGCGCGTGGAACGAGGTCATGAACCGACAGCCGAGCCCCGCCATGTCGACCGGTGAGACGCCGTCGGGGAGCGAGACGGCGTTCTGGTCCGCGACGGGTACCCGGAGCTGTTCGGCGAACGCACCCGGGACGGACTCGACGAATCCCAGTGGTCGAACGTTCTCACAGACGTTGCCGTGGCCGGTGCGACACTGCGGGCAGGTGCCGTCGCCCAGATTGAACGGCACCGTCACTGAATCGCCCTCGGCGACGTTCTCGACGTCGTCGCCGACCGCGACCACCCGGCCCGCGGGTTCGTGACCGAGGATCTGGCCCGGTTGTGGTTGGATGCCGAGCCAGTCCCAGTCGCCCTGCCAGCCGTGCCAGTCGCTTCGGCAGATGCCACAGGCTTCGAGTTCCACCACTGCCCCCTCCGGTCCCGGGTCCGGCGCGTCTACGTCACGGATGTCGAGCGGTTCGCCGTAGTCTTCGAGGACAGCTGCTCGCATGGTGCGTGGCCTTCACGCCCTACGTTCATAATCGTTCTGTACAGATCAGGCGATCGTGGACGTTTTTCCGACCTCGAATTACCGTCGTTCATCTACGGCAGGAAGGTACTTTTCGCTGGAAGCCTATTCCCACGCATGGCGTTCCAGCTATCGGGCGAGCACGAGGCGATCCGGAAGGCGGTCCGGGGGTTCGCCGAGGAGGAGATCGTCCCCGTCGCGCGCGAACACGACGAGTCCGGCGAGTACCCTGAGGATCTCCGGCGCGAGGCCGCGAAGTACGACTTCGTCGCGCCGAACATCCCCGAGGAGTACGGGGGTGCGGGGATGGACAAGCTCTCGACCACCCTCGTCACGGAGGAGCTCTGGCGCGCCGA
This sequence comes from Halococcus sp. IIIV-5B, assembly GCF_003602035.1. NCBI lineage: Archaea > Methanobacteriati > Methanobacteriota > Halobacteria > Halobacteriales > Halococcaceae > Halococcus > Halococcus sp. IIIV-5B. The sequence goes on along the minus strand of NZ_QZWE01000006.1, from coordinate 68,982 downwards.
CCCCGGCATTGGGAGTGCAGTGGGCTCGGCGGGCTTCGGGAGCGACATGATCATCGAGTACGGTGACGAGTGGATGAAGGAGGAGTGGCTCCCGCGGATCGCGGGGGGTGACTCGGCCTCCGCGAGCGCGATCTCCGAGCCGGCCCACGGCTCGAACGTCGCGGGGATGGAGACCACCGCCGAGAAGGAGGGCGACGAGTGGGTCATTGACGGCAACAAGATGTGGATCACGAACGGCTCGGTGGCCGACGTCGCCGTGGTGATGGCGAAGACCGACCCCGGCGCGGGCCATCGGGGGATCACGGCGTTCCTCGTCCCCACCGAGACGGACGGCTTCACCCCCGAGAAGATCACCAACAAGCTCGGGATCCGGGCCTCTGACCTCGCGGAGGTCCGCCTCGAAGGGGTTCGGATCCCGGAGGCGAACGTCATCGGCGAGGTCGACGAGGGCTTCTACCAGCTGATGGAGTTCTTCGCCTCCGGGCGCACCAGCGTAGCGGCGCAGGCGGTCGGCGCGGGGCAGGGGGCGCTCGACGCCGCCCGCGAGTACGCGACCGAGCGCGAGCAGTTCGACCAACCGATCAGTGAATTTCAGGCCATCCAGCACAAGCTCGCCGAGATGGCGACGGACGTCGAGGCCGCGCGGTCGCTGACCTACCGCGCCGCGAGCGCGGTCGGTGACGGGTCGGACGAGGCGGTGCGCTTCGCGAGCATGGCCAAGCTCTTCGCGAGCGAGCATGCCGTCGACGTCGCCGACGAGGCGCTCCAGGTCTTCGGCGGCGCGGGCTACGTCTCCGACCACCCTGCCGAACGCTACTACCGCGACGCCCGGATCACCAAGATCTACGAGGGCACCTCCGAGATCCAGAAGAACATCATCGCCGACCGGATACTATGAACCACGAGGACTGGGCGGCCGAACAGGAGACGACGACCGTGACCGTCGACGGCCACGACCTCTCGGTAGCCTACCGCGACGACGGCCCGGAATCGGGTACCGCCGACGACCCGCCGGTCGTCTTCCTCCACGGGATCCCCACCTGGTCGTTCCTCTGGCGTAACGTCACGCCCGCGGTCGCGGAGGATCGTCGGGTGGTCGTCCCCGATCTCCTGGGGTACGGCAACTCCGCGATGGCCGACGGGTTCGACCGGTCGATCCGGGCCCAGGAGGCGATGCTCGACGAACTACTCTCCGCCCTCGGTCTCGACAGGGTCTCACTGGTCGCCCACGACATCGGCGGCGGGGTCGCGCTCCGGTACGCCGCCCACCATCCCGATAGGGTGGACGAACTCGTCGTCTCGAACGCGGTTTGTTACGACTCCTGGCCGGTCGAGTTCATCTCGAACCTCGGGTTGCCGAAGACGACCGAGATGGCGTTCGACGAGCTCGAAGACCACGTCGGCTCGGTGTTCTCGCAGGGAACCTATGGCGAGGCGGACCCCGAGTTCGTCGAGGGAATGCTCGCCCCGTGGCTCTCGGAAGAAGGACGCACCTCGCTCGCACGGTGTGCGGTGGCGACGAACACCAACCACACGACCGAGATCGAGTATGGGGAGATCTCGGCGGACGTGTTCTGTCTCTGGGGCGCGGACGACGTCCTTCAATCGATGGAGTACGCCGAGCGGCTCGCCGACGACACGGGTGGAGAAGTGACCGCGCTCGACGAGGGCTACCACTGGGTGATGGAGGACCGGACCGATGGCTATAACACGGCGCTCCGGGAGTTCCTCGATGGATAATCGATGAGCGACGACACCCCGGAATGGGAGTTCTCCGAGCGCGACGTCACGATCCTGCGCGAGCTCGCCCGGGACCCGCAGGTCTCCTCGCGCCAGCTCACCGGCGTGCTCGCCGAGAAGTACGACATCGACGTCTCGCACGTCACCGTGAGCGAGTCGATCCGCCGGATGCGCGAGGCGGGCGTCTTCCGCGAGGCGATCATCCCGAACGAGGAGTTCTTCATCTTCGGGCTGTTCGAGTTCAAGTTCAACGGCGAGCGGTTCGCCGAGGGCTGGCGGCCCGCGATGGAGTACATCCGCGACTCGCCGAACACGCTGTTCTACTTCCTCTCGGACGGCGAGTACCAGTGGAAGACGGTGATGATGTTCCCGAGCCGCGAGGCCGAGTCCCGGTGGATCCACGAGTTCTACAAGGCCCACGGCGGCGTGGTCTCGAACATCCGGAACTCGGTGGTGACGAACGTCCTGAAGTTCGGCACCGACCCCGAACTCCTCGAAAGCCTCGGGGAGTGAGCGGGAGCGAATAGCGGGACCTTTTGCGACGGGGCGTGTGGCCCGGGTATGAACGTCGGAATCGTCGGGTCGGGCCCCGCGACGGACGCGGTCCGGGCGGCGCTCGGCGACGCGGCGACTGTCGAGGAAACCGAGGCGAGCGACATCGGCGGGGTCGACCTCGCCGTGGTCGTGGACACCGCGGGCGCGGCGGCCTTCAGCGAGGCGAACGCGGTCGCGCTGGCGAACGAAACCCCGTGGCTCGCGGTCGAGCTAGGTGGGCTCGCCGGTCGTGGGGTGTGTACGGCCGCGGTCTCCGGGTTCGCCCCCGGCACGGCCTGCTATACCTGTCTCTGTACCCGCGTCGAGGCGAACATCGAGGAGACCGCGGGCGACCCCGACGAGGTCGACGACGCGACCGCGTGGCTCGCGGGCGCACGGGCGGGCTACGAGACGCGCCGGCTCGTCGAGGGCGAGGAGTCGACGGTGCTCGGCGGGGTAGTCGAGGTCCCGCACGCCGAACGTCGGCTGTTGGCGGTGCCGAACTGCGAGTGCGAGCCCGACGACGATCGACGGACGGCGCTCCGTCGCGACCACGAGGAGCGCGACCTCGATGCAACACTCGGGCGTGCCGAGCAGGCGCTCGACCGGCGGACGGGGATCGTTCGCGAGGTCGGCGAGGTCGCGTCGTTCCCCGCACCGTACTACCTCGCGCGGGGCGGCGAGACCGCTGGCTTCAGCGAGGCCAGCGCGGCGAGCGAGGCCGCCGGGGTCGCGGTCGGCTGGGACGAGGCGCTGATGAAGGCGCTCGGCGAGGCGCTCGAACGCTACAGCGCCGGGGTCTACCGGGATTCGTCGTTCGTTCGGGGCGCACCCGAGGCGGTGGAGAACTCGGTGTCGCCGTCGTCGTTCGTGCTGCCCGAGGGGATCGACGCCGACCCCGACGACTCGATACCGTGGGTCGAGGGCGAACAGCTCTCGACCGGTGATTCTGTCCAACTACCGGCGGAGTTCGTGACCTTCCCGCCGCCCGAACGCCGTCACGGCCCGTCGATCACCACGGGACTGGGGCTCGGGAGTTCGGGTGCGGAGGCGCTGTGCTCGGGGCTCTACGAGGTGATCGAGCGCGACGCCGCGATGGTGTCGTGGTACTCGTCGTTCGAGCCGCTCGGGTTGGCCGTCGACGCCGAACCGTTCGCGACGCTGGCCGCGCGGGCGCGCTCGGAGGACCTGACGGTTCGTGCGGCGCTGATCACCCAGGACGTCGACGTGCCGGTGGTGGCGGTCGGGGTTGGACGTGGCGAGTGGCCCCAGCTCGCGGTCGGGTCGGCGGCGGACTTCGACCCCGAGGCGGCGGCGGGGGCGGCGCTCGCGGAGGCGCTCCAGAACTGGATGGAGCTCCGCGCGATGGGGCCCGAGGAGGCCGATGCGGCGGGCGGTGCAGTCGGGCGCTATGCCGCCGAGCCCGGTGAGGCGGCGGCCTTCTTCGACGTCGACGGCCAGATCCCGGCGGCGAGCGCCGGCCCCGAGACGGTGCCCGAAGGGGAGGACGAACTCGGAATGCTGCTCGACCGGATCGAAGACGCGGGTCTCGACGCCTACGCCGCACGGCTCACCCCGAGGGACGTCGAATCGCTCGGCTTCGAGGCGGTACGGGTGCTGGTGCCGGACGCCCAGCCGCTGTTCACCGACGAGCCGTACTTCGGCGAGCGGGCCCGCGAGGTTCCCGCGGCGTTGGGCTTCGAGGCGGACCTCGACCGGGCGTTCCATCCGTATCCGTAGCGCTCGGCCGTGCGCCGGTTGCGGTGCGGCCAGCGGTCGTGGTGCGGCTGCGGGGCGGTTGCGGTGCAGTTAGCGGTTGGCGGCTGCGGTCCTGGTGGATGAAGGGCGAGGGCCGAACGGAGTGAGGCCCGAGGGCTTCGGCGGTGCTGTGCGGTTGTGGCAGTGATTAGTGATTGCACCGCGAGCGACCGGAGGAAGCGAGCGGGCGCGAGGGTGACCAGCGGGAACCCGACGCGCTTTTGATCCACATTTTGCCAGCGAGGGAGCGAGCGCTAGCGAGCGACTGAGCGCAGCAAAAGGTGGGGTTCTCAGATCCCAAAGGTCGCCCGAAGCATATCTCTCGTCCCGGGCCCGAGCCCGACGACGATGATGGCGAGCATCAGAAGGTAGGCGTAGCGCGGGCTGTCCTCGAAGATGGACTCCTCGAACAGCCAGATCACGCCGACCGAGAGTGCGATCTTCACGACGAGGAACGGCCAGGAGTCGCCGATGACCAGGATGACGGAGTGGGGAACGACGAGTTCGGTGAAGCCCACGATGAGTTCGTTCACGGGGTGTTTCGCGGTGTACTCGAACGGGAGGCCGATGGCGTTCCACCAGTCGGAGGCGATGACGTTCGCGACGCCGTCGATGCCCTGGGCCCAGAGGATCGCGAGGCCGATGGTGCCCGTGCCGGCGTTGAGCGCGGGCGCGAGGCGGTCGATGGCGAGGTAGACCCCGATGGCGATGGCCGAGGCGATCCCGATGGTCGCGACCAGCATCTGCGGGTAGAAGCCCAGGTACTCGGTCGTCGCCGCGAGGTAGCCGAGATAGCCGACGGTGACCGCGAGCGCGAGGGTCCCGAAGCCCGCGAGCGCGTCCTCGTACCGCCCGACGATGTCACGGCGCGCGAGCCACAGACTGGCGAGCAGCGCGACGAGGGTGACGAGGAAGACGGTGACGTAGATCACCGGGCTGATGATGAGGGCGCTCGCGGGGTAGTCGATCCCGGTGGCCACGCTCGCGGGCACGACGTCGGCGGCGTCCTCGACGGTTCGGAGCGCACCGCCGAAGAGGACGAACGGGATCAACGCGAACACGACCCGCCGGTCGGTGCCGATGCCGAGCCGGCGCACGAGCAGGAGGACCCCGGCGAGCATGAACAGGAGGACGAGCGCGTAGCCGGCCTCCGAGACGAAGGTGTAGCCGGGTTCGGCGACGGTGAATCCCCGACTGACCGCGACCTGGCAGGCGTCCGCGGTCCCGAGCCGCTCGACCATCCCGTTCGCCCGGATCGCACAGACCGCGTTGTGGGCGTCGGCGTCGATGGGACCCCAGAAGTACCGCCAGACGAAGTTCGTGTAGACGGCTTTCGGGAACGCGACCGACGCGCCCGCGATGGCCACCACGCCGACGACCGCCGCCGCGAGCCACGTTCTGACGGGATCCGTTCGGTCAGCGATGGCGGCCATGAACGTCCGTAGCTCACGAACGCCGCGTCTTTAGTCCGTCGAATCCCCGCCACGCGCTCGGGTTTCGGGCCGGTCGCGCCGCTCCGGCTCGATGTGGAGTTTGCGAGGGCAAGACGCTCCATCTTGCCCGCACTTTCGCGCCGGGTGGCGCGCAGTGCGAGGGACAGGATTTGAACCCGTGGACCTCTACAGGAGCGGAGCTTGAATCCGCCGCCGTTTCCAGACTTGGCTACCCTCGCACGCAGTATCGAGTCGACCGGGATCCGGGTAAAACGTTGCGATCACTCGCCTCGGTCGGTGGTTCGTATCCGTATCGCGTCACTCAATAAGGTGGGCCGAGTAGAGCAGGTAGATGCGAATCGAGCAGCTGGGCGACGGCGAGCCCGAGATCGCCGTCGTCGGCGGGATCCACGGCGACGAACCATGCGGCGTCCGCGCGGTCGAACACCTCCTCGAAGCCGCCCCCGAGGTGAAACGACCGGTCAAGTGTATCGTCGCGAACGAGGAGGCGCTCGCGGCGGAGACCCGCTACCTCGATGCCGACCTCAACCGGGTCTTCCCGGGCGACCCCGACAGCGACGCCCACGAGAAACGCCTCGCGGCGGAACTCCTGACCGAACTCAAGGGCTGTGTCAGCCTCTCGATGCACTCGACGCAGTCCTACACCGAACCGTTCGCGGTGATCGACGAGAACGCGACGTTCGCCAAATCCGTCTGTCCGTCGCTCTCGCTCGACGCGGTGGTCGACGCCAGCGACTTCATCGACGGCCGGCTCATCAGACACGCCGAGGTCCTCGAAATCGAGTGCGGCTACCAGGGTTCGGAGCAGGCCGCCGAGAACGCCATCACGCTCACCGAGGAGTTCCTCACCGCCGTTGGGGCGCTCGACGGGGAGCGCTCGCCGACGCGCGAACTCCCGCTCTATCGGCTCACGCGGCTGGTCCCGAAGGAGGCCGCCGACGACTACGGGGTACCGGCAACCAACTTCGAGCGGGTCGCGGCGGGCGAGACCTACGCCAGCATCGACGGCGAGGAGCTCGTCGCGAACGAACCCTTCTACCCCGTGTTGATGTCGCCCTATGGCTACGAGAACGAGTTCGGCTACGCCGCGGAGCTCGTCGGCAAACTCGGCAGCGGACGGGTCGAAAGCGAAGCGACCTGAGATCCGCGTACTCAGTCGAAGTCGTTCGGATAGCGGGTGTCGTATCCCGCGTATCGACCGAGCGGTTCGAGGTTCGTCCTGCTCGGGATGGACGTGGAGCATCGGTCCGTGGCCATCGGGTGCAAATCACATTTCGAAGGGCAGGGGCCGTGGTCCGGGTTGTCGGGCCGGTCCACGAACCGGAACCCGCTTGCCGCTGAGCGGTGCCTCGACGACGTCACCGTCCCGGCTCATCCCGTGGGTGGGGCGAACTCCACCAGCGCGAGCTCGCGGTCGAGGTGGCAGTAGTCGTGGGGCGGGTCGCCGATGACCTCCTGGATACGGTACTCGGTCTCGAACTCCGCACCCGCGGGCTCGCAGTACGGGTGGCTCGGACAGCCGGTGTGCGGGCACGGTCCTTCGAGGTGAGCCTTGCTCCCGGCGTAGGCGCTCTTGGGCGAGACGTTCGCCATCACGGAGGCGGGTTCGACCTCGACGGCGCGCACGCCGGTGTCGTGCACACCGCATTCGAGGGTCTGGGCGTTCTCGCGCACGCTCGTGACGCGGTACTTCGTCCCCGTCGAGAGGTTGAGACACTGCTCGCGATAGGGACAGCCCTCGCACGCGCTGGCCTCGCCGCGATAGACGAACTCCGTTCCGGGTTCCGCGAGACGGGTGCCGATGAGGGTGATCTGTGACATACCGGCGGTATGTGCCGGGTCCGAATAAGAATACGGCTTGGGCGGTGCGGCTACTCGTTATCGGTGAGTTCGTCGAGCTTTTCGAGGTACGCCTCGCGCGGGACCTGATAGAGGTCGCGATAGTCGACCTCGCCGGCGGTGAAACGCTCGGCGAGCGCCACCGCACCCGCCACGGCCTCGGGCCGGCCGTCGTAGGTCTCGGCCTCGCGCTCGACCTCGGGTTCGAGGAAGAGCGTGACGTACCACGTGTTCGCGGTGCCGGGAGCCCGCTGCCGACCCGGGCGGCGTGACCGCCGACCGCGCGTGAGGTAGATCGTCGGGAGACACGCGGCGTCGAAGGCGTTCGTGTCGAACACGTCGGGCCGATAGACCAGCACGCACCGGTCGTCGGCCTCGTTCCAAACCACCCAGTCCTCGGAGAGTGTATCGAAGTCGCCCATGCCGTCGTTCGGTGACGACCCGGCAAGTCGTTCCCGGTCGTGGGAACCACGACCCCTGGAATTTTCGACGGTTTCGGTCGAAGAAAAGCCGTCCACGACCGAATTGGGAAAACAGTTATATGTCTCAAACCACTCCCTTTTAGTAGTATTGGTGGGTTCCTCTACCATGCTACGCCGTCCCGAGGCGCTCCACGGTGGTCCCCGAAACCAGTCACGGAGTGCATCGCCGGCCGTGCTGAATGACACGTGTAAGCACACAACAGTAGATCGGCCGCCCTCGGAAGCGACCGGTGGGCGTCGACCGATCCCCCGATCGAACCGATAAAACAATGTCAGGCGAAACAAACACGCTCGAAGCACTCAGTGAGGAGTACCGGGCATCGATACCGACCGACCTCCGGACGACCCAGACCTTCCAGTGGTATCTCGACGCGGTCCGCGACGAACCGCGTATCGCGCGCAACGCCCACCAGCGCGTCGCGGACATGTTCGATTTCTACGGCACCGAGTACGACGAGGACACCGGGATCGTCGAGTACCACCTCGCCACCGAGGACCCGTTGAGCGGAGGCGAGAACACCTTCTTCGGTCGCGAGATCCACGAATCGATCCACGAGTTCGTCAACAAGGCGAAATCCGGGGCCCGCGGACTGGGCCCCGAACGCCGGATCAAGCTCCTTCTTGGACCAGTGGGGTCGGGGAAATCCGACTTCGACCGGCAGGTCCGGCGCTACTTCGAGGATTACACCCTCCGCGAGGAGGGCCGGATGTACACCTTCCGGTGGACCAACCTGTGTGACGTGATCGCCGACCAGGACCCCGCCGACGACGTGGTCCGGAGCCCGATGAACCAGGATCCGTTGGTACTCCTGCCGCTCGACCAGCGAAACCGGGTGATAGCGGAGCTGAACGAACGGCTCGACGCACCCTACACGATCGAGAACGAGCAGGCGCTCGACCCCGCCAGCGAGTTCTACATGGATAGGTTGTTGGCCTACTACGACGACGACCTCCAGCAGGTGCTCGAGAACCACATCGAGATCATCCGTCTGACCGCCGACGAGAACAAACGGCAGGCGGTCGAGACCTTCGAGCCGAAGGACAAGAAGAACCAGGACGAGACCGAGCTCACCGGCGACGTCAACTACTCGAAGATCGCCGTCTACGGCGAATCGGACCCCCGCGCCTTCGATTACTCGGGGGCGTTCTGTAACGCGAACCGTGGTATCTTCTCGGGCGAGGAGCTCCTGAAACTCCAGCGGGAGTTCCTCTACGACTTCCTCCACGCGACCCAGGAGATGACCATCAAGCCGAAGAACAACCCCCGGATGGACATCGACCAGGTGATCGTGGGGCGGACCAACATGCCCGAGTACAAGGAGAAGAAGGGCGACGAGAAGATGGAGGCGTTCAACGACCGCACGAAGCGGATCGACTTCCCCTACGTGCTCCAGTACGAGGAGGAGGCCAACATCTACCGCAAGATGCTCCAGAACGCCGACGTCCCCGACGTCCACGTCGAGCCCCACACCCTCGAGATGGCGGGGCTGTTCGGGGTACTCACCCGGATCGAGGAACCCGACTCGGGAACGATCGACGTCCTCCAGAAGGCGAAGGCCTACAACGGCGAGATCGACGAGTCGGAGGACATCGACGTCAAGAAGCTCCGGGAGGAGGCCGCGGGGACCGCCGAGATCGGTGAAGGGATGGAGGGGGTCTCGCCGCGGTTCATCGGCGACGAGATCGCCGAGGCCATCATGGACTCGATGCATCGTAGTAGAGAGTTCCTCTCGGCGCTGACGACGTTCAACCATCTGGAGGGGAACCTCGAGAACCACGGCTCGATCGCCGAGGACCTCTTCGAGACCTACTACCGCTACCTCGAACTCGTTCGCGAGGAGTACCGCGAACGCGCGATCGAGGACGTCCGACACGCGCTGGCCTACGACCTCGACGAGATCCAGCGCCAGGGCGAGAAGTACATGGACCACGTCATGGCCTACATCGACGACGACACGGTGGAGGACGAACTCACCGGGCGCGAACAGGGCCCCGACGAGACGTTCCTTCGCTCCGTCGAGGAGAAACTCGACCTCCCAGAGGATCGAAAGGACGACTTCCGCCAGGAGGTCTCGAACTGGGTCTCGCGGCGGGCGCGCGAGGGCGATACGTTCAATCCCCAGGACAACGACCGCCTCCGGCGCGCGCTCGAACGCAAGCTCTGGGAGGACAAGAAACACAACATCAACTTCTCCGCGCTGGTGTCGTCGGGCGAGCTGGACGACGACGAGCGGAGCGCGTGGATCGACGCCCTCCGCGAACAGGGCTACTCCGAGGGTGGCGCGAAGGAGGTGCTCGAGTTCGCCGGGGCCGAGGTCGCGAAAGCAGAGATGGAGGGCTGATGAGCGACCGCCAGCCGGCGGGCGAGGCGTTCGTCGGGGCCGCCGACCGGGCGCTTCGGGCGACCTACGAGGAGCCCATGAGCCTCGCGGCGTACGTCGACGCGGCGCTCGCCGACCCCGCGATCGCCGCCCACGCCTCGAAGTACCTCGTGACCGCGATCGAGTCGATGGGCACCCGAACCGTGATCGAGGAGGGCGAGGAGCGCGAGCGCTACCGCTTCTTCGACGACCCGCACAACGACGGCGAACACGCGATCCTCGGGAATACCCAAGTGCTCAACGCGTTCGTCGACGACCTCCGGTCGATCGCGGCCCGGCGCGGCAAGGACGAGAAGATAATCTGGCTCGCGGGCCCCACGGCCACGGGCAAGTCCGAACTCAAGCGGTGTCTGATCAACGGCCTCCGGGAGTTCTCGAAGACCGACGCGGGGCGGCGGTACACCGTGGAGTGGAACGTCGCGGGCGTCGGCGGCGGTGGCGGGCTGACCTACGGCAACGAGTACCGTGACGACGAGGACGACTGGTACCAGAGTCCCGTGCAGTCGAGCCCCCTCACGGTGTTCCCAGCGGCGGTCCGCGCGGAGGTCGTCGCGGCGCTCAACGAACGGCTCGACGACCACATCCCGATCGTGGCCGAGGGCCGCCTCGACCCGTTCTGCCGGGAGGCCTACGACTACCTCGAAGAGCAGTACCGCCGCGAAGGGGTCCGTGACCTGTTCTCGGCCGTAACCGACCGCCGCCACCTCCGGGTGAAGAACTACGTGGTGGACGTGGGCCAGGGCATCGGCGTGCTCCACTCCGAGGACGACGGCAGCCCCAAGGAACGGCTCGTCGGCTCGTGGATGGCGGGGATGGTGCGCGAGCTCGATTCCAGGGGTCGAAAGAACCCGCAGGCGTTCTCCTACGACGGGGTGTTGAGCCAGGGCAACGGCCTGCTCACGATCGTCGAGGACGCCGCCCAGCACGCCGATCTCCTCCGGAAACTGCTCAACGTGCCGGACGAGGGCTCCGTGAAGTTGGACAAGGGGATCGGGATGGACATCGATACACAGTTAGTGATCATCTCGAACCCCGACCTCGAAGCCCAGCTGAACCAGCACGCCGAGCGCAACGCGGGCGACCCGCTGAAGGCGCTGAAGCGCCGGCTCGACAGGCGGGAGTTCGACTACCTCACCAACGTCTCGCTCGAAGCCGAGCTCATCCGGCGTGAGCTCACGAACGAGACGGCGGTCTGGGACTTCGACGAACGGGAACTCGACGAGACGATCCGCGAGGCGGTGACGATGTCGGTCGGCGAGGGCTCCGGGGGGACCGCGACCGAGATCGAACTCGCACCCCACACGGTGGCGGCGGCGGCGCTCTACAGCGTCGTCACCCGGCTGGACGCCGAGGCCCTCCCCGGCGGTCTCGACCTCGTGGACAAGGCACTACTGTTCGACCAGGGCTATCTCCAGCGGGGCGACGAGCGGGTCGAGCGCGAGGCGTTCTCGTTCCCCGATGGGAGCACCGACGGGGAGAGCGGGATCCCCGTGACCTTCACCCGGGACACGATCGCGGACCTGCTCTACGCCGACCGCGACCGCCAGCATTCCGATCTGCCCGTCGAGAACGTCGTGATGCCACAGGACGTGCTCGACGCGATGGCCGAGGGGCTCGCGACGGCCCCCGTCTTCTCGACCACCGAACGCGGCGAGTTCGAGGGCCGGGTGGTGGCGGTGAAGAACCAGGTGTTCGACCGCCAGGAGGACGACGTGCTCGGCGCGATGATGTACGACAAACAGGTCGACGAGGCCACCGTCGCCGAGTACGTCGAGCACGTCTACGCGTGGGCCACCGACGACGCCGTGGAGAACGACCGCGGCGAGGTCGTCGGGCCGGACCCGCTGGTGATGAAGGTCTTCGAGACCGAACACCTCGGTCGGTTCGGGGCCGAGAGCTACGACGGCAACCACCCCTCGCCCGCGGTCCGGGAGTTCCGCACCGAGAAGATCATCACCGCGATGAACAGACACGCCTGGCACAGCCGCGACGACGAGTTCCGGGCCAGCGACGTCGCGCTCACCGAGATCCCCGTGATAGATGCCGTACTCGGGAGCTACGACTGGTCGGACGTCCGCCGGACCTACGAGGACTTCGACCCGCGGCAGTGGCAGGACCCACCGCTAGGGACCGAGACCGCGAGTCTCAAGGACGAAACCATCGCGACGATGGTCGCGGAGTTCGGCTACACCGAGGCGTCGGCCGAACTCACGAGCCGGCACGTCATGGGCCAGGTGAGCTACCGATGGGACTGAGGGACGACCTCGATAGATATCGCGAGGTCGGCGAGGAGCGCCGTCAGGACCTCGCGGAGTTCATCCAGTACGGCGACCTCGGCGGGAGCCGCCCGGATTCGGTTCGGGTCCCGGTCAAGATCATCGACCTCCCCGGCTTCGAGTACGACCAGCGCGACGCGGGCGGGGTCGGCCAGGGCGACGGCGACACCCCACAGCCGGGTCAGCCCGTCGGCGAGCCCCAGCCGGGCGACGAGGAGGGCGACCCCGGCGAGAACGGCGGCGACCACGAGTACTACGAGATGGACCCCGAGGAGTTCGCCCAGGAGCTCGACGAGCGCCTCGGGCTCGACCTCGAACCCAAAGGCAAGCGCGTGGTCGAGGAGACCGAGGGCGACTACACCGACGTGAGTCGGACGGGTCCGAACAGCACCCTCGACTTCGAGCGGATGTTCAAACAGGGGCTGAAGCGCAAGCTCGCGATGGACTTCGACCGCGACTACGTTCGCGAGGCGCTGCGGGTCGACGGGATGGGCCCGGAGGGGGTCTTCCAGTGGGCGCGGGAGCGACACCTCCCGGTGAGTCACGCGTGGCTCAACGACGAGTACAGCAAGCTCGGGGCCGCCGAGCGCTCGCGGTGGGCGAGCATCGACGAGATGGAGGCGAACGTCGAGGAGACCAAGACCGCCGCCCGGATCCGGAGCGAGGGCATCGACCACGTCCCGTTCCGCCGGGAGGACGAGCGCTACCGCTACCCCGAGGTGGTCGAAGAACAGGAGAAGAACGTCGTCGTGGTGAACATCCGCGACGTCTCGGGCTCGATGCGCGAGCGCAAACGCGAACTCGTCGAGCGGACCTTCACCCCGCTCGACTGGTATCTCACGGGCAAGTACGACCGCGCGGAGTTCGTCTACATCGCCCACGACGCCGAGGCCTGGCGAGTCGAGCGCGAGGAGTTCTTCGGCATCCGCTCCGGCGGCGGCACCAAGATCTCCTCGGCCTACGAGCTCGCGGGGAGCGTGCTCGACGAGGAGTACCCCTGGAGCGACTGGAACCGGTACGTCTTCGCCGCGGGTGACTCGGAGAACTCGAGCAACGACACCGAGGAACGCGTGATCCCGCTGATGGAGGGGATCCCGGCGAACCTCCACGCCTACGTCGAGACCCAGCCGTCGGGCAACGCGATCAACGCGACCCACGCCGAGGAGGTCGAACGCCACTTCGGCGACGCCGGGAACGTCGCGGTGGCCTACGTCAACGGCGCGGACGACGTGGTGGCCGCGATCGAGACGATCCTGAACACCGAGGACGAGAACGATGAGTAACACCGACCGCATCACCGCCCGGCGGATCGCCGAATCGCTCGAAGAGCCGGTCGCGGAGGCCGCGAACCTCGCCCGAAAGCTCGGGCTCCGGCCCTACGCCGTCAACTACTGGATCGTCGACTACGACGAGATGAACGAGCTCATCGCCTACGACGGCTTCCAGACGCGCTACCCGCACTGGCGCTGGGGGATGAAGTACGACCGCCAGCGAAAGCAGAACCAGTTTCTGGGTGGGAAGGCCTTCGAGATCGTCAACAACGACGACCCCGCTCACGCCTTCCTTCAGGAGTCGAACTCCCTCGCGGACCAGAAAGCCGTGATCACCCACGTCGAGGCCCACGCCGACTTCTTCGCCCACAACCAGTGGTTCGGGCTGTTCAGCGGTGGGCGGACCCCGAACGCCGCGGCGATGCTGGCGCGCCACGCCGACACCATCGCCGGCTACATGGCCGACCCCGAGATCGAACGCGAGGCCGTCGAGCGCTGGATCGACACCATCCAGTGTCTCGACACCAACATCGACCGACATCGCCCCTTCGCGAGCGCGAGCGCCAACGAACCCGCCGACATCGAGATCGACGACATCGCCGACCAGCTCGCGGAGCTCGACCTCGAATCGACGGTGGTCGAGGAGGTCTTCGACGACGAGTGGCTCGACGCCCAGCGCGCCGAGGAGGAGTCGGCCACGATACCGCCCGAACCCGAGGCGGACCTGCTGGCCTTCTTCTGGCGACACGGGATGGCCTACGACGAGGAGTCGGGGAAGGCCGTCGAGATGACCGACTGGCAGCGCGACGTGCTCGAACTCCTCCGGCGCGAGGCCTACTACTTCGCGGCCCAGCGGATGACGAAGGTGATGAACGAGGGCTGGGCGGCCTACTGGGAGTCGATGATGATGGGCGAGGAGGCCTTCGCCGGAACTGATGAATTCCTGAGCTACGCCGACCACCAGGCGCGGGTGCTCGCCTCACCGGGGCTCAACCCCTACAAGCTCGGCAAGGAGCTCTGGGAGTACATCGAGAACACCGTCAATCGTCGCGAGGTCTGCGAACGCCTGCTGCGGGTCGAGGGGATAACCTGGCGGAACTTCCACGACGTCGTCGATTTCGCGGCGGTTCAGGACGGCCTCGAACCCGACCCGATGGTCGCGGCGGTCGACCCGGACCGCCTCGACGCGCTCGACCCTGCCGACCCGCGGGTCGACGACGAAGCGCTCGCGGAGGCGAGATCCGGTGGGATAGACGTCGAGCGCTACCCGTGGAAGCTGTTCACCTACCGGGGGATGGCCGAGCGCCACTACTCGCTGGTCAAACCCCAGAACCGGGGCTTCCTCGCGCGGACGAGCCGGGAGGAGCTCGAACGGATCTCGCGCTACCTCTTCGACGATTCGCGCTACGCAAGCGTCGCCGAGGCGCTCGCGGACGTCGAGTACGCCGCGGGTTGGGACCGGCTGTTCGAGATCCGCGAGAGCCACAACGACGTGACGTTCCTCGACGAGTTCCTGACCCAGGAGTTCGTCGACGACAACGACTACTTCACCTACGAGTTCACCCGGACCACGGGCGACTACCGGGCGACCTCGACCGACTACGAGGACGTGAAGAAGAAGCTCCTACTCCAGTTCACCAACTTCGGGAAACCGACCGTCACCGTTCACGACGGCAACTACAACAACCGCAACGAGTTACTCCTCGCTCACCACTACAACGGCGTGATGCTCGACCTCGAACAGGCGCGTCAGACCGTCGAGCGCGTGTTCGACCTCTGGGGGCGACCGGTGAAGCTCAAGACCATCGTGAAGGAGCTCGACGACCACGACCTCGAGGTCGCCAAACGCCGCCAGCGCGAACCGGAGCCGACCGAGCGCGGCAAGCTGATCCGCTACGACGGGATGGACTTCTCCGTCGAGGACCTCCCCTGGGAGGCCGTCGAGGACATCGCCGCCACCGACGTCGACTACGACACCAAACCCGACGAGTGGTTGGCCTGATCCACGCTCGACGCTAACTCGTTGGTGCCGTAGTCGGTGTCAGACCCAGTCTCGGTAGCTCGGCTCGAACACGTTCGGCGAAAGCACGGCAACGTCGAGCCGTGCCCCACAGGACGTTTGTCCGGGAACGAGTGGTACGCCGAACGCGACCTTATCGGAGGCTTGCGCCGTCGAACTCGCCGCGGTCGTAGTCGACGTCCATGTAGTCGAGCAGCGTCGGCGCGATGTCGAAGAGGTTGGTGTCGTCGCCGATCGAGACACCGGGTTCGTCGACGAACAGCGAGGTGTTGTCGAAGCTGTGCATCCCGTTTCGCGGGCCGGTGGCGAAGACCGAGTCGTGCCCGGAGAAGCCGGCCTTGAGGTCGAAGCCGTGGCTCGGGATCGCCACCAGGTCCGGCGCGATGTCGTCGTGGTCGCCGCGGAAGGCCTCCTCCTTCTCGACGACGCGCTCACAGACCTTCTTCCCGTCGGGCCCTTCGAGCACTTCGAGTTCCGCCTTGAGTTCGGCACGTTTCTCCTCGTACTGGTCCTCGGGAACACCACCCCGGGGCTCGCGACCTTCGAGGTTGATGTAGAAGCGACCGGGGATGAAGGCGTAGGCCTCGGCCTCTTCGGAGATGTCGGCGAGGCTGTCGTGGTCGTCGTCCTCGTAGGAGAGCCATCCCTCCTGTTCGAGCCACGCGTTGAAGTGGACCTCGTGGTCGAGGGTGGTGAAGCCGTGGTCGGAAGCCACGACCATCGTGACGTCCTCGGGGAGCATCTCGCGGAGCCGACCCAGGTAGTCGTCGACCTTCTTGTAGAAGTCGAGGAACTCCTCCTTGTACTCGCCGTCGCGCTCGTAGTCCTTGAACAGGAAGTGGTTGACGCGGTCGGTGGTCATGAAGACGCCGAAGAACAGGTCCCAGTCGTCCTGTTCGATGTAGTGGCTGAAGCCCTCGAAGCGCCCGTCGAGCACGTCGTGGGCGTCCTCGATGAACTCGGTCTTGTCGTCGTCGTGACCGAGTTTGGCGTTGTTGTCGATCCGGTAGCCGGTGTTGTTGAGGGTGTTGCGCATCTCGTCGGGGTAGGCGGCCTCGTCGACGCCCGGCGAGAGGAAGCCCGAGACCATCCGCTGGACGTCGCGCTGGGGCGGGAAGGTCACGGGGACGTTCATGACGGTGGCGTCGCGACCCGCGTCCTCGACGCGGTCCCAGACGCGGTCCGCCTGAACGTCGCGCCCCATCGGGACGTAGGTCTCGTACGAGCCGACCTCGCGGTCCTGGAAACCGTAGACGCCCGTCTCGCCCGGGTTCACGCCGGTCGTGAGCGAGGGCCAGCACGCGCTGGACTCGGGCGGCACGATCGACTCGATCGCGTTCGAACTCCCCTCGTTCGCGATCGCGGTGAGGTTCTCGAAGACGTCCGGGTTGTCCTCGATCAGGCTGTACGGAACGCCGTCGATACCGAAGAAAGCGACCCGTGGGGCGTCGTCGTCGCCGCGGATCCGGTCGAACAGTCCCATGGAGGCCTAACTCCGGAGGGACACAAAGATGGTTCGTTTTCGGTCGTCGTTTTCGGAGCTGTGAGGCCGGAAAAAGAACCGCTCCGAGGACTACCCGAACTGCTCCTCGTAGAGCTCTTGGGCGTGCTCGATCGCGTCGTAGGCCGCCTGCTTGTCCTCCCAGCCGAGGGTCTCGACCTGCTTGCCCGCTTCGAGGTTCTTGTAGGTCTCGAAGAACTCCTCGATCTCGTCGAGTTGCTGCTGGGGGATGTCCTCCAGGTCCTCGATGTGGTCGAATCGGGGGTCCTCGACCGGGACGGCGATGACCTTGTCGTCCTGCTCGCCGTCGTCGTCCATCCCCATCAGCGCCACCGGCCGCACCTCGATGACGCAGCCGGGGAAGGTCGCGTCCTCGACCAGCACGAGCACGTCGAACGGGTCGCCGTCGTCGTAGTAACACTGCGGGATGAAACCGTAGTCGTGTGGGTAGTGGACGTTCGAGTGGAGCACCCGGTCGAGCACCATCCCGGGGATCTCCTTGTCGTACTCGTACTTGTTGCGCTCACCCTTGAGACACTCCACGACGGCGTGGATCGTCTCGGGCGCGTCCGGGCCGGTTTCGAGGTCCGTCCAGAGGTTCACCATCGTCCCCCCCTCCGGAAGGCAGCCAAAAAGTATTTTCTATCCGGACGTCTGCTCCACGGTATCGCGTTCGTGAGCGGGCGACGGCTTCGGTTCCCGGTCGGATCTCCCCGTTTTCCGATATAGTTAGGAAGTATTAAATAGTTAGATGACATCTGTCGGCCCGATGTCAGAGACACGAACGGTAACGGACCGAAGCGTCGCCCGCGACCTCACGGCGTTCCAACAGAACATCCTCGCGATACTGTCGGACGACGCGATGTACGGGCTGGCGATCAAACGCGAGCTCGAATCCTACTACGACTCGGAGGTCAACCACGGGCGGCTCTACCCCAACCTCGACGACCTCGTCGAGCTCGGGCTGGTCGAAAAGAGCGAGCTCGACAAACGAACCAACCAGTACGAGCTGACCGACGAGGGCTACGACGCCGTCATCGACAAGCTCGAGTGGACCCTCTCGAAGTTCGTCACCGACGACGACCGCGCGGAGACGGTGCGCGACCTCGTCGAGACCCAGTAATCGGACCCCGCTTCGGGGTCACTCGTCCTTTTCGAGAGCGGTAGCCACGTCCGCGACCAGCGACAGCGAGGTCTCGACCGCCGCCCGCTGGTCGTCGGTGGGCCACGCGTTCCGCACGAAGTACTCGGTTCGGAACTCCGTCCGGTCGGCCTCGGTCGCCGTCCCGACCCGGCGGGCGCGGTGGTTGCTCATGAAATCCGCGAAGACGCGTGCGTTCGCGCCGTGGACCGGGCCGTGGGCGTCGGCGACGCGCTCGGCGACGCGGTTGTTGTGCGTCGCGAGCGCTTCCCAGTCCCCGCCCGGCTCGGTCCCCGAGAGCCGGCGCTCGACCGCCCGGTCCGTGTCTTCGATCCGGTCGGTCCGAACCTCCCCGTCCACGATCCACTCGCTCGGATAGCAGACCAGGACGTCGCCGTCGGGGTCCTCGCGGACCCGTGCGGTGAACCCGTGCTCGGCGAGGCGGTCGTCGCGGCGCTCGCGGCGGGCGGCGCGCTCGTCGGGGTCGGTCGCCGTCCGCGCGAGCCGGGTGAGCCGTTCGGCTTCGTCGGCGACCTCGGTCGGGAGCTCAGCCATCGAAGGCCTCGTTCGCCAGCCGGTCGGCGCGTTCGTTGACCTCGCGCGGGACGTGTTCGATCGACCACTCGTCGAACCCGTCGAGGAGTTCGCGCGCCCGAACGCGGCGCTCGCGGAGCCCGGGGTCGTTGGTATCCCAGGCCCCCCGCACCTGCTCGACGACGAGTTGTGAGTCACCACGGACGTCGACGGTCGAGAAGCCGTACTCCCGGGCGAGTTCGAGCACGCGGAGCAGGGCCTCGTACTCGGCACGATTGTTGGTGGTCTCGCCGATCCGCTCGCTGCCCTCGGTGACGATCCCCGAGCTGTCGACGATCACCCAGCCGACCGCCGCGGGACCGGGGTTGCCGCGCGACGCGCCGTCGAAGTAACAGTGGGCGCGGCCGCCGGCCTCGCGAACGATCGCTTCGAGTTTCGCCGGGTTCGCGCCCTGGATCACGAGCTTTCCCTCGTAGGCCACCGCGGTCGCCCCCTCGTGGGTGGCTCGCCAGCGCTCGTGGTCGGTGTTCCCCGGCTCGACGGCGATCCCGGCGGTTTCGAGGCGCTCGCGGGCGTGCTCGGTGTCGCACTCCATCACGGGCATCACCCCGAGTCGAGCCAGCGCGGCCAAAGCGATTCCGGTCGGTCACCGGACGCCGACCCGGACCGAAACGACGACGTTCGGTCGGCGAACACCGGCAAAGCCGCCGGACAGCGCGGGAAAAGCGGGCCGAACGCGAACCCGCACAAGATTTATAAACTGCCACGATACTACTATAAAAGTGCAATGACACGGTCCACTCGTCAGCGGGAGCGGCAGGCCGAGACCGAAACCGAAGACGACGAACGAGAGGGCGTGCGGGGGTGTCCGGAGTGTGAGTCCGAGAACCTGGTCAAGAGCGCGGACCGGGGCGAGCTCATCTGTGAGGACTGTGGACTCGTTGTCGAGGAGGAGAACATCGACCCCGGTCCGGAGTGGCGGGCGTTCAACCACGCCGAGCGCCAGCAGAAGAGCCGCGTGGGTGCGCCGACCACCCAGACGATGCACGACAAGGGGCTGACGACGACCATCGACTGGAAGGACAAGGACGCCTACGGTCGTTCGATCTCCTCGAAAAAGCGCTCCCAGATGCACCGCCTCCGGAAATGGCAGGAACGGATCCGGACGAAGGACGCTGGCGAACGCAACCTCCAGTTCGCCCTCTCGGAGATCGACCGGATGGCGTCCGCGCTCGGGGTTCCCCGCTCCGTTCGCGAGGTCGCTTCGGTGATCTACCGCCGCTCGCTCGCCGAGGACCTCATCCGCGGGCGCTCGATCGAGGGCGTCGCCACCTCGGCGCTCTACGCCGCCTGCCGGAAGGAGGGCATCCCGCGCTCGCTCGAAGAGATCTCCGAGGTCTCCCGTGTCGAACGCAAGGAGATCGGTCGGACGTATCGCTACGTCTCCCAAGAGCTCGCGCTCGAGATGCGACCCGTCGATCCCAAGAAGTACGTCCCGCGTTTCTGCTCGGAACTCACGCTCTCGGAGGAGGTCCAGTCGAAGGCCAACGACATCATCGAGACCACCGCCGAGAAGGGCCTGCTCTCGGGGAAGTCCCCGACCGGCTACGCCGCCGCCGCCATCTACGCCGCCTCGCTGCTCTGTAACGAGAAGAAGACCCAGCGCGAGGTCGCCGACGTCGCGCAGGTGACCGAGGTCACCATCCGGAACCGGTACCAAGAACAGATCGAGGCGATGGGCATCCACAGCTAACCACCCACTTTTTTCCACGGGGGCATCGCGCTCGCTCCGCTCGCGCTCAACCCCCGCGCAAAAACCTGGACTAAAAAGGGCCGCTCGCTCACCGTCGGCTCGCTCGCGGTACAACTACTAACCACTCCCGCAACAGCTACACACCGCCAACCGCTCCGCCACGGCCACGAGCCTCCCCAGCCGATTGCGCTCCTCGATCGCTCGCTTCGCTCCCTCTCTGCGGTGCTCATCCCTCGCACGCCGGTTCGCGCCCGGTGCTCACTATCGTTCGCACACGGGCGACGAGCGCGCGCCGGCCCAAGGGTTCAAATTCACGAGGGTTCAATCCAAAGCTAAGACGACTCGGTCGCTGACCCGACGAAACGAACCCATGTCCCACAACAGAACGACGATCCGGACCGGACTGAAGGGCGCGCTCGGCGGCGTTTTCGGGGCGCTCGTCGGTGGCGTCGTGTTGTTCTCGTGGTTCGGTCCTCCGTCGAAAGCGCCGCAGTCGCCGCCCTCGTCACGGCCGTGTTCGCTGCCATCGGCGCGGGCATCGGTGCCACCCTGCGCGAGCAGGAAACGTAGCGGTACGCGTCGCCCTCGGGCGATCTTGTCGGCCGGCACTGTCCACCCAAGCGTTCAAAGCCGCTCGCCCCCTCCCTTCTCACGATGCGACTCGACGAGTACTTCGAGGAGATCGAACGCGACGAGGCCGCCGAGCGTCGCGAACTGGTGAAGGAGAAGTCCTACGCCATCACCGACTACCTCGACGACGTCGAGTACGAGTTCAACAAACGCGTTTCGGGTGACGCACTTCTCGGAAGCACCTCACCCTCCATCTTCGTCGGTCGGTCGTCCTACCCCAACGTCTCGACCGGACTGCTCTCGCCCGTCGGCCACGAGGAGCGCGCCGCCGACTTCGAGACCAGCGGCCAGTGGTACGACCAGGGTTTCTCGATCGAGGACGTCTTCCAGCACCGTACTGGCCTCGTGAACACCTCCCAGAAGACCGACGTCGGCAACGTCGCCGACGCCTGGAACGGCTTTCTGGGAACCCAGCGCGAGATCGCCATCGCCGACAAACCGGTCGACATCGAGGTCGGCCTCGACGGCCCGCTCGACGTGGACTTCTCGGTCTCGGAGGCGGACGTCTCCTCGCCGACCGGCCCGCGCGCCCACGCCACGAGCGCGACCCTCACCGAGAACCCACACGTTCCGCGCCCGGTGAAGAAGACGCTCGAAGACGACGACTGGCGCGCCGAGGGCGCGATGAATTACCTCTACAATCGGGGCTACGACGTCTACGACATCAACACCATTCTCTCGGCAGGCGCGCTCGGCGAGACCGAGACCCGGCGGCTCGTTCCCACCCGCTGGTCGATCACCGCGGTCGACGACACCGTCGGGAAATTCCTCCGCGGCGGGATCCACAACGCCACGGCGGTCGACAAGACGGAGGTCTACTACAACGAGTACCTCGGGAACAAGTTCTGGGTGCTCCTCACGCCCGGCGACTGGGAGTTCGAACTCGTCGAGCTCAAAGCCCCGGGCAGCGTCTGGAACCCCGACCCCGACAGGGGAATGTGGATCGCCGCCGACCGCGAGGGCTACGACGGCCGAACGGGCTACGTGGCCGAGACCGCGGGTGCGTACTACGCAGCTCGGTTGGGTGTGCTCGAACACCTCAAGGAACGCGGTCGTCAGGCCTCTGTGCTCGTCCTCCGGCACGTCACGCCGGACTACTGGGGCCCCACGGGCGTCTGGCAGGTCCGCGAGACGGTTCGCAACGCCTTCGACGCCGAGGGCGGGGAAGCCGAGTCGTTCGGGAACGCGCTCCGCGACCTCGAACCACAGCTCCCGGTCTCGCTCGGGCGGCTCCGCCGGAAGTCGACGATGGTGGCCGGCGTCCAGTCGCGACTCGACGCGTTCGCGTGAGACGATACCCGGATTTTTGACCCCCCGCGACCGACTGCCGTCATGGTAACGACAGCCGGACTGCTGGGCCGTCTCCGGGCGATCGTGGTCGCCGTGTTGGTCATCGTCGCCGGATTCATCCTCGGGGGGATACTCAGCCTCGCCGTTCTGTT
The DNA here is from genome assembly GCF_003602035.1 of Halococcus sp. IIIV-5B. Taxonomy (NCBI): domain Archaea; kingdom Methanobacteriati; phylum Methanobacteriota; class Halobacteria; order Halobacteriales; family Halococcaceae; genus Halococcus; species Halococcus sp. IIIV-5B. The sequence continues at coordinate 46,226 of NZ_QZWE01000006.1, read as the reverse complement.
GGGGCTCCCCGCCCTCGGCGTACGACTCTCGTTGACCGCCGAGACCGTCCTCGGACTGGTCGTCCTCCAAGGTATCGCCTTCCCGCTCACCACGCTCGCGTATCTCCGGCTTCGGGGTGTCCGATTCGGCTCGTTCGTTCGAACCAGAACGCCGACGCTCCGCGATATGGCCTGGACCGTCGGTGGCTACTTCCTCGTCCTCCTATTGGTCTTCACGCTGTTGTTCGCCGCCGTCGCGGTCGGCGCGCCAATGGCCGAACGGACCGACCAGGCCGCCCTCCAGGACCCGGGAACCCTGCTGTGGCTCATCCCGCTCGCCTTCCTCCTGATCGCGCCCGGCGAGGAACTGCTGTTCCGCGGTGCCGTCCAGGGACGCCTCCGCGAATCGTTCGGCCCGGTCGGGTCGGTCGTGCTTTCGAGCGCGAGCTTCGCACCGGTCCACATCCTCGCGCTGAGCGGGTCCGTGCGGGCGCTCATGGTCACCGTCGCGGTTCTGTTCGTCCCCGCACTCGTCTTCGGCGCGACCTACGAACGCACGAACAACCTCCTCGTCCCGATACTCATCCACGGGGCCTACAACGCCACGCTCTTCGGGATCGCCTACCTCGCGTTCAGCTACGGTGCGCAGGGAGCCACCGTGCTACAGCTACTGGTCGGCTAAAGAAAGGTAGTCAACAAACGGATCCCTCTGGGGGTTCCACGGTCGTCTTCTCAAACGAACGGACGACGGCTCTGTCCGCGCAGCTGCTGGATGAGTTCGGTGCTCTACGAGTCGTCGTCCGCCGTCGGCACGGGCCCGGTTCCGACCACCTCGCGCACGCTGGCTTCGAACTCCTGGCGGCGCTCGAAGTAGGTGATGTCGACGTCGCTCAGGGCGTCGCTCACCGTTCGGGGGCCGTCCGGGGTTCGGATCTCGATGTCGCCCACTCTGCGTTCGAGGTCCGACCGGGTGATACCCCACGTGAGTCGCGCGGCGACCCGCGCGAGCGGTGCACCCTCGACGGCGTTTCCCTCGCCGAGCTCGACGACCGGCTCGTTTTCTTCTTCCTCGTCCGCCTCGTCGTCGGCCATGCGCCATCCTCGGACGGGACCCGATTAGAGCTTTCGGACCCACTTTTTTACAGGGGGTCCTCCGTCGCGCCTCCGGCGCTCCGTCGAACCCCCTGCAAAAACCTGGACTAAAAAGGCCGCTCATTCACCCCTTCGGGGTTCATTCGCGGTGAACCACACTCGCTTCGCTCGTGTGGACGCTATCACGTTCCGCGACCGCACCGCACGGCACCGCCAGCGCCGAAGCCCTCGCGCCCTCCGGGCGCTCGCCCTTCATCCACCAGGACAGCACCGCTCTCCTGAGCCTCGGCTCGCTCCCGCTCGCCGAGACACCAGGCCCGCACCGCAACCGCGGCCGCACCGACCGCACAGCGGCCGCTATCCGAGACATCGAGTATAACCGTCGGCAGGGGCTGGGGGCGATATGGCAGACACCGAAGCCGCCGTCGAGACGTTCCTCGACAAGGCCGACGCCGTGTTCGCGGACTACGAGAACGGTTACACCGACCCCGACGACGCGCTCGCGGTCCTCGAAGCCCACGTCGACGCGCTCCGCGACGACCTGGAGTGACGACGAACATCAACAGTTATCGCCGCGCGGCCGTCCTGTAGAACCATGACCGACTTCTCCGACCGCGTCGAACGGATCGCCATCAGCGGCATTCGCGAGGTGTTCGAGGCGGCGGGCGGCGACGCCATCAACCTCGGCCTCGGCCAGCCCGACTTCCCCGCACCCGAGAACGCCCGCGAAGCCGCGATCGCGGCCATCGAATCGGGAGCCGCCGACGGCTACACCTCGAACCCCGGTGTCCGACCGCTCCGGGAAGCGATCGCCGACAAACACGCTCGCGACAACGGGATCGACCTCCCTCCGGAGAACGTCATCGCGACCGCGGGCGGCAGCGAGGCGCTCCACCTCGCCATCGAAGCCCACGTCAGCGCCGGCGAGGAGGTCATCATCCCCGACCCCGGTTTCGTCTCCTACGCCGCACTGACCCACCTCGCGGGTGGCGTCCCGAACCCCGTCGGCCTCCGCGAGGACCTCACGATGAGTCCCGAAGCGGTCGAGGCGGCCATCACGGACGACACCGCGGCGTTCGTGGTCTGCTCGCCCGCGAACCCCACCGGTGCCGTCCAATCCGAGGAGGACATGCGCGAGTTCGCCCGGATCGCCGACGAACACGACGTGCTCTGTATCTCCGACGAGGTCTACGAGCACATCGTCTTCGAGGGCGAACACCACAGCCCGATGGAGTTCGCCGAGACGGACAACGTCGTCGTCGTGAACGCCTGCTCGAAGACCTACTCGATGACCGGCTGGCGGCTGGGCTGGGTCGCCGCCTCCGAGCGCCGCGCCGACCGGATGCTCCGAGTCCACCAGTACGTCCAGGCCTGTGCCTCCGCACCCGCCCAGTACGCCGCCGAGGCCGCCATCTCGGGCCCCCAGGACCGCGTCCACGAGATGGTCGACGCCTTCGAGGAGCGCCGCGACGTTTTGCTGGATGGGCTCGCCGACGCCGGCCTCGAAACCCCGACCCCCGAGGGCGCGTTCTACGCGATGCCGAAGGTCCCCGAGGGCTGGGTCGACGAGTGCCTCGCGCGCGACATGGTCGTGGTCCCCGGCGACGCGTTCGGCGAGCGCGGTGCGGGCTACGCCCGGATCTCCTACGCGACGGACGTCGAGGAGATCAAGGAAGCGGTCGAAGTCATGGACGACGCCGCGGCGGCGGTTCGCTGAACGCAGTCGCCCGGCGAGCGATCGCGCTCCCTGGGAAGCGACGAGCCGATCCACGGTCATCGATCGTTTTGAAGAGAGCGCAACCTACACAGTGACGAACCGGTTAGGCAGTGTGTGGAGAGACCTCCCGTAGTCAGTATCGACGACGGTCGGTGTTTTGTGGCGAAACGACGGACGCACGGTCGCCGTGCGGCCGGCGGTGGACGATGAGTTTCCTCGACAGGCTGGCGAACGCCGACCGGGAGCACCCCCGGTTCGTCTACGTCATGGCGTTCGTCGGTGCGCTCAACGGCCTGCTGTTCGGGTTCGACACCGGCGTGATAGCGGGGGCCCTGCCCTACATCCAGGAGTCGTTCACGCTCTCGACGTTCCTCCAGGAGGTGGTCACCGTGAGCGTCCTCGTCGGCGCGATGATCGGTGCGGCGACCGGCGGACGGCTGGCCGACCGGTTCGGTCGCCGTCGGTTGACACTCGTCGGTGCGGTGATCTTCTTCGTCGCGGCGCTCGGGCTCGCGACCTCGCCGTCGGTCGAGTGGTTGATCGGCTGGCGGATCGTGCTCGGCGTCGCGGTCGGGATCGCGTCGCTGATCGGGCCGCTCTACATCTCCGAGACCGCGCCCGAGGACATCCGGGGCACGCTCGGCTTCCTCCAGCAGCTGATGATCGTGGTCGGGATCCTCGTGGCGTACATCGTGAACGCGCTCTTCGCACCGTCGCTGCTGGGGGTCATCGGGTGGCGCTGGATGCTCGGGTTCGCCGCGGTGCCCGCGGTGATCCTCGGGGTCACGATGTTCTTCCTGCCCGAGAGCCCGCGGTGGCTGGTCGAACACGACCGGCGCGACGAAGCCCGGGACGTGCTCTCGCGTATCCGGAACGAGGCGGACTTCGAGAGCGAGATCGAACGGATGGAGGAGATCAGCGAGCGCGAGTCCCAGGGGAGCTGGCGGGACGTCCTCGAACCCTGGATCCGGCCCGCGCTCACCGTCGGGGTCGCGCTCGCGGTGCTCCAGCAGGTCACCGGGATCAACACCGTGCTCTACTACGCCCCGACGATCCTCCAGAACATCGGTCTCGGCTCGGCCGCGTCGCTGTTCGGGACGATCGGCATCGGGATCGTGAACGTCGCGCTCACGATCGTCGCGGTCTACTACGCCGACCGGATCGGCCGGCGACCCCTCCTACTCGTCAGCGTCGGCGGCATGACGGTGATGCTCGGCGCGCTCGGCCTCGGCTTCTACCTCCCCGGTCTCTCGGGCGTCGTGGGCTACTTCACGCTCGGCAGCATGATCCTCTACGTCGCCTTCTTCGCGCTCGGCCTCGGACCGGTGTTCTGGCTGCTGACCTCCGAGATCTTCCCGCTCCGCGTCCGGGGGACCGCCGAGGGGATCACGACCTTCTTCAACTGGTCGGCGAACCTCATCGTCTCGCTCACCTTCCTCTCGCTGATCGAGCGGTTCGGCCAGACGGTTTCGTTCTGGGCTCTCGGGGTCTTCGGGGTGCTCGGCTTCGTCTACATCTACTTCCGCGTCCCCGAGACGATGGGTCGTTCGCTCGAAGACATCGAGGACGACCTCCGGTCGAACGCCATCATGGGGAGCGACGCCGAGTCGTCGGACTGACCGGCTACGCGCCCCGAATCGGTTTCGGTGCGTTTCGTGGACCGACCAGAACCTTCATCTCGGTCGCTTTCGACCCCAGAGCGTGCGACAGATACGGACCCGGGTGCCGGGCGAGTCGCGGTCGGCGGTCACGACCGCGCTGACCGACGAGGACATCGATTATCACCTCACCGAGGAGGTGAGCGGTCGCGGCGCGGTGATGCTCGACGTCCCGGTGCCCGGCGGCGGGGTCGAACCGGTCCTCGACCTGCTCTACGACGCGGGGCTACCCGAGGACGCTCACACCGTCGTCACCGAGGTCGAGACGCGGGGGGCGACGACCCAGGACGTCGACGACCTCGCGGACCGGTTCGTCGCGGGGCCGAAGGGCGATTCGGGGATCTCCTATTCGGAGATCCGCGAGCGCGCGGCCGACCTCCAGCCGGACCGCCCGACCTACATCGCGTTCGCGGCGCTGAGCGCGGTCGTCGCGGTCGCGGGGCTCCTCCTCGACTCCGCGATCGTGATCGTCGGCGCGATGGTGGTCGCGCCGTTCGCGGGCTCGTCGCTCTCGGCCGCCGTTGGCGCGGTGATCGACGACCGCGAGATGGTTGTCGAGAGCGTCGTCTCCCAAGTGCTGGGTCTGGTGGTCGCCTACGTCGGCGCGGTGGCGATGAGCTTCGTGCTCCGTCGGACCTTCTTCGTCCCCGCGTCGCTCGCGATCACCAGCGTCGACCAGGTGTCGGCCTTCCTCACCCCGAGCCTGCTCGCGGTGGTCGTCGCGCTCGCGGCGGGCGCGGCGGGTGCGCTCGCGCTCGCGACCGACCTCCCGGTCTCGATCGCGGGCGTCGCGGTCGCGGCGGCGATCGTTCCCTCGGCGGGGACGGCGGGCATCGGTACCGTCTGGGGGCAGCCGCTCGTGGTGGCGGGTGCGTTCGCGTTGCTCTTCATGAACGTCGTCTTCATCAACGTCAGCGCCTACGTCGCGCTCGTCGCGCTCGGCTACCGCGAGTCGGTCGTCGGGAGCGTCCGCGAGAACCTCTCCGTCTCGCTTCGGACGGGTGCGTACGCCCTCGTCGTGCTCGCGTTCGTCGCCAGCATCGTCGTCGTGAGCGCCGCGACGGCGAGCTACGTGAGCTTCGAGGGCTCGGTCAACCAGGAGGTCCAAACCGCGATCGACGGCCCGGCCTACGATGGGTTGGACCTCACCGACGTCTCGACGAGCTACGACGCGGGCGACGTGTTCGGCGGCGAGGTGACGGCCACGGTGACGCTCGACCGAACGACCGGCACGGCGTACCCGGGGCTCGCGGAAACCCTTCAAGAGCGCATCAGCGCGGCCACCGACCGGCCGGTCACGGTGGAGCTCAGATACGTCGATTACGAGTCGGCGTCGCCCGGCGACTGAGCCGTCACCCACCGACGGTCGTTTCGGCGCTCGGCGTACCGAGGAAAGGTTCGTTCGCGAGACGTCGATCCACAGCCGTAAGACGCCTGCGTGTGCAGGCCATCTCGTGCGGCTCATCAAGCTCGTCGTGCCCGATGGACAGCGTGAAACCGTCCTCGACGTTCTCCGGACCGAGAACATCGATCGGGTGGTGACCGAGGACGCGAGCGAGCGCGACGCTTCGACGCTGGTCGAGTTCCCGCTGCCGACACAGGCCGTCGAGTACGTTCTCGGCGAGCTCCGCGAGGCCGGGCTCGACGACACGAACTACACCGTGATCGCCACCGCCGAGACCGCGAAGACCACCCACTACAACGAACTGGAGAACCGGTTCGTCGCGGGCGTCGAGGAGGACGACAGCGTCGCCCACGAGGAGATCCGGGCGAAGGCGCTGGACATGCACCGGAACCCGCTGACCTACTACGCCATGACGCTGTTCAGCGCGGTGGTGGCGGCCGCGGGACTCCTCCTCAACTCCGCCGCGATCGTCGTCGGTGCGATGGTGATCGCTCCACAGGTCGGATCGGCGATGATGAGCAGCGTCGGGATCGTCCTCAACGACCGCAAACTCATCGGTTTGGGACTCAAGTCGCTGGCGGGCGGGCTGACGGCGGCGGTTCTCGCGGGAACGGTGCTGGCGTTCGCGCTGAAGGCCGGTGGGGTGGTACCCACGGCTCTCGACGTCTCGGCGGTGGCCCAAGTGAGCCAGCGAACGTCGCCGGGACTGTTGGCGCTCGCGGTGGCGGTCTGTGCCGGCGCGGCTGGCGCGTTCGGGCTCTCGACCGGGCTCTCGGAGGCGCTCGTGGGCGTGATGATCGCCGCGGCCCTGATCCCGGCCGCGGCAGCGGTGGGTATCGGGGTCGCGTGGGGACTCCCGGCGGTGGCGCTCGGTGCGCTCGCGCTCTTAGTCGTGAACACCGTCGCGGTCAACCTCGCGGGCGTGCTCGCGCTCGTCTACCTCGGCTACCGACCCTGGATGGGGAACGGCACTCGAAGCGGGTTCCGACGGCTCGCGCCCGCACTCGGCGCGCTCGCGGTGTTGCTCGCCGTGTTCGCCGTCTCGGGAACCGTGATGGCGGGCCAGGTCTCGTTCGACCGGGATATCAACGACGCCGTGGAGACGACCCTCGATCGGCCGGCCTACGCGGCCGTCGACCTCGAAACCGTCCGGACACAGGTGATACTCACGAGCCTGTCCGACGACCGACGCGAGGTCGCCGTGGTCGTGAGCCGACCCACCGGCGAGTCGTATCCCGGCCTGCCGCAGGCACTCGCTGAGCGGATCGAGACGCGAACCGGCCACGCCGTCGACATCGAGCTCACGATCCACGACCGCCGTCGGTTCTCGCCGGACTGAACCGTTCCCGTTCGGCTTCCGGACGGTCACGTGACCTCCATCGGTAGCCGCACATCTATGTGACTGGCAACCGAACGAGGGACATGGCCGTCGCACGCCACGATTCGGGGACCGGGGCGGCGCTCTCCGCGCTCGCCTCACAGGTCCACCCGGTGTTCATGCTGCCGCCGCTCGCGGCCTCGGTCTTCGGTGCGGTGCTCGCGCCGACGGCCGTGCCAGCAGTGGCGGCCGTCCACGTGGCGGCGATGTTCTTCGCCGTCTACACCGCCCACGTCAAGGACGGCTACGTTGACTTCTACGTTCGCGGGGAGGACGACGACCACCCGCTCACGGCCGGTGGCTGCCGCCTCGGGCTCGTCTGTGCCACCCTCGGCTTCGCGGCGTGCTGTAGCTGGCTCTGGCTGACCGTCGGTCCCGGTGCGGCGCTCGTCACCCTCCCGACGTGGCTGGTCGCCTACCTCCACGCACCACAGCTCGACATGCACCCCGTGAGCGCCACGATGGGCTACCCGCTCGGGATCACGCTCGCCATCCTCGGTGGCTACTACGTCCAAGCCGCCGGGTTCTCGGTCCCGGTCCTCGGTTTCGCCGCCGTCTTCCTCGTGTTGCTCTCGGGGATCAAGGTCATCGACGACGCGAAGGACTACGACTACGACCGCTCGATCGACAAACGGACCGTCGCGGTCGTCCTCGGGCGGGCCCGCGCCCGCCGGAGCGCCTACCTCCTGTTGGCCCTCGCGCTTCTCGGAACCCTCGCCGGCGCGCTTCTGGGGACCTTCCCGCCGAGCACCGGGCTCGCCGTCGTCGCCTTCGCCGGCGTGGCGCTCACCACCCGACGGCTCGACTCCCGGCGCGCGACGGAGGTCCTGATGCGGGGGTCGTATCTGTTCCTCGGACTGCTCTTCCTCGCAGTCCTGATCGAGCCGTTCTCGTGGATCTGATCAGGATGGGTGTGGTCGGCGCGCGGGAGCGCGTCGGAGACGCGCGACTCGCGCGAGGGATGACTGAGCGAGTGAACGGAGTGAACGAGCGAAGGAATCGGCTGGGGAGGCTCGTGGTTTGCGGTTCTCGTTTGCACCGGGCGAGTCGCCGTTGACGCGATAGCGGACCGAGAAATCGCGCGCCCAAGTCGTGCTATCTTAGCCTACTTCGCAAACACGAGCGGCTAACGAAACGAACAAACCCTCGTCGTCAGGTCGCCGTGCTCACGATCTTCACCACGTCGCCCTCCGAGAGCTCGTGGTCCTCGCCCACCCGCCGGTTCGAGCGCGCGTCCACCGCATGAAGATAGCCATCCCCGATGTCCGAGTGGACCGCGTAGGCCAGATCGCGTGGGGTCGAACCCCGAGGAACGAGAAACGCGTCGGGCAGGACGTTGCCCTGGCCGTCGGTCCACTTCGTCTCGTTCTGGACGGGGTACACAGTGATGTGATCGAGCAGGTCGTAGACGGCGGTGTCCAGCGCCGTCTGGATCCCGGTGCCGCCGTGGTCGGCCATGAGTTCTCGGACCTGGTCGAGCCCCGCGCGCTGGCCGTCGGTGAGGTCGCCGGTGATGGAGAAGTCGGGGTCGCCGGGGCGGTAGTCGATCGCGCCCGCCTCCGCGCCGCGCCGGAGCGCGAGTTCGCCCTCCGCGGTCGCCGGGATCGCCTCGCCCGCGGCCTCACGGAGCGCGTCGAGCGCGCCTGCGGGCGCGATGTCGGCCTTGTTCGCCACCACGACGAGGGGTTTGGTTCGCTCGCGGACCTGGCGGGCGAGGGCGATTCTGTGCCCGTCGGTCCACTCGCGCGGGTCCGTCGGATAGTCGAGCTCGCGGAGGGTCGCGGTGATGGCTGCCTCGCCGACACCGATCCCCGAGAGCATCTCCCGGAGCGCCTCGTCGATCGAGAAGTTCGGCGCGCGCGACCCGCGGGCGATGGTCTCCCAGTTCCGGTCGACGATACCGGCGAGCCACTGCTCGATCTCCTCGGTGATGAAGTCGACGTCCTCCGTGGGGTCGTGCTCGCCCACCTCGACGGGTTCGCCCTCGGCGTTGGTCCCCCCCGACGAATCCACGACGTTCAGGATGACGTCGGCGTTCGTGAGTTCGTCGAGGAACTGGTTACCCAGCCCGCGGCCCTCGTGGGCCCCCGGTACGAGGCCCGCGACATCGAGGAGTTCGACGGGCACGTAGCGCGTGCCGTCGTGACAGTGTTCGTCACCACAGCGCTCCTCGCGAGCGAGACAGGGACAGTCGGTGCGAACGTGGGAGACCCCACGGTTCGGGTCGATGGTCGTGAAGGGATAGTTGGCGACGTCGACGTCGGCCATCGTCGCCGCCGCGAAGAACGTAGATTTGCCGGCGTTCGGCTTGCCGGCGAGCGCGAGCGAGAGCATGGGCCGACTACTTCGGCGGCGTGAAACTGCCTTTCGATCCGTCGGGTTCGGTTCGCTCGTCGTCCGACTCGACCGTTCCGTCGACGTCGTCGGCGTTCGTCACCGTCTCGGTTTCGGTATCCGATGCCGCGGTATCGACCCCGCGCTGGGCCCGGACGACCGTCATCTCGCCGCGGGCGCGCATCTGCCCCTCGACCACCGCGCCCTCGTGGAGGCGGAGCCGTTCGCACGCGATGTCGCCGCGGATGTGGGCCCCCGCCGCGACCTCGACCGCGCCGTCGCTGGTGGTGACGTCGCCGTGGACGACGGTGCCCTCGTCGAGGCTGATCGACTCGCGCGCCCGGAGGCTCCCGAATATCTCGTCGTTCGCACCGACGGAGATACTCTCGGCGCGGAGGTTGCCGTGGAGCCGACAGTCGTCGCCGACCCGGGCGGGCGTCGAGACCCGCCAGGCGTCGTCGCCGAGCGTCGCGTTCTTCGGGACGACGAGCGGCTGGTCGTCGTGGCCCTCGAACACCTCCGAGAGCACGTCGTCGGCGAGTTCCTCCTCGCCGCGCCGGAGGAGGTGGGTGAGGTAGGTGAAGAGGAAGACCAGCGTCGGCACGGGGTTCCGGATGACGATCCAGCCGTTGGCGTCGAACCCCTCCTCGATGGTGACGTCGTCGCCGATGTCGAGGTCGCCCGCGACGACGAGCTGGCCACCGATCTCGACGCGCTCGCCGATGTAGGCGTCCGCGCCAACGAGCACGTTGCCGTTGACTTCACACCACATGTCGAGCCGGCAGTCGCCGCTCGCCTCGATGTCCCCGTCGAACGTGACGCGCTCGCCCGCGACGACGTTTCGACCACGGACGCCGAGCGCTATCGTGCTCTGTGTTCCGACGATCACGTCGGCATCGGCCACGATATCGTGTTCCTCGACCGTGGTCCCATCGGGGACGACGAGTTCGGAGAGGGGGTCCGAGCGGAACGACACACGGCAGAATCGGGGGCCATCCCTAATAAATCCAGTCTCCGACGCGAACGCGAGTCGTTTTTATTCGTCAACCGCGCTACGGTGGGTATGACCCTCCTCTCGTTCGACGAACAGGGTGTGGACGTGGTCTATGAGGGTACCGAGTTCCGGCTCGAACGCGCGCTGATCGAAGAGGCCATCGGCAAGACCTATCCCGAGGTCACCGACCACGAGGTGCTCAAGATCGTCGAGCCCGACCCGACCCTCTCGGGCGAACCCCGCCGCATCGCAGAGATAACCGCCTGAAACCCCGTCGCCCTCAGCGTTCGGTGACGGAGTCGACGTCGAACTGAACGACCTCGGGTTCGCCGGTGAGATACTCGCCGACCGCGTCCTCGAAGGTCCCGAAGTGGTCGGACTGGCCGTGGGCCGCGAACGCCTCCTCGTCCTCGTAGCGCTCGAAGAAGCGGATGATATTGGGGTCGGTGACGTCCGTCGTCGCCCGATACTCGATCACGCCGTCCTCGGCCCGCGACCCCTCCACGAGGTCGGGGAGGAGTTCGAGCGCGTCGTCTCGGTGGGCCGGGTCGACCGGAAAGCTCGCGTGAACGACTAACATCGACGTTCCTTCGGCCGGCCGCGGGAAAGCCGTGGCGCTTCGGGGACCGGGTCGACGGTCGCGCCGCGAACGGTGTCGCGAGCACGAGCGTTTAAGCCCCGACGCGCACTGTCTCCGTCATGAGCACGAGCCTTCCCGGCCGATTCGACCATCCGTCGTGGCTCACGGCCGCTGGAACCCTGGCCGCTTACGGTGTCATCCTGCTCCTCCTGACGGTCGTGCTGTTCGCGGTTCCCTATCTGGTCTTCCTCGCGCTCTGAATCGACTTGGACGGCTCTCGTTCCGAGCGCTATCACCCGTCGAGACGGCGGCGCATGAAGACGAGGTCGTCGAGGAGCGGGTCGGGAACGTCGGTGACCGACGCCCCGCCTTCGTAGGTATCGAATCCCAACTCCCGATAGAGGTGTTGTGCGCCCTCCATGTACGGGGCGGTGTCGAGACGGAGCGAGCGGTAGCCTTCGTTCTCGGCGACCTCGATCAGCCGTTCGAGAAGCCGGCGGCCGAGTCCGCGGCCGCGATACGCCTCGCGAACGTAGAGTCGTTTGATCTCGGCCTCGTCGTCGGTGAGCTCGTACAGGTAGACACAGCCGACGACGTCGTCGCCGTCCACCGCGATCACCAGCGGTCGCCGGGGTCCTTCCGTGCCGAGATACGCGAGATCCGTCTCGGTCTCGTCCCGGACGTACGCGGCCGGGGAGAACTCGTACTCGGGCGCGTGACGAGCGAGGTAGTCACGATGGCCGTCCGCGACCGACCGATGATACTCCCCGAGGAGCGTCTCGATAGCGGTCTCGTACGCCTCGAATCCACTGCGCTCGACCGAAACACCGCCTTCGTTCCCCGTCATCGATGCCGCTCCGTAGCCGGGTTCGAACGAGATACTCGGGTGTCGTCCATCTAGTCACATCCCCATGTCGGCGGCGGCGTCGGGCACCGGGAGGTCGTGCGGCGAGACGCCGAGGAGTTCGGCGGCGTGGTCGAGCGCCATGTCGAAGCCGTAGTAGCGTTCGAGTTCGTCGCCGTCGGCGGTCGGGCGCACCTTGAGCATGGCGTAGCCGTCGACGTTCTGGGCGACCGCCGCGGTCGCGCCATCGCGCGAGAATTCGAGCACGCGCTCGCCGTCGGTCTCGGTGTAGCGCGCGGTGATGCCGTCGGCGCTGGCTTCCGCCTCGGGGGTCATACTCCTGCTTCGCTCGCCGGCTAATCGAAGCTATCGGTTCTCAATCGAGCAGGTTGCCCGCGATGGTGTTTCTGAGGACCTCGCTGGTCCCCTCGTAGATCTCGTTGAGCTTGGCGTCGCGGTAGAACCGCTCGGCGGGGAAGTCCTTCGTGTAGCCGTAGCCGCCGTGGATCTGGACGCCCTCGTTCGCGACCTCACGACTCACCTCGCTGGCGTAGAGCTTCGCCTGGGCGGCCTCCTTCCGGAAGTCCTCACCGCGCATCTTCAGGTCCGCCGCCTGGTGCATCAGGAGTCGTGCGGCCGAGACCTTGGTGTCCATGTCGGCGAGTTTGTGCTGAATGGTCTGAAACTCCGAGATAGACTGACCGAACTGCTCGCGGTCCTGGGCGTAGTCGAGCGCCGCATCGAGCGCGGCCTGGGCGATCCCGACCCCGCGGGCGGCGATGGTGATCCGCCCGCCGTTGAGGGTCTTGAGCGCGTGGACGAATCCCCGACCCTCCTCGCCGAGCCGTCGGTCCTCGGGGAGTCGCATGTCGGAGAACCGCAATTCCGCCGTCGGACAGCCCTTGTCGCCGAGTTTGTCCTCCGTTCCCTCGACGTGGAAGCCCTCGTCCTCCTCGGGCCGCACGACGAACGAGGAGATGCCCTTGTTGCCGGCGTCGGGGTCGGTCTTGGCGAACAGGGTGACGGTGTCGGCCACCGAGCCGTTCGAGATCCAGAGCTTGCCGCCGTCGACCACGTACTCGTCGCCCTCCTTTCGGGCCGTGGTCGTCATCGCCGGCACGTCGCTGCCCGCGCCGGCCTCCGAGAGCGCGAACGCCCCGATGTCGCGGCCCTCGGCCAGCGGGGTCAGGAACTCCTCTTTTTGGTCCTCCGTTCCGAACTCGTAGAGCATGTTGCCCGCGAGGCTGATGTGGGCGGCGACCACGGTCCCCAACCCACCCGAGCCGCGCGCGATCTCGGCGAGGCCGAGCGCGTAGGAGTGATAATCGAGCCCTGCGCCGCCGTACTCCTCGGGGAAGGGCATCCCCATCAGACCGAGCTCGCCCATCTCGCGAACGAGGTCGGCCGGGAATTCGTCGTCGTGGTCGATCTCGGCGGCGCGAGGCACGACCTCCTCGTCGACGAACTCGGTGACCATCCCCTGGATCTGTCGTTGCTCGGCCGAGAGGCTGAAGTCCATAACCGTTCCTCACGTCGCGTCCGCATTACTGTTGTGACACGGGGGAGTGACGAAGCCTCGACGCGCTCGGGGCACCGGGTTTCGGTGGACGCATGGTTTATGCTCACTCGTCACGGATGTTCCCCATGATCGGTCTGGGAAAACGGATCCGAGAGGACATCGAGACGGCGCTGGCGAAGGACCCGGCGGCGAAGTCGGCCCTCGAAGTCGTGCTCGCGTATCCGGGGCTCCACGCGCTCTGGGCCCACCGTCTCGGCCACGCCGCGTGGGAGCGGGACTTCCACCTCACCGCACGGCTGATATCGCACCTCGCCCGGTTCCTCACCGGAGTCGAGATCCACCCCGGGGCCGACGTCGGCCGGCGGTGTTTCATCGACCACGGCGCGGGCGTGGTGGTCGGCGAGACGACCGACATCGGCGACGACGTGATGCTCTATCAGGGCGTCACGCTCGGCGGTGACTCGCTGGCGGACGAAAAGCGCCATCCGACGCTCGAAGACGGCGCGACGATCGGCGCGAACGCCACCCTGCTGGGTCCGATCGTCATCGGCGAGAACGCGAGCGTCGGTGCGGGGTCCGTCGTCCTCGAATCCGTGCCCCCGAACTGCACCGCGGTCGGCAACCCCGCGAAACTCGTCGGTCGCTGTGCGGAGGACGAATCGATCGAACTCGGGACCGGCTTCCCGGAGTAAGGAGTTACTCTTCGAGCGCGTCGGCGATGCGGTCGAGCGTGCGTCGGACGTCGTGAACCTCGTCGCGGAGCTGTCGAAGCTCGCGAACCATCTCCTCGTTGCCCGCGTCGCTCTCGCCACCCGGACCGCCGGGACCGGCACCGGGCGGGCCGCCACCCATGCCACCGGGACCGCCCATGCCGCCACCGGGACCGCCGCCCATCATCCCGCCCATCATCTGCGCGAACGGGTTGCCACCGCCGCCCATCCCGCCGGGGCCGCCGCCACCCATCAGCTCCTCCATGCGTTCCTCGCGGCTCTCGCCGTCGCCCTCCGCTTCGGCCTCGCGCTCCTCGCGGATCTCCTCGACGCGCTCGCGGAAGGACTTCTCCTCGCCCTCGCTCTCGTCGATCTCGGGTTCGGAACTCGACTCGTCGGTGGGTTCGGGTTCGTCGTCTGCCATGCGCCCGGGTTGGCTGGCCCGCCGGAAAAGCGTTCGGTACATGAGCGAGGATATACTGTTGCTCAGAATTTGGTATAGTGAGGTCACCTCATGAGCTCGTAGGCGCGTAGCTGCCAATCTATAATATATTCGACTGCTTGGAAGGATCTACGAGGATTGGTGCTTATACCGCGTAAGTCCAAAGACGACTGAACTAGAATGATGTAGAAACGTACCGTAGGGTTAGATTTACAGCTAATTGGTGCGGTTGTCAAACATGGCACTAATCGGGTTTTACAGCACACTTGCGACATCTGCAAGTATCTTTATAGGCATACTCACAGCCTACCTAGTGCAACGTTTGTCCGATATGAAGGCGAGCCGGACACGGCTCCGAGATAGATATGATGCTGTTGTTGCCGAACTTCAGTCGCTGAAAGTGAGTCGCACAGCTCGGGTTGAAAATCTCAGGATGACAGAAAACAAATGGGAATTGCAAGAAGCAGAAGAAGATGTAGATAGCTTCATCAAGTTCGATGTTGGTCACCGATGGTCACCTAACCCAGATGCTGTTGGAGTAGTAGATGCACTCGATGGATTGGTACAATACCAAGATCTTGAGGAGTCAGACGTGTGGCAACATCATTATGACGAACTAGAAAGACGTTGGGATGAGATCGAAAAGAAGCTTCGGCCAAGCCCGCTTGGTATCTCAGAACCATTTATCCCTAGAGAAGATTTTTCGTATATCACCGAGGCGTTGTGGAAGATATACGACCGAGAACGGTATGACAGCCGTAGCCGTCGTGTGACGGACACAACTCATGAAATCCAAATGCTTGAAGATCGTAGAGAGGATTTAATAATAGAATATGACTCATTGAACCCCTCTCAGCTACAAAAGAGCTTGAAATCTACACTTATTCCGATCTTTTCATCAATTATTTTCCCTCTTTCTGTAGTATTTCTGCATGAGACCGGTTTTGTGGTTCATGGATTTGCACAGATGTCGTTCTTAGAACCAGTGTTAGTATTTGGTTTCTGGATGTTTGGGGTATTGTGGACTTTGTTTTTTGTTTGGGAACGGATCCATGATGTGAATGAGCATTCTCTTAGAGAGCGCTCTCCCCGTAAGGAGTCCGACGAGAATCCAGCAGAAGCACACGAAGATGCAGTTGAGATGAATCAAGAAAGAACTTGATTTTTTACCACGCATTAAAAATGGATTGTTTCGCTTGGTCCTTCCGATCAAATTTGAGAGGGAGACGTAGAACTACCCGAATCCGCCGAGGCTCGCTTGGAGGTCGCGGTCGGGCGCGCCCGGTTCGAGGTCGTAGCCCACGAGGTCGCGACAGTCGACGGCGTAGGTGGTACCCCGGTAGGAGAGGAGGAGGATCCGACCCTTGAGACCGACGACGGTCCCACAGAGGAGGGTCTCGGCTACCGGTCGTTCCTCGGGGTCGAGGCCGTACTCGAACGTGAACGCCTCGTGGACTTCGAACGAGTCGAGCAGCGCGTCCCACGCTACCTCGTCGAACGGCTCGGCGAGTCCTCGGATCTTGGTCGCCACGCGAACCCGCTCGGTAACCCCGTACTCCGTCGATATCTGCGTCTCGCGGTCACGCGCCGCTCGGCCGTCGGACGTAGTGAGGACGTGGGCGGCCCGGTCGGCACCTTGTTCGCGGAGACGGGTGTCGAGCCGCCACGAGCGCGTGACGCCCACCTTGAACGTTCGCGGGGCGAAACCCGCGAGGTAGACCGCGTGCTCCTCCTCGGAGTCGGCGTTGTTCGCCACCGACCACGGCGTGCTGTGGAGTTCACAGTACGGCGCGCGCTCGCGCTCGCAGGGGTGATGAGTCCCGTCGTCGGTCGTCGTTCCCGCGCAGTGGCGCTCGCCGAGGGTGTAGGCGAGCTCCGTGCCGGGGGCGAGGTCCATCCGCTCCACCGACCCCGCCTCGGCGACGAACAGCGCGGGGTCGAGCGACGCGTAGCCGACGATCTGCACGCACGCCCTCGACGGCGACGGCTCAAAGCACCACCGTTCCGGACCGCCGGACGGGGGTTCGCGGTCGCCCGGCAAGCGAGAGAGCTTTCGGACTGGTGAGGCGAGTTTATCAGTATCGAGTAGAAACCCCGAGTATGAGCAACGCACAGGTCGTCAGGGGCGAGATACCCGCCGAGGAGTTCGCGCTCTACGAGGCGCTGCGGTCGCTGCCGGACGTCGAGTTCGAGATCGAACGGGTGGTCCAGAGCGGCGACGACGCGGTCATGCCGCTGGTGTGGGTTCGCGGGGCGGAGGCCGACGCGGTCGGCGAGGCGCTGGAAGCCGACCCGAGCACCCGCGACATCTCCCTGCTCTCGACGTTCGAGAACGAACAGCTCTACCGGATGCAGTGGGTCTCGGAGGTCGAGGTCGTCCTCCAGATGATCACCAACTCCGCCGCGACGGTGATGGACGCGTTCGGCCGGGACGGGCGGTGGTACCTCCGGGTGCTCTATCCCGACCAGGAGTCGCTCACGAAGACCAACGACTTCGTCGAGGAGAACGGGTTGACCTTCGACGTGAAGGCCATCCGACAGATGCAGGGCAAACCGGTGGGTCGCTACGGGCTCACCGAGGCCCAGTTCGAGGCGCTCGACGCCGCCCTCGATGCCGGCTACTTCGCGATCCCGCGCGAGACCAGCCTGAGCGAACTCGCCGACCGACTCGATATCTCCCATCAGGCGCTTTCCGAACGGCTCCGTCGCGCGACCGCGGCCCTCGTCGAGGACGCCCTGATACCCGGCGCGGCCGGGGTGCTCGACGAACGGGAGTGACGCGGGTCAGAACGTGGCTATCTCGCCGTCGATCACCCGTTCGGTCAACCCGGTGACGTCGGCGAGTTCGCGGTCGACGATCCGGTCGATCTCGTTCTCGACGTCGCCGAGCGCGACGCCCGCCTCGGTGGCGACCCGGACGTCGGCGACGTGGGGCTGATCGATCGGCCGGCCGATCTGCGAGAGGAGTTTGATCCGGAGTTCCGCGATGCCGTCGACCTCCTCGACGACGTTCTCGGCGATGTCGGTCGAGAGGAGGTTGTAGATCTTCCCGATGTGGTTGACGGGGTTCTTCCCGGAGGTGGCCTCCATCGACATCGAGCGGTTGGGCGTGATCAGCCCGTTCGCGCGGTTGCCCCGCCCCACGGAGCCGTCGTCGCCTTGTTCGGCGCTCGTGCCGGTGGTCGTGAGGTAGATCGAGTCCGTCTCGTAGTCGTCGGCGGTGTTGACGTGGACGGTGACCTCGCGGTCGGTGTGTTCCTCGGCGATCCCGGTGACGTACTCCCGGACGTCGGTCACCGCGCTCGCGTAGGCGTCGACGTCGGTGAGGTAGGTGTCGATCATCGCCGCCGCCACCGTGACGTCGATCGTCTCGCCCTCGCGCTTGCCCATCACCTTGATGTCGGGGCCCAGGTAGGGATGGTCGGCGGCGTACTCGCCGTTGAGCCTGTCCTCGACGGTGTGGACGATGGTCTCGGTCTCCGAGAGCGGTGCGTGGCCCACGCCGTAGCTGGTGTCGTTCGCCATCGGCACCCCCGATTCGTCGAACACGCCGCGGAGGTCGCCGCTGCCCTCGCCGAGTTTGGCGTCGACCACGACGTCGGTGCCGACCTCGAGTTCGGGGACGTGGGTTTCGAGGTACTCGCGGGCGGCTTCGAGCGCGATGGGCTCGGTGGGGATCGTGGTCCCCTCGAACTCGCTGGTCGCCCGGCCGACGACGAGGATGTAGATGGGTTCGACCACCTCGCCGCCGCCGAAGGCGGGCGCGGCGGTGCCGGCGACGAGCTGGGTCTCGTCGGTGTTGTAGTGGAGCACCCGCCCGACACGGTCGAGGTAGGCCGACGCGAGCGCGCGCGAGACGCTCTCGGCGATCCCGTCACACAGCGAGTCGGGGTGGCCGATCCCCTTTCGTTCGACGATCTCGACGGCGGTCTCCTCCGCCGCCGGCCGGTCGAGTCCCTCGATACTGACGTTTCGCTGGGTCATGGCCATCCTTCGACAGCCGCCCGCCTATAACTTGCGGAAACCTTCGTCCGGCGATAAATTACGCTCAGTTATCACCGGTGGGTGGCGAGTCGGCGTCGGCGTCGAGGAGGAGCCCGAGATAGGAGGTCCGGATCTGGGTGTCGGGGTCGCAATCGAGGTCGGTGAGGAGGTCGCACGCGCCGTCACGGGCGTCCGCGACGGCCGACTCGTCCGCGACCTCGCGTTCGACCTCCACGAACTCGCCGAGCCCGCGGATGGTATCGAGCGCGACGGTGTACTCCCCACACGAGAACCGATCGCGGTCCTTCTCGACCGTGGCCGCGGGCGAGAAGCCGAGCCCGTCGAACACGCCCGCCATCGCTTCGCGGTCACCGACCCCCGTCTCGTGCTCGATGCGGGTCTTCGAGGCCGCCTCGACCAGCGGTCCCTTGTAGGTCACCCGAGTCCGCTCGTCGTCGTTCGTCGACTCGGTTCTGATGCGGAGGGCCTCGTCGGTCTCGGCGAACGAGCGGTCCGGGGCGTCGTAGTAGGTGTCGACCTGCCGGACCGTGCCGAGCGGCTCCGCGTCGAGCGAGGCGAGCCGTTCGCGAACCGGGTCGTGGGCGGTGCGGACTTTGAGTTCGACTTCGTACATCGGCGGTTAGCGGTGGTCGTACGGGCTCACTCGTCGGTCGTCCATTCGAGCTCGATGGTGACCGATTCGTGCTTGCTGCCGAGCATCGGTTCGCGCTCGGCGACCTCGATGTCGTAGTCGATGTTGCCCGAGGGGGCGAGCGAGACGGACTTGTTGCCCACCTCGACCTGGATCCCGTCGTCCTCCTGCCGGAGTTCGCTCGCGAGGGCTTCGAGCCGCTCGGCGGCCGCCTCGTTCGAGAGGGACTCGCTCGCGGTGGTGGTGTCGGCCATGGACGGTCGAGGTCGGGACGCTACAAAAACCAACCGTCCGACGAGCTCGATCGTGTGGCGTCGTCCGTCGAGACCGGTCCGAGCAGAGCGTCGAGCACAAGGTATAAATCTACGGTTAACCACGTAGTCAGTGATCGAAATGGGGGACACGACCGACGAAGCGGGATCGGCCGACGGTGCGGAGGACGGAACGGGCACCGAACACGAGGCGATCATGCGGGCGACCTACCGCGCGTTGTGTCGTCACGGCGCGGTGGACCTCACCGTCCAGTCGATCGCCGACGAGTTCGAGAAGAGCAAGTCGTTGATCTTCTATCACTACGACTCGAAGGAAGACCTGCTGTCGTCGTTTCTGGGCTACCTCATCGCGCGGTTCGAGACGCAGGTGGCCGTGACCGAGAACGACGACCCCGCCGAACGACTTCGGGAGACGATCGACGCGCTGGTCTACGGTCCGGACGACCACGAGGCGTTCCAGACCGCGATGCTCGAACTCCGCTCCCAGGCCGCCCACAACGAGGTCTACCGCGAACAGTTCCGGACGAACGACGTCTACGTCCTCGACCTGTTCGAGGCGATGATCGAGGACGGCATCGAGCGGGGCGTCTTCGCCCCCGTCGACCCCGAGCGCACCGCGACGATGCTGCTCACCATCATCGACGGCGCGCGAACCCGCTGGGTGGTGCTCGGCGACGAGGCGGTACTCGAAACCGCCCACGGGCTGCTCGAAGAGTACCTCGAAACCACGCTCTACGCCGATGCGGACACGTGATCGGGGGCGGTTCGCCGGGGCGGGAGCGAAGCGTTGTTCTTAAACGTCGAACGGGACTTGATGGGGGTATGACCGACGACGAGGCCGAGACGGACGCCGACACCACCGAGACCGAGGAATCGGCGGCCGCCGACGAAACCGAAGCCACGGGGATCCAAGAGGGCGATTTCGTCCGACTCTCCTACACCGCACGCACCGTCGAGAACGACCAGCTGGTCGACACCACCGACGAGGAGGTCGCCGAGGAGGAGGGCGTCGCCGACCAGCAGGAGAGCTTCGAGCCCCGCGTCATCGCGGTCGGGGCGGGCCACCTCTTCGACGCCGTCGAGGAGGACTTCATCGGCGGCGAACCCGGTGACTCGGGGACGGTCACGGTGCCGGCGGTCGAGGCCTTCGGCGAGTACGACGAGGGTGAGGTCAGAACTGTGAGCGCCGACCGCATCCCCGAGGACGACCGCTATCCGGGCGGCCACGTCGACATCGACGGCCAGCACGGCCACGTCGAGACCATCATCGGCGGGCGGGCACGGGTCGACTTCAACCACCCGCTCGCGGGTGCGGACGTCGAGTACGACTACGAGGTGCTCGACGTGGTCGAGGACCGCGTCGAGCAGGCCAAGGGTATGCTCTCGATGTACTTCGACGCCGACCTCGACATGCGGATCGAGACGGACGAGGTCGAGGAGGAGCAGCTCGTCGAGTCCGAGGACGACGACGAGGAGAGCGAGCCCGAGTTCGAGGACGACGACGAGGAGAGCGAGCCCGAGTTCGAGGACGACGACGAGGAGAGCGAGCCCGAGTTCGAGACGGAGACGGTGGAAAAGGAGACCCTCTACATCGAGCAGTCGCCCCAGCTCCAGTTCGACCAGCAGTGGATGATGGGCAAACAGCAGATCCTGGGCGACCTCATCGATCGGCTCGACCTCGACCGCGTGGTCGTCGAGGAGGTCATCGACGGCTCGGGCGGCATGATGGGCGGCATGGGTGGGATGATGGGCGGCATGGGCGGCGGTGGTGGCGAGGCCGACATGGAAGCCATCGAGGAGGAGCTCGCGGACGCGGACGTCGACCTCGACGACGTCACCGAGGAGCTCGACGAGGCCGACGCGAGCGAGTAACGCCGACGACTTTCTCACGAACTCGTCGTTTCGTCCCAGCGGTAGCCCCACCCGCCGGTGGAGGCGAGGCCACCGAGAACGAGGAGCACCCCACGCGGCGGCGAACGACGGGTTTCCGAAGCCGGTAAGTACCAGGACGAGCACGAGCTCGACGAGCCGACGAAGCCCGAAGCCCTCCGTCGCGGCCATCGAGTCCTGGTCGGATGATTAGATCATAAGCGCTCCGCCGGTTGCTACCGGGGCTACTATCCGCCCGGATCGTCCGCTACGCGATGTCGCGGCTCGTGTCCACCGTGACCCGGTCGGTGAGCTGGAGCTTGAGGGTCTCGGTGAGCGCGCGGCCGCCGCGGACCTTCGGCACCGCGAGCCGGGTGTTGACCGTCGCCCCCACGACGTCGACGGTGAGCCGGAAGACCACGTCGGCACTATGGAGGGTGGTCGCCCGGCGTTCCGGGACCGGGTCGCCGTCGAGACAGTAGAGCACCGCGACGCCCCCGGTGTCCGTGAGATGGCGGCGGAGCCGGGTCACGAACTCGGAGACGCGGTCGCGTTCCTCGGTCTCGATCACGGTGTGGTGGTCGACGATCACCGTCGAATCCCGGGGACGGTCCTCGAGGTGTTCGAGCGCGTGGTCGACTCGATTCTCGTCGAGAACGGCCCGAACGTCCGGGTCGCCCGTCTCGGTCGTGGTTCGACGGAGGCCGTCCGTGACCGCGCGCTCCGTCCGGTCGAGGGTGAGATACAGCGTCTCGCGCGGGCCCATGAACTCGGCGAGCAGGAGTTCGGCTTGGCTCGCCGGCGGCGCACACAGCGCGATGATGCTCCCCGGCGGGACGCCGCCGTCAAGGCGCTGGTCGAGCACGTCGATGCCGGTCGGCAGAGGGGTCGCCATGGGACCGTTCGTCGCCGGATCGCGGATAAACCCTCGTCAGAATCGGGTGTTCGGTCGCTCGAACCCACGCGCGAACGCCGCCTCGTCGATCCGGAGCACGGTCGGTCGGCCGTGGGGACACGCGAAGGCCTGTTCGCACGCTCCGAGCCGTCGCACGAGCCGGGTCGCCTCCTCGGTCGTCAGCGCGTCGCCGGCCTTGAGCGAGGGGTGACACGCGAACGCCTTCAGGAGCTCGTCGCGCGGGTCCGTCGGCTCCTCGCCCGCGGCGAGCGCGTCGAGCGCGTCGCGGAGCGCCTCGGGGCTCGCGACCCGACCGAGGGGCGCTGGCACGCCCGTGACCCGCAGTGACGCCCCATCGGTCTCGAACCGGAAGCCGATCGCGGCGAGGTCACCCCTGTGCGTTTCGGCGAGCGCCGCCTCGCTCGCCGTGAGCGGGAGCCGTCGCGGTTCGATATCGGCGGACTCGACGCCCGCCTGACCCGTTTCGTCGTCCGAACCGCCATCGCCGACCGCCGCCCGGAGGCGTTCGTAGTTGATCCGCTCGTGGGCGGCGTGCTGGTCGACCACGAGGAGGTCGTCGTCGGCCTCGCAGAGCAAGTAGAGCTCGCGGAACTGGCCGATCACCGCGATGGACTCGAACGCCGACTCCCCGACGTCGTCCACCGCGGCGTCGAGGTCGAGGGCGAGGTCGGCGGTCCGCGCGAGGTCCTCGGTCGAGAGCGCCCCCGAGACCGCCCGCTCGACGGCGTCCGCGACCGCGTCCGGGTCGTGAAACGCGACCGCCTCCTTCGCGGGATGGACGTTGGCGTTGACCTCCTCCGGGGGGAGCGAGACGTCGACGACGGCGACCGGATGTCGGCCGTCGGGGAGCAGACTGCCGTAGCCCTCCCGAACCGCCCCTCTGATCGTGCCGTCCCGGAGCGTGCGGCCGTTGACCGCGGTGGTGACGTGGGTGGGGCTCGCCCGGGTTGTCGACGGGTAGACGAAGAGCCCACGCACCTCGATCCCGTCCGTGCGGTGTTCGACGGTCGTGCTCTCGCCGGCGATCTCGCGACCGTAGACACCGAGGACGGCGTCGGTGTAGCTCCCCGACCCAGGCGTCGAGACCACGCTTCGGCCGTCGTGGGTCAGCGAGAACCGCACTTCGGGGTGGGTCAGCGCGTAGCCCGTGACCGCCTCGCTGACCCGCGCGAACTCCCGTTTGGGCTGGGCCAGCGACTTCCGTCGGGCGGGGATCCGCTCGAACAGGTCCCGCACGGAGACCGTGGTCCCCACCGCTCGTCCCGCCGCCGTCACGCGTTTCTCGTCGCCGTCGACCACCACCCGCGTGCCGGCGACGCCGCTCTCCTCGTGCTTCGTGGTGAGTTCGAGCCGCGCGGCGTGGGCGATGCTCGGGAGCGCCTCGCCCCGGAAGCCGAGGGTCGAGATCCGTTCGACGTCCGCCACCCCGCTGATCTTGCTCGTGGTGTGGCGCTCGACCGAAAGCGCCGCGTCCTCGCGGGCCATGCCGTGCCCGTCGTCGGCCACGCGGATCAGGTCGAGCCCCGCGTTCTCGATGGTTATCTCGACCGACTCGGCCCCCGCATCCAGCGCGTTCTCGACGAGCTCGACCACGACGCTCGCGGGTCGGGTGACGACCTCGCCGGCCGCGATGCGTTCGACCGTCTCGGTGTCGAGTTCAGTTATCCTGGTCATCGAATCGTCGTTTGAGCGCGTCGAGCCGGACGAGCGCCTCCACCGGCGTCAGTTCGGCTACCCGAAGCTCGCGTAGCTCGGCTACGGTCTCCGGCGGTATAGCGGCTTCGTCGCCCGCTTCGGCCCCATCCTCGACCGGTCGCTGCTCGTCACCTGGCTCGTTCGTCTCGTCGGTCGTCGGTTCGGAACCACCGGTCTCGCGGGCGACGAGGTCGCGCGAGCGCTCGACGACCGACTCGGGGACGCCCGCCAGCCGCGCGACCTCGATCCCGTAGGAGGCCGACGCGCTCCCCTCGGCGACCGTATGGAGGAAGGTCACGCCCTCCGACCCCGTCCCGTCTCCCGCGTCGGGGTCGCCCTCGACGGCGAAGTGGAGGGTCCGCACCGCGTCGAGCTCGTCGCCGAGCCGCGCGAGGTCGTGGTAGTGGGTCGCGAACAGCGTGGTCGCGCCGACCTCGTCGTGGATGAACTCCGTGACCGCGCGGGCGATGGCCTCGCCGTCGGTGGTCGAGGTGCCCCGCCCAACTTCGTCGAGGAGGACGAGCGAGTCACGCGTCGCGTCGTGGAGCACCGCGGTGAGTTCGGTCATCTCGCGCATGAAGGTCGACTCCCCGCCCGCGATGTCGTCGGAGGCCCCGATACGGGTGAAGATCCGGTCCACGACCGGAAGGTTTGCCTCGCTCGCCGGCACGAAACTCCCGACCTGGGCGAGCAGCTGGATCAGCGCGACCTGACGCATGTAGGTCGACTTCCCCGACATGTTCGGCCCGGTGATGACCGCGAACCGCTCCTCGCGGAGGTCGACGTCGTTCGGGACGAACTCGGTTCCGCGCTCGACAACCGGATGGCGACCGTCCCGGATCGCGACCCCGTCGTGGCCGAGTTCGGGTCTGGTGTATCGGTTCTCGACCGCGACGTGGGCCAACGTCGCGAGGGTGTCGAGCGCGGCGAGGGTGTCGGCGAGCGCCTGGAGGCGTTCGGTCTCACTTGCGACCTCCTCGCGAACCTCGCGAAAGAGGCGGTGTTCGCGCGCGTCGGCGCGCTCGGAGGCCCCCAGGATCTCGTCCTCGCGGCGCTTGAGTTCGGGGGTGTAGAACCGTTCTGAGTTCTTCAACGTCTGTCGGCGGGTGTACTCCTCGGGCACCGCGTCGAGGTTCGGGTTCGTGACCTCGATGTAGAAGCCGTGGACCTCGTTGTGACCCACCGAGAGCGAGTCGATCCCGGTCCGCTCGCGCTCGCGTTCCTCGAGCCCCTCGACCCACTCGCGGCCCTCGCGCGCGTTCGTCCGAAGCTCGTCGAGGTCGTCGTCGAACCCCCGTGCGATGACACCGCCCTC
The DNA here is from genome assembly GCF_003602035.1 of Halococcus sp. IIIV-5B. Taxonomy (NCBI): domain Archaea; kingdom Methanobacteriati; phylum Methanobacteriota; class Halobacteria; order Halobacteriales; family Halococcaceae; genus Halococcus; species Halococcus sp. IIIV-5B. The sequence goes on along the minus strand of NZ_QZWE01000006.1, from coordinate 20,871 downwards.
CGTGATCTCGGTCGGTGGTTCCTCGCGGATCGCCCGGCCGATCAGCCCCCGGACGTCGTCGAGCCCGTCGAGGTCGGTCCGCGAGTCGGCGAGCAGGGTCGAATCGGCCTCGGAGAGGGTCTCGCGGATCGCCGGGACGACGTCGAGGGTGGCTTTCAGCGCGCGGAGGTCGCGGGCGTTCGCCCGCCGACGCGAGACCGTCCCGACGAGACGTTCGATGTCGTAGACGTCCCGGAGCAGGTCGCGGAGCTCCTCGCGAACCAGCGACGCGTGCGTCAACTCCGCGACGGCGTCGAGGCGGGCCTCGATCTTCTCCCGATCCCGGAGCGGTCGTCGGAGCCACCGGACGAGCTTACGGCGGCCGAGCGCACACGAGGTCTCGTCGAGCACGTCGACGAGGGTGTGGTCGTCGCTCCCGGATGGGTTCTCGAAGACCCCAAGGCTCCGGAGCGCGGTGGCGTCGAGTTCGAGGCGGTCGTGTGGGTCGTCCCGGGTGAGTCGGGTGACGTGGTCGAGCGCGCCGTCGGTGGTCTGGGTGTGGGCGGCGTAGGCGAGCAGCGCGCCCGCGGCGCGGAGTTCGGCGTCGTTCTTGACGACGGCCTCCGGACGGGAGACCACGCTTTCGAGCCGCTCGCGGGCGGTCCCGACCCCGAACGCGTCCGGGTCGTGGGGTGTCACCATGCAGTCGAGGTCGAACTCCCCGTCGAACTCGGGCGCGAGCAGGGCCTCCTTGGGGGCGAACCGGTCGAGTTCGTCACGGACCCCCTCGCGCGAGTCGGCGCTCGTGACCCGGAACTCCCCCGTGGAGACGTCGACGACCGCGACGGCGCACGCACCCTCGCCGTCCTCGGTCTCGCTCGCGAGGCACGCGACGTAGTTCGCGGTGCCGGGGGCGAGGAGTTCGTCCTCGACCACCGTTCCGGGAGTCACGACCCGCGTGACGGCCCGATCGACCACCCCCGTGGCCTCATCCGCGTCCTCGACCTGCTCGGCGATCGCGACACGATAGCCCGCATCGAGCAGGGTTTCGACCGACGAGGCCGCGCTTCTGACCGGGACCCCGGCCATCGGGTAGGTGCCGGTGCTGTCCTCGCGCTGGGTCAGCGCGACTTCGAGTTCGCGCGAAACCACTTCCGCCGCGTCGCAGAAGGCCTCGTAGAAATCGCCCATCTGAAAGAGCACCAGAGCGTCGTCGTAGCGCTCGCACAGCTCGACGTACTGGGTCATCATCGGCGTGAGGTCGTCGCCGTGGTCGGCCATCGCGGCCGGCGGTCCGAGCGCGGCGTCCATGCCCCTCCCTGGTCGTGAACGGTCCAAAGGCTTGCGGACCCGTCGCCGCGGGGTGGTTTTCCGGCGAGCGCCGGCGAACGCTTTTGTGAGCCCGCCCGGAGGGTCGGGTATGTTCCCCGAGCGCATCGAGACGGACAGGTTGATTCTCGAACGGCTGTGTCACGAGACCCTCGACGTCTTCGAGTTTTACGACATCTGTTCGGACGCCGACGGCCCGGAGGCGATGGACGAGGTCACCCGTTACATGCCCTGGGAGCCCCACCAGACGCTCCTCGAATCGAAAGAGTACATCGACGGTGTGGAGGAGCGCTGGGCGGACGGCGAGGCGGCGGGCTACGTCGTTCGGCCACGCGGTGGTGAAGCGGGTGCTGGCGAGTACGCCGGCAACGCCGCGCTCCGTATCGACTGGGACCGCCGAACCGGCAGGCTGGGAACGTGGCTCCGCAAGCGCTTTTGGGGCCGGGGCTACTCGGGCGAGCGCGCCGGCGCGCTGCTGGAGCTCGCCTTCGAGCGGCTGGACCTCGAACTCGTCTCGGTGACCCACCACGCGGACAACGACCAGTCGCGCCGCGCCATCGAGAAGTACGTCGAGGCTTACGGTGGACGCTGTGAGGGACTGCTCCGAAACTGGCTGCCTCACGGCGATGCGGTCAGCGACGTGTACCGATACACCATCTCGCAAGCGGAGTACCGCGACGCGACGGAGTAACACTCACCGTGTATCTCGCGAGTCCACACAAACTGGGCCGCGGTGGCGCGCGCTCGCAGTCGTGGGTGAACGGAGGTGAACCCACGGCTGCGGACATTGTGCGAGGGATGAGCACCGCAGGGAGTGAGCGAAGCGAACGAGCGAGGAGCGCAGTCGGTTGGGGAGGCGTGTGGCCGTCGCGGTGCGGTCTGCGGTTCTCGTTTGTGTCGGGATTCGCCGTCGACGAACCGGCATCCGAACCCGAAACAAGCGAAAAGCGTCGAATGGACGAACGAAATCACACACCCGATCTGCGCTCGATTCTCGACTATCAAAAGCGCTATACTCGGACTCCCGAAACCTCGCCCATGCCCCTCGCCGACGACGACCGCCGCCGGATAACCGAGCGGCTCGGTCGCGAGCCGACCCCCACCGAGAGCGTGCTGTTCGAGAACCTCTGGAGCGAGCACTGCGCCTACCGCTCCTCGCGGCCGCTCCTCACGAACTTCGAGAGCGAGGGCGAGCAGGTCGTGGTCGGCCCCGGCGACGACGCCGCCGTGGTCGGGTTGCCCACCGACGACGATGCGAGCGACCTCGCGATCACCCTCGGCATCGAGAGCCACAACCACCCCTCGTTCGTCGACCCCTACGACGGCGCGGCGACGGGCGTGGGCGGCATCGTTCGTGACACCCTCTCGATGGGGGCCTACCCCATCGCGCTCACGGACTCGCTTTACTTCGGCGACTTCGACCGTGAGCACACCCGCTACCTCCTCGACGGCGTGGTCGAGGGGATCGCCGACTACGGCAACGCCATCGGCGTGCCGACGGTGGGCGGGAGCCTCGCTTTCCACCCGGGTTACGAGGGCAACCCGCTGGTCAACGTGGCCTGTGTAGGCCTGCTCGACACCGAGCGGCTCGTCACCGCCGAGGCGCAGCGGCCCGGGAACGCGCTCGTGCTGGTCGGCAACGCGACCGGTCGCGACGGCCTCGGCGGGGCGAGCTTCGCGAGCGAGGACCTCGCCGAGGACGCCGAAACCGAGGAACGGCCGGCGGTGCAGGTGGGCGATCCCTACACCGAGAAGCTCCTGATCGAGGCGAACGAGCAGTTGATCGACGAGCGGTTGGTCGAGTCCGCCCGCGACCTCGGCGCGGCGGGACTCGGTGGGGCCTCCGCCGAGCTGGTCGCGAAGGGCGACCTCGGGGCCGACATCGACCTCGAAGCCGTCCACCAGCGCGAACCAGGGATGAACGCGGTCGAAATCCTGCTCGCCGAGAGCCAGGAACGGATGTGCTACGAGGTGGCTCCCGAAAACGTCGAGCGAGTGAGGGAAGTCGCCGAGCGGTTCGACCTGGGCTGTTCGGTCATCGGAGAGGTCGTCGAAGGGAACTACACCTGCTCGTTCGACGGCGACGCCGTGGTCGACGCCCCCGCCGAGTTCCTCGCCGACGGTGCGCCGGCCTACGACCTGCCGGCCGAACCACCCGCCGAACCCGACCGCGACCTACCGAACCCCGACCTCGAAACCGCGTTCGAGGAAGTAGTGGGGAGCCCGAACACCACGAGCCGGGAGTGGGTCTACCGCCAGTACGACCACGAAGTCGGCCTCCGGACGGCGCGCGGACCGGGCGACGACAGCGCGGTGCTCGCGATCCACGAAGCCAGCGAGGACGGCGAGGGGATCGGTCTCGCGCTCTCGGCGGGCGCGGAACCGAACTGGACCACCGCGAACCCGGAGGTCGGTGCGCGCGCGGTCGCGCTCGAAAACGCCACCAACCTCGCCGCGAAGGGCGCGACACCGCTCGCCGCGGTCGACTGCCTCAACGGCGGCAACCCCGAGAACCCCGGAACCTACGGCGGGTTCTCGGCCATCGTCGACGGCCTCGCGGGGATGTGTGCCGATCTGGATATCCCCGTCGTCGGGGGTAACGTCTCGCTCTACAACGACTCCACCGCGGGTCCGATCCCGCCGACGCCGACGCTCGCGATGGTCGGCGTCCGCGAGGGCTACGAAGCCCCGCCGACCGCCCTCCGCGGGGCCGGCGATCTCCTCTTGGTCGGCGGCGAGCTCGACGGCGATCCGGGCCTCGGCGGGTCCGAGTACCTCGCGCGGTTCGGCGGGTCCGACCGCTTCCCGAGCCTTCCCGACGATCCCCAAGCGTTCGTCACGGCGCTCGCGCGGGTGGCGAACGAGGAGACGACGACCGCGGTTCACGACGTGAGCCACGGCGGTCTCGCGGTGACGCTCGCGGAGATGGTCACGGCCGAAGCGGGGGCGGAGATCGACCTCGACAGCTGTGAGAACTCCGCCGCCGCACTGTTCGGCGAACGACCGGGTCGTGCCGTCGTCGAGACCGATGACCCGGAGAGGGTCAGAGCGGCGTTCGACGGGGTCGCGCCCGTCGACTCGATCGGGCGGAGCACCGACACCGGGCGATTCGACGTTCACGTGGACGGCGAGCGTCTCTCGATGGCTGCGGGAGCGATCGCGGAGCGCCGGGCGGTGCTCGACGCCGCGATGGAGTGATCACTCGGCGAGCGCCCGGCGGATCGCCACGGTCACCGGGGTCCGCTCGACCGGCACCAAGTCGCGGGGGCACGGATCCCGAACCACGACGGTGTTGTCGAGTCCCTCGATCAGCGAGGCGATCATGACCGTCGGAATACCCGTCAGCCGGTCGAGACAGTAGGTCGCGGTCGACCGCGGGAGCCACGAGACGGGCACCGTCAGCACCGTTCGGCCGGTGGCGCGGGCGACACGCAGGAGGAGTTCCTCGTAGGTCAGTACCTCTGGACCGCCGATATCGTAGGTCTCCCCACGGGTCTCCGGGGCGTCGAGCACGCCCGCGAGCGACGCCACGGCGTCGTCGATCGCGATCGGCTGACAGGTCGTCGTCACCGCCGCCGGGAGCGGCAGGACGGCGAACTGCGGGAGGCGTTCGACGAACTGTCGGAGGAGTTCGAAGCTCGCACCGCCCGCGCCGAGAACGACCGCCGCCCGGAGCACCGTGAGGTCGTAGTCGCCGTCCCGCAGCACGCCTTCGAGCGAGCGGCGCGACTGCAGGTGGGGAGAGAGCCCCTCGCTCGTTTCACCGAGCCCGCCGAGGTATATCACGCGCGAGACGTCCGCCGCGCTCGCCGCCCGCGCGAAGTTCCGGGCTGCACGCCGGTCGCGTGCCTCGAAGTCCGGCGACTCCATCGAGTGGACGAGGTAGTAGGCCGCCGTACAGTTCTCCAGAGCAGCGTCGAAGCTTCCGGGTTCGAGGAGGTCGCCCTCGACGACGTCGACTCCGTCGGGGCCATCGTAGCGTTCGGCGTTCCGGGTGAGCACGACGCAGTCGTGGCCGGCGGCGCGGAGGGCCGGGAGCAGCCGGCCGCCGATGAATCCCGTCGCGCCGGTCACCAGAACTCGCATACTCACCCGTCCGGGGGCGGGCGCATAATTCCTCGCCCCCAGGCAGACCGCGAGGCGCGGCTCGTGAGGACGAGGGTCGCAGAAGCGGGGAAGGGGACGGACTGGGATGGGTGATGCCAGCGAACGGGTCGTCCCCGTCGGTCCGGAGCCGGTCGGGCTCCATCGTATCCGTTTTCGAGACCCCGTAATAAACTTTCTGCACCGCTCCGGAGCCTTGTTCGTTCGGCGAGCCGCGCGGATCAAACACCCGGCAGCGGTGCCGTCGGGCACATCGACCGTGGGCTACGCGTCGGGTTCGTCGTCGTCGATGGAGTGGTCGAGGAACCAGCAGGGGTCCGCGGCGGTGAGGAAGTAGCCGGCGGTGTTCTCGGCCCGCAAATCCATCGGCTCCAGCGACGCCCCCGACGGTCAGTCGTCGGCGGTCGCCGAGGTACCGACCTCGATCTCGCCGGCGTCGAGTTCGTGTTCGACCTCGCGGGCGGCCTGGACCATGTTCGCGGTCTTGCCGTAGGCCACCTCGCGCGGCAGGAGCTTCAGCCCGCAGTCGGGGCTGACGGTGAGGCGTTCGGGCGGGACGAGTTCGAGTCCCTTCTTGATGTTCTCCTTGATCTCCGGAACGGACTCGACCGCCGCGACGTGGGCGTCGGTCACGCCGAGCGCGAGGTCGACCGTGAACTCGGGCTCTTTGAAGACGTCGAGCTGTTCGTAGTCGCCGTTGGCGAGCTCGACGTCGAACTCGTCGATCGGGAAGTCAAGGATCTCGGGGTAGATCCGGGAGTAGTCCCCGTAACAGACGTGGAGGCCGATCCGGACGTCCTCGGGGAGGTCGGCGACGATCCGGTCGAGCGCCTCGCCGACGATGGCGTGGTCGTCGGGCGTGGTGGCGAGCGCGGGCTCGTCGATCTGGATGTAGCGCGCACCCTGTTCGACAAGCTTCTGGATCTCTTCGTTCACGAGGTCCGCGAGCGCGAGCGCGAGGTCGCGGTCGTCGTCGTAGGCCTCGTTGAAACTCCAGCTCGCGAGGGTGTAGGGTCCCGTGATCGGTACCTTGACGGGCCGTTCGGTCGCCTCGTCCGTGAACTCGAACTCCGAGACCAGCCAGGGCTCGTCGTAGGCGACCGTGTCCGTCACGGAGGGTTTGTCGAAGTAGTTGTGGCCCCAGACCTTCACTGGTCCATTGAATTCGTAGCCCTCGATCCGCTCGGCGAAGAACTCCACCATCTCGTTCCGCCGCATCTCGCCGTCGACCACGACGTCGAGCCCCGCGCGCTCGTGCTCGTCGGTGATGACCCGAGCGGCGTCGTCGGCGGCCTCGGCCCAGTTGTCGTCGTCGAAGGGTCCGTCGGGGTCCTCGTACTGTTCGCGTACCCGGTCGAGCCACTTGGGTTTCGGGTAGCTCCCCACCACGGTGGTGAGGATGAAGTGCTCGTTCGGGTGATCGGCGGGTCGGAACTGCTCGCGGTTGTCGCTCATGCGTCGGCCTCCGCGAGCGCGGCCCCTTCGGCAAGCGCCTCGAATTTGGCTTTGGTTCGGTTCACTGGGAGGTAGAACAGCTCGGTGTTGGTGGTGAGGTAGGTCGTCTCGAAGTCGGCGGCCGGCACGTTCGACTCGACCCACGCGACCCGTTCGGCCACCTTCTCGGGGTCCTCGACCAGCGTGTTCTGGCCGTCGACGAGCCCGAGGGCGATGTCGTCCTTCGTGCCGTACTCGTTGATATTGTACAAATTGTCCTCGTGGTTGGTCACGAAGTCGTAGCCGACCGCGTCGACGTCGGCGTCGAGGACGTGGGCGTGGACCTTCTCGGTCAGCGCGCCCCAGTAGGTCTGGACCACCACGTCGGCGCTGGTCGCGTCGGCCACCGAATCGAGCGCCTCGCTCGCGCGCTCGGCGAGGTCGTCGTTCGGTGGGGCGGTCACCAGCGAGGGTTCGAGCACGAACACCGTCTCGACGTCGGGGAACGCCCGAACCTCGCCCGCGAGGAAGTTCGCGATGGCGTCGAGGAAGGCCGCCTCGTCGCCGTAGAACTCGTCGGTCGCGAGGTCGGCGAGGGAGTACGGCCCCGGAACCACGGCCTGAACGCTTTCGGGCGCGTTCGCCATCGCCACGAACGCGTCGAGGTCGTCGGCGAGGTCGCCGTCGAAGGTGAGCTCGCCCGAGACCACCGGCTCCCGGTAGAAGTTGTTGTTGTCGTAGTAGCGCACGATACCGCGCGTCTCGACCGCGTCGTGGACGCAGAGCGGGTGGGCGAGCATGTCGTCCCACCGGAGCTGGCCCTCCCCAACCCTGTGGAGCCCGGCGGTGGTCTGCCAGTCGGCGACCGCCGCGCGCGCCTCGTCGTAGACGTCGGTTATCTCCGCGCCCTCGTCGCCGTCGACGAGGTCCTCCTTCTGGTGGCCCTTCAGACTCCCCAATCGGTCCTTCGCCCAGTCCGGCAGCGGAAGGACACCCGGTGTCGTCGCAACGAGTTCCGTCATTGCCGACCCGACGTGATGCGGGTCTTTAATATTTTCTACTCCGAGTTATGCCCGATGGTTATCACACCGGATCGAGTCGGAGTATCACGAGCGTCTCGAAGGGGAACGAGTCCTCGGCGACGGCCGTCGCCTCGAAGCCCGCGCTCGCCGCGCGCTCGCGAACCACGTCGATGTCGGAGAGGCTGCTCACGAGGAGGAGAACGCGGCCGGACGGGGCGAGCACCCGACCGACGTCGGCGAGGAACGGTTCGATCACGGCTCGGCCCGTCTCGCCACCCGAGAGGGCGACCCCCATCCAGTCGTCGGCCTCGTCGTCGGGGTCGGTCGGGAGATACGGCGGGTTGAACGTCACGAGGTCGAACGAGTCGGGCGCGAACGGGGCGGTGAGGTCGCCACGGACGGTCTCGATACCGTGGTCGCGGGCCTCCCGACAGGCGTGGGGGTTCCGGTCGACGCCGATGGCCCAGGCCCCGGTCTCGGCCATCTCGTGGGCGACGTAGCCCGACCCGGTCCCGACGTCGAGCACGCGGTCGGTCGACGACGCGGCCTCGCGCGCGGCGCTCGCGAGGAGGGCCGAATCCTCCGCCGGCTGATAGACCCGGTCGCGTTCGCGGCGGGCGTCGAGCCCCATCACTCGCCCCCATCGGTGGCCGTGTCCGACCTCGGAACCGCCTCCGAAGCCATCTCGTCGATTTCGAAGGTGGCCTCCTCGCGCGCGCTGAGGGTGCGCTGTGGGTAGGGGATCGAGATCCCCTCGCGGTCGAAGGCGGCTTTCACGTCGGTGATGACGGCGGTCTTCGCCTTCCAGAGCCGCTGGGCGCTCGGGTCGCCGATCCACCACCGGAGTTCGAGGACGACCCCCGACTCCGCGAACCGTTTCGAGATGACGCGCGGGGTCGGTATCTCCCGCACCGCCTCGACGTCGGTCATCGCCTCCTGGGCGACCTCCATCGCTCGGTCGAGGTCGGTCTCGTAGTCGACACCGACTTCGAGATCGATCCGGAGGCGGTCGTTCTCCGAACGGTTCACCAGGGGATTGGAGGTGATCTCGTCGTTCGGGATCAGGACGTGCTCGTCGTCGAACGTCCGGAGTTTGGTGTTGACGATGGTGACGTCGCGCACGACGCCCTCGTGGTCTTCGACCTCGATCCAGTCGCCGACGTGGAACGGCCGCGAGAAGAGCAGGACGAAGCCCGCGGTGACCGCGCCGATTGTCTCCCGGCCCGCGAGCCCCACGACCGCCCCGAGAACGCCCGCGCTGAGGAAGAGGTTGCCGAGGCTGACGCCCCAGACCGCGAGCGAGATGAAGCCCGCGAGCACGAACACACCCACGTCGGCGACGTGGTAGGCCACCTCGCTCTGGTGGTCGGTGATCGCACCGTGTTCCTCCGAGAGACGGTCGATCGAGCGGTTCAGCAGTCGGACCAAGAGGTACGCGATCACGACCACCGAGATGATGAGGAGGATCCGGATCCCCGTCCAGGGTTTGATGCTCAACGCCCTTGTGATGAGGTGGGCGGCCCCGTCGGCCCGCCGCCAGATCACGGTGAGCAAGTAGACGGTGGCGACCACCCAGACCGCGACGAAACCCGCCTGGGAGGCCTCGGTGAGCCGGGAGCTGTAGCGGTTCTTGAACGGCCGTCCTGCACGGTCGACGAGGTAGACCACGATCCCGAGCAGTACCAACGCCCCGAGGGTTCCGAGCACACGTGCGCCTACCGAGGAGAAGTACGTCGTCTGGAGCCACCTGACGAAGCCGGTCGCGAGGATCACCGGCGACCACCCCCGGATCGCACGGTCGCTGTCGCGGGCCATCGGTTGGCGGGGAACGACCCCGCTCGTCCCGACCCGCTACAGCCGGTCGAACTCGGCACCGCCACACTTCGGACAGATCTGCTTTTGCTCGTCGAACTCCGTGAGACAGTCGACACACCGGTACCGCGTCGTCTCGTCGTCGGTGGACGCCGGGGAGAGGCTCTCCCGGATGTCCTCGATGATCGCCATGGGGCGTGGTAGGGTATCGGGGTCCTTCGGGTCGTTGCTTGAAACTGCCAGGTTCGAACGGTTGAGGGGGGCTTCAGCCACGGACCGGACGACGGCGTTCGAGTGGGGTGGCCGGAACGCGGGCGGTGCGGACGGCGTGGACCGCGAGCCGTCACACCGTGAGCCCTCCGTCCTCGATCGCGAGGGTCGTGAGCGCGGCGAACTCGTTGGGACGGAGCTCGCCCGCGCGGCTCCCGAGCAGGTCGTCGTCCGCGGCCGCGACGACGGCCGCCGCGTCGTCGATACCGGTGATGTGGGTGGTGTTGCGGATCGCGTTGCGCATCGTCTTTCGGCGCTGGGTGAACACCCCGCGGACGAACGCGAAGAAGGCGTCCTCGGGGACCTCGTAGTCGGGCTCGCGCGGCGTGGTCCGTACCACCGCGCTCTCGACGGCGGGCGGTGGCGAGAACGCCTCGCGCGGGACGCGCTCGACGATCTCGGCGTCGGCGTAGTGACCCGCCGTCACCGACAGCCGGCCGTATTCCGAGGTTCCCGGCTCGGCGACCATCCGCTTGGCGAACTCCGCCTGCACCATCACCACCAGCGGGCGCTCTCGCGGCAGGAGACGGAACAAGAGCTCGCTCGAACTCCCGTAGGGGAGGTTCGAGACCGAGGCGGAGAACTCGGGCAGGTCGACGTCGAGCGTGTCGCCGGCGACCACGTCGAGCCGCCCGGCATCGACCGCGCTCGCGAACTCCTCGCGGAGGAACTCCACGAGGCGGACGTCCCGCTCGACGGCGGTCACGTGCTCGGCGTCGGCGAGCAGTCGGTCGGTCAGCCCGCCGGTGCCCGCCCCGACCTCGAGGACGTGGCTCGTGTCGAACTCGGTTGCGTACTCGGGAAGGCGGTCGAGCACCCGGTCGTCGACGAGGAAGTGCTGGTCCTGGTTCCGGTCGCCGCGGACGCCCGCCCGCGCCAGCAACGCGTCGGGGTCGCGCCGGGCTCGCGAACCCTCGGGTTCGGTCATTGAGTGGGTTTGTTGCCCGCCAGATGTAAAACCTCCCGCTCTCGGTCGTGCGCGTGGTCTCGGCGGCCAACACTGATACCGCCCGACCATCGAAACGGGACATGCCGGTTCCGAACTATCCCGACAAACACGGTGCGTCGGCGTATCTCACGCCAAGCGCCTTCCACGAGGCGAAGGACGTTGCCGTCAGCGACATACCGGAAGCGGTCGTCCTCTGTTATCAACCACCGTTCTTCGACCACGTCGTCGAAGCACACACCGAAGCCGAGGTCGAATACCCGGGTGCCGGTCGACTTCATTCGCTATCGGGAACCGACGGCCGGGTCGGCGTTCTCGGCGGCTTCGGGATCGGCGGACCGGTGACGGCCATCGCCATGGAACACCTCATCGAGCTCGGAACCGAGCGGTTCTGTGTCCTCGGTGGCTGCGGTGGTCTGGGCGGAAACGTCGCACCGGGTGAACCGGTCGTCTGTGACCGCGCGATCCGTGACGACGGCGTTTCACACCACTATCTCCCGCCGGAGCGGTACGCCGACGCGAGCGAACGACTCGTGAGCGTGCTGGCGGACACGTTCGACGACACCGACGTCGACCACCGAACCGGTTCGTCGTGGACCACCGACGCGATCTTCCGCGAGACGGTCCCCGAGATCGAACACTACCGCGACGAAGGCGTGCTCGCCGTCGAGATGGAGGCCGCGACGGTGTTCGCGGTCGCGGAGTACCGGGACGTGGATGCCGCGGCGGTGCTCCGTCCGTTCGACCTCGTGCTGGCCGATGACTGGGAACCGAAAACGGGGTCGACGATCGACGGATTAGCGGCCCTCTTGACACCGGTTCGGGATGCGCTCGTCGCGGATATCGAAACACACGGCTCGGTGTCGAACGCCGCGTGACGTCACTCCTCGACCGGTTCGCGTCCCACGAAGATCCGATACTTCAGGTCCTCGTCCCGGAGCTCTTCGAGGATCCGTTCGACGAGGATCTCCTTCGGGCGGTGGAGGCCCGCGACGCGTTCTTCGAGGTCGTCGAAGCTCTCGAACGGGGTTCGTTTCCGTTCGTCGAGGATCGAGTTCCGGAGCTTCTTGCCGATCCCCGGGAGGAGGTTGAGCTGGTGGAGCCGGAGGCTGATCGGCTGGGCGTCGTTGTAGAAGTCGACGAACCGGGTCTCCTCGCGGTCGATGAGGTCCTCGACGGCGTACTCGAGCTCCGAGCGCGCGGCGCTCGAGACGTCCTCGAAGGTCACGGTCCGGAAGCGCTCGACGCTCTCGCCGTCGGTGCGAACCCGGTCGCTGAAACCGATGTCGGTCTCGCCGGCGAGCGTGAGTTCGACGAGCGAGAAGTCGGTCTCACGGAGACAGTAGGCGAGCGGGGACTTCCGATTGGGCGGGCGGTCGTCGTCGGCACGGCCGTTCGGGAGGAGGTCGAGCACGACGACACGGCGGTCGTCCGTATCACCGCTCTGTTTGGCGTCGCTCATGCCGGTCCCGTACGCCGAGGACGCACTTAAATTCGCGCCGGCTCAGGCGTACCGAGCGACGACGTCGAGCACCTCGTCGAGCTCGTCGCCCGAGAGGGAGTAGCGCTCCTGGGCGAACACCGCCCGGAGCTCGTCGCGGTTGGCGGGTTTGAGGTTCGCGATCTTGTACGCCGTGGGCTCGTTGATCTTCTCGAAGTCGTCGAGTTCGTCGACGAACTCCTGGGACTCCTCGACCGTGAGCTCGGAGAACCGGTTGACGTGCTCGATCGCGCGGTGGAGCTCGTAGCGCAGCTCCCGGTCGGGGTCGGCGGCGCGTTCGGCCTCGATGTCGGCGAGGAGCTCCTTGGTCTCGGCGAGCGTGAGGTACTCCTCGTCGAGTTTCCGCTTGAAGATCGTCATTCCTGGCGGCGGAGGTGGGCGGGGATCGCGATCAGGGTCTTGTCCTTGCCGCCGTCGTTGATCCGAACCCGGTAGGCCCGACCCTGTCGACCGAGCACCTCGCCGGTGTGGCCGTTGAAGCGGGGGTGGAACCGACCGTCGGGAACGCTGGGGTCAAGACGAAGGTGGACGCGTTCGCCCTCGTCGAAGTCCTCGATGGCGCGCTGGGGCGGCGAGGTGCCGCGGTCGCGCGGGTCGTTCGAGAGCTTATTCCGGGTCTTCTTGAGGGGTCCCTTGGAGTTGGGCATGGTAGAACCGGGTTATGCGTCGGCGGCCATAAAACGTGCGTTCTCCCGTCGCTCAGATCCGGCCGACGTTCTCGACCGCGACGCTCTCGACACGGTCGAGGGCGGCGAAGGCCTCCTCGACGGACTCCGTCCCGCCCGCGTCGTCGGGAACGATGACGGTGGGGAGCAGCGCGACCAGCCCGAAGGCGACGTCGTCGCGCTCGAAGCCGTTGATCTTCGCGCCCTCCGGCAGGCTCTCCTCGAGCTCGTCCTGGAGGTCGTCGAGGTCGACGTCGGGACTTTCGGGCATCACCTTGAGTTTCGCGGCGACTTTCCCCATTTTACGGCCCCGTGAAGCCACACCGCGGGCATTCGTAGAGGGTGCTCTGCTTGCGGCAGTTGGCGTCGCGGTAGATCTGGTGGCCACAGTCGGGACACGGGAACTTCGCGGCGTTGGTCCCGGAGATGTTGGTCCCACACGAGACACAGGTCCGCGCGGGCGTACCGTCGGCATCGCTCTGACTCATACCGGGACGTGTGTACCCGCGGGTTAAATCCTGTCGAAACCGCGCGGACCGGAGCCGTGACGGCGACGGCACTGCTGGCGGGTGTAACGGCCAAAAAGCGGTGAGTTGGGTGTTCTACGAGTCGATGAGCGGCGTGACGATGCCGAGCACCTGGTCCTTGTCGCGGGCCGGGTTGAACGCGTTCGGCGCGGCGCGCTGGAGGTTGAGGACGTTGAAGAACGTCGAGTGGTTGGCCTCCACGCTGTGGATCGAGAGCGCCGCCGCGAGCACGTCGTCGTTCTCGATGTACGGCGCGGCACCTGCGTAGGCCGAGACGCCGACCGCCTCGATGCGGTCCGAAAGGGCAACGAACTCCTCCATCGAGTCGTAGGGGAAGGTGTACTCCGCGGCCTCGACAGGCGTGCCGCCGAGGTCGGAGATGGTCTGGCTCAGCGCGTCGACGTGCTGGGCCTCGTGATCCGCGACGTCCTCGATCTGCTGGTAGAGCGAGTAGCGGAGGGTGGGTCGAGCGAAGTACTGGGCCACTGCCGACCTCTCGACGTCGCTCTCGGAGTGCTCTTCGAGGAACTCGGCGTAGTAGGTGGCTTCGAGGTGTTCGAGCGTCAGCGCGTAGTTCAGGATGTCGACGTCGCTGGACTCGTGGAATGCGCTCGCGGTCCCGGCCCCCACGGCCGAGAGCGCGACGGCACCGACGCCGACCTTCGCGGCGTCGCCCATGAACTTTCGGCGCGAACCCAGCTTCTCGGTCATCGTCTCGAAGAAATCGAGCGGTCCGTCGGACTCCTCACGTACGGTGTTTTCGTCTGTCATTTGAGTCACGTGCGTTGCCGCACGGTTATCATCCGCCGAACGAGGGTATGAAAGTATGCCACAAACACACCCAAATTCATCCAGATTTGATGGGTTCGGGGCTCCGTCGCGGGAACCGGACGGCTTTTGCGCGCGAGTTCGAAAGGCCACCCCATGACAGAGGGATGGTTCGCGGGGCTCGCGTCCGACGACCCCGCGGCCCGCGACCGCATCCGGGAGGGGAGCGCGGACGTCCCGGCCGACTGGCCCGCGCTGGCGGTCGAGGCCGGCTTCGCCGCCGACGAGGACGAGTACTACGCGGCGCTTCACGACACGGCCACCGAGGCGGCCCGGACGGCCGCGACCGAACGCGAGCGCGCCGACGACCGCCAGGTCATCCACGCGGTTCGCGCGATGGACGACACCGAACGGACGGCGAACGAACTCGCCGAACGCGTCGCCGAGTGGGCGGGGAGCCGCTCGGACGACGCGGGAACCGGGGTCGAGTTCTGCCGCGAACTCGCCCACGAGGACGCCGACGACCCCACGGACGAACGGGTCCGGTCGCTCGCGGGTCGCGCGGTCGCGCTCGACGACGAACGCGCCGCGCTCGAAACGTTCCTCGAACGGGCCCTCCCGACGGTCGCCCCGAACCTCACGGCGCTCGCGGGACCGACGCTCGCGGCCCGCCTCCTCTCGCTCGCCGGTGGGCTGAAATCGCTGGCGAGAACGTCGAGCAGCACCGTCCAGCTCCTCGGTGCGGAGGAGGCCCTGTTCGCCCACCTTCGAGGCACCGCCCCCTCGCCGAAACACGGCGTGATCTACGTCCACGAGTCCGTCCGCGGGACCCGGCCCGAAAAACGCGGGTCGGCCGCGCGGGCGCTCGCCGGGAAGCTCACGATCGCCGCCCGGATCGACCACTACGCCGGCGACCGCCGGCCCGAACTCGACGACGAACTGGCCTACCGGATCGCCCAGATCAGGGGCAATACGGAGGCAACCGATGGATCTGCCTGAGGGGGTCGAATATCAAGAATTCGACGGCGAGGAGCGCCTCGCGACCCGTGGCGAACCGGTGTACGGCGAACCGACCGCCGAGGGCTGGCGCGCGTGGGACGCCCGGCGCTCGAAACTCGGCGCGATGTACGAACGCGGGATGGATCCCGGACTCCAGGACGGCGACCGGGTACTCTACCTCGGCGCGGCGAACGGCACCACCGCGAGCCACGTCGCCGACGTCGCGCGGGTGGTCTACGCGGTCGAGTTCGCCGCCCGCCCGATGCGCGACCTCGTCGACGTGGCCGGGACACGTGATGCCCTGGTCCCGCTCCTGAAGGACGCGCGGAAACCCGCGAGCTACGGTCACGTCGTCGAGGCCGACCTCGACGTACTCGTTCAGGACGTGGCGACTCGGGGGCAGGCGCGCGTCGCGTGTGCGAACCGACGGTTCCTCGCCGACGACGGCCGGCTGGCCGCGGTGGTCAAGGCTCGAAGCGAGGACACCGTCCGCGACCCCGAGGCGGTCTTCGAGGACGCGCTCGACGACCTCCGGAACGAGTATCGGGTCCTCGAAACGAAACGGCTCGACCCGTTCCACGCCGACCATCTTGCGGTGGTCGCCGAGCCGCGCTGACCCGTCGCTTCGCCGTCCGCTGTTTTGGGGAGCCGGCTCCCCTCACCACAAAGCACTTACCAGATGGGTAGTTCCTTCGAGGCAGACGCCGACGAATGATGCCACGACTGCCCCCCGATCGCCAGTCCACGGACCAGCAGCCGCTGCAGCCGGGAGCCGCGAATCGCGGAACCGCCGACGGTCACCGTGCGGACCGACCGTGACGAGCCCACGACGCCGTCGGATCGGCGTGGCGCTCGTCGCGTTGGTCGTTCTCGCGACGGTCGCCGGCGTGATGGCCCTCCCGACGAGCGCTCAGGACGCCGGTAACGCGACCGAAACCGCGACCTTCAACCGCTCGACCGTCGCCGAGCACCGCGGCGATATCGCCGCGATCCCGGTGACCCTCGCGGGGACGACGAGCGCGACCGTCACGGTCGGGAGTGGGGCGGTCAACTACGCGACCAACGTGACGGTCAACGACACCGACGGCGACGGGCAGGTCACGCTGCGCATGAACACCTACCTCGCGGGGACGGGGGAAAACGAGAGCGAAGTCTACCGCGCCGGCAACGACACTGTGACCGAGACGAACCGCACCACTGAACCGCTCGACGCCCCACTCGAAGTCAGCACGTACAACCTCTCGGTCGCGGTCGACGGTCGCGAGACCGACACCGCGTCGCTCGAACTCATGGGTCGGACGGACGGCGACCTCGCGACGTGGACCGCGCCGGCGGCGAGCTTCGACAACGTCACCACCGCGCGCGACGTGGCCACCGCGGTCAACGCCGGCCGGATCACGACGACCGACTCGGTCGCGAACGGCGACGTCGCGGTGAACCAGTTCCGCGTCTCCGGGGTCTACGGTGTGCTCGCGGCCTCGAACTTCTCGACGCTCGTCGAGACCGGGACGCTCGACTTCTCGATGGTGCAGACCAACCCCGAGACCAACCGACCGCCCAAACGCCTCGACCTGGCACGGAGCCTCGAAAACGACTCGATACGGGTGATCCCCGACGGCGGGAACGACGTGCTCTACGTCAACGTCAACACCACCACGGCGGTCTTCGAGAACGGGAGCCTCGCCGCGGGCGACGAGTTCGAAACCGCACTCACGCTCAACGGCAGCGAGGGCTTCGCGGGCGACGACCGAACCGTCTCGGCGAACGTCACCGTGGTCGGGGCCGAACTCGGGTTGGGGGCGCTCTCGCTCTCGGCCGACACCAATCAGACGGTGCGGGGAACAACGAGCGTCGCGCCCGGCAGCGAGGTGACGGTCCGCCTCCAGCGGAACGCCTCCGACTCGTTCGTCAAGACCAACACCACGCGGGTGAAGCCCAACGGAAGCTTCGCCGCGACGTTCAACCTCTCGCAGGTCGGGGCCAGAACGCCGGTGATGGTCGAGGCCACCGGGCCGCTCAACACCAGCGACAGCACGAGCACGATCGTCCGGGCGAGACAGTCGACCGACACCGCCGGCGGGACCGCCGCGGTGTCGCTCGCCGACCAGACCACCGGCGGCGAGACGATCCGCCTCGACAGCGTGACGCTGCCCGCCGGCGGCTTCGTGGTCGTCAACGCCTCGAACGGCACCACCGAACGGCTCGTCGGGGTGTCGAGCTACCTCGAGAACGGCACCAGCCGGAACGTGACCGTCCAGCTCGATCGGCCGCTCGACGACGACGCTCGGGTACGCGCGGTGGTCCACACCGACTCGAACGAGAACCAGGTCTACGACTTCGCGAGCGCGAACGGGACCCAGGACCGCCCGTACACCGTCGACGGAACCCCGGTGGCGGCGAGCGCGCGGGCGACCGTCGTGGAGACCACCCAGCGCCCGGACACGGGCGCGAACGCGTCGACCGCCCCGAACGCGACGGGGACGCTCGTGGCCACGACGGCTGGCGGTG
Organism: Halococcus sp. IIIV-5B; assembly: GCF_003602035.1. NCBI lineage: Archaea > Methanobacteriati > Methanobacteriota > Halobacteria > Halobacteriales > Halococcaceae > Halococcus > Halococcus sp. IIIV-5B. Next base: position 3,007 of record NZ_QZWE01000006.1, on the reverse strand, counting down.
ACACGGCGGGGACGACGATGGGAGCCGGGACGACGGACGAGACCGGCCCCGGTCTCGGTCCGGTAGTCGCCGTTCTCGCGGTGCTGGTCGCGGGCCTGGTCGCGTGGCGCGTGCGCTGAGACGAGTCGGAGCGGCAGGAGTGACGCCGGCGCGAGGGGACGATCGTGGTGGCGAAAACGACAACACCTATTGCCCGCATCGACCTACCACCGGTGAATGATCGACGCGGTGCTCTCGGCGCTCGCGTGGGTGGGTCGGTTCGCCGACGCGCTCGCGTGGCTGTCGGTTCTGACCTTCGTCGCCGGCGCGCTCCTCGCGTGGCGCGACAGCCGGTTCGCACGACCCGTCACGGTCGCGGGGTGGGTGGTCTTCGCCGCGTTCTGGTTCTCGGTGTTCCATCACTTCGCGTTCGTCCAGAAGAGCATCATCGAGGGGATCGGAACGCTGGTCGCGGTGCCGGCGAGCCTCTACGCGGGGCTGTTGCTCGCCCGCGGCCGTGATTCGCTGTTCGTGCTCTCGCGGGCGGTCGCCGCGATGGGGGTCGTCTTCTTCCCGTTCGAGTCGATCCCGGTCCTGACGGAGTTCCTGATCGAGACCGTCACCGCCCAGACCGCCTTCCTGATGGGGCTGCTGGGGGCCGACCCCACGGTGGTTCCGGGCACGATGGTCCCGAGCGGCGGTCACCCAGACTACCACAGCACCTTCTGGTTCGTCACCGACGGCCACACCATCACCTACACCATCCTGATCGCGTGTACGGGCATCGGCAGCATGGCGATCTTCGCGGGGCTCATCGCGGCGGCCGACGCGCCGCTCTCGCGCAAGCTCCGCGCGCTCGCGGTCTCGATCCCCGTTATCTACGGGCTGAACCTCGTCCGGAACGTCTTCATCGGGCTCGGGTTCGGCCTCCAGAAGTTCGACGTCTTCCCGAACCTCGTGATGACGGTCTTCGGCACCGACGACCCCTACAAGGTCTCGTACTTCGTCGCGGACCGCGTGCTCGCCCAGAGCCTCTCGGTGGTCGCGCTGGTCGCCATCACCTGGATCGTGGTCCGAGAGCTCCCCGAGGTGATGGTGGTGATAGAGGACGTGCTCTTCATGGCCACCGGCACCGAGTACGACCTCCGCGGACAGCTCGGCTGACCCGAAGTAGCCGTATTCGACCCGGTAATGGGCGGAGCGCCGGGTGCGCCGCTCACCGACCCTCCTGGTACCGCAGGACCGCCGTGACCGCGCGCACGACCACGTAGGGCAGCACGACCGGCATGGTCAGCAGGCACGCGAACGCGGCGAGCAGCACGGCCACGCCGGGAGCGGAGAGCGCGAACGCCATCACCCAGACCAGACCAGTCGTGACGGCCACGACCGCCAGCATCCTCGTGGGACGTTCGGCCGCCGTGGCTCGTCGGACAGCGCCCGCGCGCCAGTCGTTCGTCGCGTTCGATTCGAGCGTCGAGTCGTCGGTTCGTTGCATGGATTCTCCGTCGGGTGCGTCGTTCGTGCGGCCCCGCTCGACCCACCCGCGACCCTCGGACGACACAGCGATGCCTCTCACGGGACCACTGCGCCGTCGCGAACCGGCAGCGAGTCGTCGCCGGTTCGTGGTCGCGGGCTGGCGAGGGACCGAGCCCTCCCCCGACATCGAGGCAGGGGGGTCGATCCCGGATCGAGCGGGGCGGTGCGTTCGTCCCGCCGTCGAGGAACCGTCGCCGTCGAGGGCGGGACCGATCCGTCATCGGACAGTCGGCCCGAACGGCCGCGCGGCTCCGGTTCGGGACCCAGTCACGACAGGAAGCAGACGAGAACGCCGCAGTCCTCCCCGACACTTCGAGGCTTCGCTCGCCGGTCGATGGCGAGAGAAACCGGCCGCGTGGGTTCGAAACCGGGTGGCCTACGCGGACCGGGTGGGGACGAACTGCGCGAGGTGGACCGTGACCGAGTCAGCCCGCATTCCACCGCGTCCCGTCGCCGGGGAACCGCGATTGCCGTTCCAGCAGGTATCCGAGGGCGTGCCGGACGTGGGTGTGCCGTCGAAAGCACACCAGTCGTGTGGAATGCGGGTCATCGTCGGTCGGTGTCACCTCGTGCCCGGCACAGCGCCGGGCGGATGACGTAACCTGATCGATTCGAGTGTCAGTAATAAAACTACTGCGGGACGCGATAGCGTGACAGGTCCACGAACGAACACGAGCCGACAGATCTGGCTATCTCACCCGAGTACCGTGAGGAAGACGAACAGCGACCCCATCGAGACCAGCGTGGTGAGGAAGACGTTGAGCGAGGCGAACGCCTCGTCGCCGCCGAGCTCGTTGGCGAAGACGAACGTCGAGACCGCCGTGGGGGTCGCGAACATCACGACGCCGGCGGTGAACGTCGCGGTGTCGGCGTGGAGGGTCGAGAAGACCGCCCACGCGAGCGCCGGCATTACGAGGATCTTGAGGCCGACGACCCCAGCGACCGCGCCGACGTCCACCGCCGGAAGGTCGATCTCGAGCGACGAGCCGACACACAGCAGCGCCAGCGGGAGCGCGAACTGGCCGAGGAGGTCGAGCCCGCCGGCGACCGCGCCGGGAACCGGGATCCCGAGCGAGCCGACGCCGAGACCGGCGACCAACGCGATCAGCACTGGCGTGGTGAGGATCCGACGGATCTCGTGCCGAAGCGTGGTGTCGGCCCCGTTGATCGACGAGAGCACGAACACCGTCAGCGGGATCTGCACCAGCGAGACCATCCCGAGGATCGCGCTCGCGGCGGCGGTGACGTGGTCGTTGAACGTCGCGGCGACCAGCGGGACGCCGAGATAGCCGAGGTTCGAGTGGTAGGACTGCACCGTCGCGACGCTCCGTCGGGCGCTCGCGTCGTGGCGACGGTGGACGACGAACGCGACCGCCACGGTCCCGAAGAAGACGGCGAACACCCCGACCACGAGCGCGGGCGAGAGGATCTCGCTCACCGAGCGGGAGTAGGTCGAGACGAAGATCAGCGCCGGGAGCGCGACGTAGTAGGC
>NZ_QZWE01000069.1:0-1042 GCF_003602035.1 Halococcus sp. IIIV-5B | reverse complement strand
GTATGAAAAGCATCCCCAAGACCCGGAGGATAATCCCCAAACGTGGGAACACCACAAGCAAACCGTCGTCGAGAACATCTACGGCGTCGACATCGTCGAACCCGCCGTCGAGATAGCGAAACTCCGACTCTGGCTCTCGATCATTGCTGAGGTCGATGCCGAGGAGGTCGAAGAATACAACGAGGACGAACTCGCTCTCCCAAACGTCGTATTCAACGTTCAGCACGGGAATAGCCTCGTCGGGTATACCGATTTGATGGAGACGAACGAGGGCGGAGCGCAGATGCGGATCGACGCGTGGGGACCAGACACCGTTCGCGCGAAATACGAGAAGGTGATCGCTGAAATCCGCCAGCACAAGCAGGCCTCCAATACCAGGGTAGCGCGAGAGCATCTGCTCGAAGCCGAGCGCCTTCGCGAAACCTATCGAGGGGAACTCAACGAGCGCGTGCTCGAAGAGTTCGAGGACGCAGGGATCGACGGAATCACACCCGAACGGGTTCGGGAGTTCGAACCCTTCCACTGGGTACTAGAGTTTGCGGAGGTCTACGCTAGAGGAGGATTCGACGTAGTGGTTGGAAACCCACCGTGGGATGTTCTCAGCGCGAGCAGAGACGACTTCTTTTCGCGGTACGACGAACAATTCCGTACTTACAGACCCGGACCAAAATCCCTTGTTCAAGAGAGCATCCTGAAAAGCGACCGAATCGCATCCGAGTGGGAGAGGTACAAGGAAAACGTCGAAGCCCAATCAGAATTCTTCAAAGACAGCACCGAGTACGAGTTGCAGACACCGACTATCAACGGCACGACCGCGACCTACAAGAACGAGCTAGCGAGTCTGTTCTTTGAACGGGTTTTCAAACTCGCAAACAGCAACGGATACATCGCACAGGTCCTCCCCGGTGCGATCTTCAACGGGCAATCCTCAAAGGATCTGCGGATGAAACTACTTGAGGAATGTCGTGTCGAAGCACTCGTCGAATTTGAAAACAAGGGCATTTTCCACGAGATCGATAGTCGGTATCACTTCGGCGTAGTT
>NZ_QZWE01000068.1:0-1101 GCF_003602035.1 Halococcus sp. IIIV-5B | reverse complement strand
GTCCTCCTGTTCGACGCTGCCGTCCTCGGCGTAGGCGAAGATCTCGTAGGTCACGGACTCGACGTCGCCGTTCTCGTCGAAGTTGACGCTGCTCGATGCGCCCTGGTAGTTTATCTCCTCGCCGTTGGCGGCCATCCGAACCCCCTCCGCGAGGTTCTCGGGGCCGACGGCCGTTCCGCCGGGGTTGGCGACGGCCGCGACGTTCTCCTGGACCGCCGGACCGCTGTTCTCGCCCGCGGCGGCGTTGGCGAGGATCTGGACCGCGGTGGCGTCGTAGGCCTGTGAGGTGAACACGCCGGGTTCGTTGCCGTACTGTTCCTGGAAGGCGTTGGTGAAGAACTCCTGGGCGGGCCCCGCGGCGAGCGGTGCGGTGCCGATCACGTTCGTCATCGACTGGCCGACGTTGCCCGGGAGCTCGGGGTCACGCAGCCCGTCGGTCACCATGATGGTCGTGTCGCGGCTGTAGTTCGAGTAGTAATCCCGGAAGAGCTGGTTGCCGCTCTCGGGGTAGCCGATCACGAGGAGGCCGTCGGGGCTCGACGACATCGCCTGCTGGAGCTTCGAGGTGTAGGAGGACTGGGCCTTCTCGAAGGAGACCTGCGCCGGCACGTTCCCCTCCCCGAAGGCCTGGACGAAGCTGTCGGCGAGCGCCTGGCCGTAGGAGTTGTTGACGTACATCACCGACACCGTCGAGGCGTCGACGCGTTCGTTCGCCACCTGTGCCAGCACCTGCCCCTGGAGGGCGTCCGAGGGCGGTGTCCGATAGACGTAGCCGTTGTCCTGGAGGTCGGTGATGTCGGGCGAGGTGCTCGACGGCGAGACCAGCACGACCTGGTTCGGGATCGCGACCTCCTGGGCCACCTGGATCGTCGTCTCGGAGGAAGCCGCACCGGTTATCGAGGGGTAGCCACCGTCGACCAGCGACTGCGCCGCGGTGATGCCGGCTTGCGGGTCGGTCTGGGTGTCCTCGGTCTGGGTGTCGATCGTGAAGCCGAGGTTCGAGCTACTCAGCTGGCGGGCCGGCAACAAGGCCCCCTGCTGGATCGGCTGACCGACCGAGGCGAGGTCGCCCGTCGTCGGCAGCAGGACACCGACCTTGAT
>NZ_QZWE01000067.1:0-1316 GCF_003602035.1 Halococcus sp. IIIV-5B | reverse complement strand
GGTCGAGCGGCGGGGCGGGCGGCCGACCGGATCGAGCACGACGCGGGGCTCGAAAACGGGGTCTACCGCGCGTGGCGCGAGATGACCGACCACCTCGACGTGGCGCGTCCCGAATCGAGCACGCCGGGCGAGTTCGCGCGTGCGGCGACCGAGGCCGGGATGCGGGGGCGAGACGTCGACGAACTCACCGACCTCTTCACGCGGGTTCGGTACGGCGACGAGCGGGTGACCGACGAGCGCGAGCGACGGGCGACGAGCGCGCTCAGACGTATCGAGGAGACCTACGCGGAGGGGCCGTGAACTGGCGAGGACTCGGTGTGGCGGTCGGCATCGGCTGCGTGCTCGCTGGCCTCGCGGTCGTGGTCGCGCCCTCACTCGCGGTCGGAGTCACGCCGAGCCTGCTCACGCTCGTCGGGGTGGTCGCGGGGCTCGCGGGCGCGGCGGCGGTCTACGAACGCGCGACCACCGACGAGCAGCGGACCGAACCGCCGACGCCCGAACGGCCGCTGTCCGTCCCGACACCGGGTGCCGAACTCGACCGCCAACTCGACGCGCTCGGTTCGCGGGGTCGCCGGTTCGGCATCGGGGAGCGTCGCTCGATTCGCGACCGTCTCGACGAACTCGCGGTGGCGGTGCTGGTCCGCGACGGCGAGAGCGAGGCGACGGCCCGTGAGCGCCTCGCCGCGGGGACCTGGACCGACGACCCCCACGCCGCGGCGTTCTTCGCCGAGGCGCACGCGTCGGACGTTCCCCTCGAAGAGCGCCTTCGGGCGGCGTTCAGCGGCGAGCCAAGCCCACGTCGACGGGCACGCCACGCCATCGACGCGCTCGCGCGGATCGCCGACCGGGAGCACGAGCAATGAACACGGGTCGGACCCGGCGTTCGACCGCCGGTCGCGAGGAGGTGGCACTGGAGGACGAGACGGTCCGCAGGACCGGACGGTGGCGGGGGGTGAGCGCGCTCGCGGACCTGCGCGCGATGGGTCGGTCCCGATCCGGGCGCGATCCAGTAGGGGTCGGGCGAGAGCGCCGCGAGACCCGTGGGGTTCTCCGCGTTCGTGAGGCCGACGTAGAGCGCGCCGGCGGCCCGCACCGACCGCGAGACCGCCGACTCCGCCTCCGGCCCCGGCGCGCGATAGGCCGCCTCACGGGCGTCGACGAGGAGGACGACCGCGGCGGCGCGTTCCTCGCGGAGGTCGACGGTCGAGAGGTCGCCGGTCTTCGCCAGCCGGTTCCAGTCGACCCGCGAGAGGGGGTCGCCCGGTCGGTACTCGCGGGTGGCCTGGAACGCCACCCCCGACCCGCCGACGTCGGTG
>NZ_QZWE01000066.1:0-2561 GCF_003602035.1 Halococcus sp. IIIV-5B | reverse complement strand
TGGGGACGGGGGGCGCGGCGACCGGCGGAGCCGGGACGGCGGGTGGAGCGACCGCGGCGGGCGGCGGATCCGGGGCCACGAGCGATGGGGGCACCGCCGGGACCAGCGCAACGGGCGGCGGCAGTAACGAGACCACCAGCTCGAACGGACCGGGGTTCGGCGTCGTCGCCACGCTCGCGGGTCTCGCGGCGGTCGGCGCGCGGCTCGTCGGCGACCGCGAATAACTTCCTTACTCGGCGCGCTCGACGACGGCCGCGGCGTGGCGCTCGGCCGTTTCACGGACTTCGTCCACGTCGAGCGTCAGGACCTCGCGGTCGCGCATCAGGACCTCGCCATCGCAGACCGTGTGTCGAACGTCGGTCCCCGACGCGGCGTAGGCGAGGTGGCTCACGAGGTCGTGGTGGGGCGTGAAGTGGGTCGCGTCGAGGTCGAGGACGGCGAGGTCGGCGTTCGCACCCGCCTCGATCCGGCCGGAATCGAAGCCCGCGACGGCGGCGCTCCCCGCCGTCGCCATCCCGACCGCGTTCGGGGCGTCGACCGCGCTCGCGTCGTCGGCGGCGAGTTTGCCGACCATCGCGGCGTCGCGGAGCTCGTTGAACATGTCGAGGTCGTTGTTCGAGGCCGCCCCATCGGTCCCCAGCCCGACCGTGACACCCGCATCGAGGAGGTCCTGCACCGGCGCGATCCCGCTCGCGAGCTTCATGTTCGAGGCCGGACAGTGGACCACGCCCGCACCCCGCTCGGCGAGCAGGTCGACCTCGCGCTCGTCGACGTGGACGCCGTGGGCGACGAAGTCCTCGGGTTCGAGCAGACCGTGGTCGACGGCGTATTCGAGCGGGCGTTTTCCGTGCTCGTCGACGATGGGCTCGACCTCGCCGGTCGTCTCGTTGGCGTGGAGGTGGACCGGAACGCCCGCCTCGCGCGCCTCCGGCACGAACTCGTCGAGTTCGTCGGCGTCGACGGTGGTGAGGCTGTGGGGCATGAACGCCGTCGAGATCCTCCCATCCGCCGCGCCGTCGAACTCGCGGGCCACGCGCAGCCCCTCCTCGAAGTCCGCCCGGGCTTCGTCCCCGTTCTTCCCGACGGTGACGATGCCGTGGCCGACGCGGGCGCGGAGGCCCGCTTCCTCGACCGCGGCCACGGTCTCGGCGACGTCGAAGTACATATCGCAGAAGCCGGTCGTCCCGGTCTCGATCATCTCGACCAGCCCGAGTTCGACCCCCGCCCGGACGTCCGCGGGTTCGAGGGTGGCCTCGACCGGCCAGACGTCCTCCTGCAGCCAGGTTTCGAGCGGTTCGTCGTCGGCGTAGCCCCGCAACAGCGTCATCGCGACGTGGGTGTGGGCGTTGACCAATCCAGGAATAACGAGCCCACCGCTGGCGTCCAGCGATTCGTCGCCCGCCGGAACGTCGCCGACCGCGCGTATCTCGCCCGTCTTCCGGTCCGCGAGCACGTCCGCGTGCTCGACGGTCATGTCCGGGCGAAGCACCTGACCGCCGACGATCTCGAGGGTGGTCATGACCGGTCTGGGACGGCCCGAACCCTCAATCCGTCGAAGCCGGGCGGGCTCTCGATGACGGCCGCTATCTACTGTGGCTACACTCGCGCCGTACTACTCCTCGGTCAGCGAAACCCCGCATTCGATACAGTAGTTGCCGACCGGAACGAGCGTCTCACACGACGCACACGCCCGTTTCCACGCGCGGCGCGAGAGACGGTCCTCGGGGACACCGAGGTCGTCGGACGGGCGAACGGTCTCGACGTCCTCCTCCTCGTCGGTCGGTCGAAACGCGTGGCCATCCGATTGCTTCGAATCTGACAATTGGTAACGTACCCCTCAAAGGGAAGGACGTGCCGTGAGACGATAACGTGGTCGGTAGCGTCTGGCGAAACCACCTGCCGGCGGCGGGTCGCTACCGCCTGTCGGCACCCGTGGTCGACGACACGCAGTCCGGTTCGACTCCCGGTCCCGAGGCCCCGCGCCGTCGTCAGTCCCTGAGGTCGCTGTCGGCGGGCGAGTCGGTCACGTACTCGTCGACGAGGTCGTCGAGTTCCGCGAGGTCGTCGTGGCCGGGGAGCGGTTCGTCGGCGGTTCGACACGTCTCGTCGACGCCGAGCGCGTCGCAGACGTGGTCGGCGACCGCCTCGGCCATCCGACGGTGAGTGGTCAGCTTCCCGCCGACGATGCTCGAGAACCCCCCGACGCCGTCGTCCGCGTGGTCGAGCAGGAAGAAGCCGCGCGAGATCGACCGCGCACCGTCGCGTTCGTCCTCGTCCGGTGCGTAGAGCGGTCTGACACCCCAGTAGGTTCTGTCCGGGTCCCGGTTTTCGAGCGCGGGCACCATCGCGGCGCACTCGGCGACCATCCGGTCGACCGCTTCGTCCTCCCGCGAGTACTCGTCCGGGTCGTCGACCGCGACGCTCGTGGTGCCGAGCACCACCTCGTCGTGGTGTGGGACCACGAGGTCGCCGTCGGCGGGCGAGCGGCAGCGGTTCAGAACGGGGCTCACCTCGACGCCCTCGACCCCGACCATCACGCCCTTCGTCGGCTGCATCGACAC
>NZ_QZWE01000065.1:0-2919 GCF_003602035.1 Halococcus sp. IIIV-5B | reverse complement strand
GGTTTTAGCGCAAACGCTTTGCGCCGGCCGTCCGAAGCACGACCGTGAGCCTCGAAGCACAGCGAACCACGACGGCCGACGTGGTCGTGGTCGACTACGGCCTCGGCAACCTCCGGAGCGTAACGCGCGGCCTCGAACGCGCCGGGGCCGCCGTCGAGATCACCGACGACCCGGACGCGTTCGCCGAGTGTGACGGCATCGTCCTCCCCGGCGTGGGCGCGTTCCGGGAGGGCGTCGAGAACGCCGACCCCTACCGCCAACCGTTGCTCGACGCCGCCGAGAGCGGGACCCCGGTGTTCGGGATCTGTCTCGGGATGCAGATGCTCCTCACCACGAGCGAGGAGGCCGACCACGCGGGCGAGGGCGACGTCGAGGGCCTCGACCTGGTTCCCGGTCGGAACCGTCGGTTCGACGGCGACCTGAAGGTGCCGCACATGGGCTGGAACGAACTCGACATCCAGCGCGACCACCCGCTGGTCGAGGGCGTGGACGGGGAGCACGCCTACTTCGTCCACTCCTACTACGCCGACCCCGAAGACCAGGGGGCGGTGGTCGCCACCACCGACTACGGCCACGACTTCCCGAGCATCGTCGCCGACGAGTCGGGGACGGTCTTCGGCACCCAGTTCCACCCCGAGAAGTCGGGCGAGACGGGGCTCCGGATCCTCCGGAACTTCGTCGACATCTGCGCCGACTGAACGCCGTTCGGGGCGAGGGAGCCGACGCGGCCGGGAGTAGGCGAAAGAGCCTTTGTGCGGAGGCGCGCGTCACGGACAATGGCCGAGAGCAAGTCCGTCGTCGTCGCCGCCCTCATCGCCAACGGTGCCATCGCCATTCTGAAATTCATCGGCTATCTCCTCACCGGAAGCGCCGCGATGCTCTCGGAGACCTACCAGTCGGTCTCCGACACCGGCAACCAGGTCTTCCTCCTCATCGGGATCCGGTACTCGAAGAAGCGCGCCGACCAGCGACACCCCTTCGGCTACGGCAAGTCACAGTTCTTCTACAGCTTTCTCGTCTCCGTTCTCCTGTTCGGCGTCGCGGGGATCGAGAGCGCGCGGAAGGGTTACGAGACGATCTTCGGCGAGAGCACCTTCCACATCAGCAACGCCACGCTCCCGGTGATCGACGTCACGCTCTCGGGCGCACAGATCAGCTACCTCGTGCTGTCGCTCGCGATCCTCTTCGAGCTCTACGCACTGAAGAAGGCCTACGCCGAGATGAAACGCCAGATCGACGAGCACAACTGGAGCGGTCTCCGGGAGGCCTTTCAGAAGACCAGCGACGTGACGACGCTGACCGCGTTGACCGAGGACTCGCTCGCGCTCGCCGCGGCGGCGATCGGGATGGTCGGGATCTACCTCACCGAGCAGACGGGCAACGTGATGTACGACGGAGCCGCCGCCCTCGTGATCGGGATCCTCCTGATGGGCTTCGCGGCCGCGCTCGCCTGGCAGAACAAGCGTCTCCTCCTGGGTGAGAGCCTCCCGGCGTCCGAAGAACGCCGTCTCCGCGAGCTCGTCGCCGACTGGAACGGTGTCGACCGGATCGTCGACTTCAAGACGGTCTACTTCGGTCCGGAGGAGGTCATCCTCGCCGCCGACGTGGCGTTCGACCGCGACCTCGACACCACCACGATCGACGACCGCATCAGCGCCATCAACGACGCGCTCATGGAGACCAACCCACAGATCCGGAACGCGTACATCGAACCCGAAGCGTAGCGCGCTCCGAACCGGTCCGGTCATCCCCGCTACGAAAGAGCCTTTTGGCGAACGCGCGCGTCACGAGTCATGGCAGAAAGCAGGTCCGTCGTCATCGCCGCCCTCATCGCCAACGCCGCCATCGCGATCCTGAAGTTCGTCGGTTTCCTCATCACCGGGAGCGCCGCGATGCTCTCGGAGACCTACCACTCGATCTCCGACACCGGCAACCAGATATTCCTCCTCATCGGGATCCGCTACGCCGGCAAGGACGCCGACCGCCAGCACCCGTTCGGCTACGGGAAGGCCCAGTTCTTCTATAGCTTCCTCGTCTCGGTGCTCCTGTTCGGCATCGCGGGCTGGGAGAGCGCCCGCCACGGCTACGACGCCATCGTGCATCCCCACGCACCCGGCGAGGGAACCACCGTCCTCCCGTTGATCGGGATCGAGATCCCCGGCGTCTGGGTCAACTACGCCGTCCTCATCGGCGCGATCCTCTTCGAGGCCTACGCCCTCCGGAAGGCCTACCTCGAGATGGAGCGCCAGCGCGAGGAGCACGGCTGGGAGAGCTTCCGCGAGGCGTTCCGGAAGACCAGCGACGTCACCACCCTCACCGCCTTCACCGAGGACACCATCGCCGTCGCCGGCGCGGGCATCGCGCTGTTCGGGGTCTACCTCTCGCGGGTGACCGGCAACCCGATCTTCGATGCCGTCTCCGCACTGTTGATCGGGATCCTCCTGATGGGCTTCGCGCTCGCGCTCGCCTGGGAGAACAAACGCCTCCTCATGGGCGAGAGCCTGCCCGCGAACGAGGAACGCGAACTCCGGCGCGTGGTCGCCGGCTGGACCGGCGTCGACCGGATCGAGGACTTCAGAACCGTGTACTTCGGCCCCGAGGAGGTCATCGTGACCGGCGACGTCGAGTTCGACCCCCGCCTCGACACCACCACGATCGACGAGCGAATCACCGATATCGAGGACGCGCTCCGCGAAGCCAACCCCCAGGTGCGGAAGATCTACATCGAGCCCGAGGCCTAGATCCCCACCTTTCGCATCCCCACCTTTTGCTGCGCTCGTTCGCCTTCGGCTCACTCGCTGGCAAAATGTGGATCAAAAGCGCATCGGACTCCCTACGGTCGTCCTCGCGCCCGCTCACTCGCTCCGCTCGTTCGCGGAACAACCACTAACTCTCCCGCCCCACTCCGCCACCGCCCCG